>JAIBBJ010000044.1 GCA_019694735.1 Gemmatimonadaceae bacterium | reverse complement strand
TGCGACGCATCGCCCGCGACCGGCCGGACACGCGCGTGATCGTCACCGGATGCGCCGCCTCGCGCTCGCCCGCCGCCATCGCGGCACTGCCGGGCGTGACGGCGGTCGTGCCGGGCGCGGATCTCGACGCGACCGCCGCGGCGCTCGGCCTTGCGGCGCCGGTCGCGCCCGCCCGGCGGCATGCGACCGCGCGCGCCACGCTGCGGGTGCAGGAGGGCTGCGATGAGCACTGCACGTTCTGCGCGACGACGCTCGCGCGCGGTGCGCAGCGGTCGCGTGACCTCGCGGTGCTGGTGGACGAGGCCACCGCCCTCGCCGAGCATCACCCCGAGATCGTGCTGACGGGTATCCACGTCGGTTCGTGGGGCCGCGAGCGTCGGCAACCCCTGGGGGTACTCGTCCGCACGCTGGTCGAGCGCGTGCCCCGCGTCCGGTTCCGACTGGCGAGCGTCGAGGCCACCGAGGTGGATGGTGCGCTCGCGGAACTGCTGCGGGATGGCGGGGGCCGCGTCTGCCCGTACCTCCACGCGCCGCTGCAGAGCGGCAGCGACGCGGTACTCCGGCGGATGGGGCGTCACTGGTACACGGCGCGGGCGTACGCCGAGGCGATCGACCGGCTCACCGCCGGCCGTGCCGTCTTCGGGCTCGGTGCGGATGTGATGACCGGCTTCCCCGGCGAGACGGACGCCGACCACGCCGAGACCCTGGCGATCGTGCGCGCCCTGCCGTTCACGCATCTGCACGTCTTCCCGTACTCGGTCCGTCCCGGCACCGCCGCGGTACGCCTCCCGGATCCCGTCCCCGCGTCGGTCACCCGTGCCCGGGCCGCCGAACTGCGCGCACTCGCCGACGCCAAGGCCGCCGCGTATGCCCGCTCCCGCATCGGCGGGCCGGCGGACGTGGTGATCGTGGGCCCCGACGCGGGCGCGGAGCCGCATTCCGGGATGCCGGTCCGCGGCACCCCCTCTTCGAGCGCCCGGGATGCGGCCGCCTCGCCCCCCCTGCGAGCCGGCCTCACGGAGGACTATCTTCACGTGCGGCTCCCGAGCACGGCCCCCCGAGGCGCCGTCGTCCGGCTCGAGCTGACGGGGGAGATGGTGGCCACCCGCACCCGTCACGCCGAAGCCGCCCTCGCCTGAGACCCCCGTCCCGTCCCCCGCGTCGCGGGGCACCCCGCATCGAGCGCCCCCCAGTCCCCCGCCTGCTGATGTCGACCGTCTACATCGAGACCTATGGCTGCCAGATGAACGTCAGCGATTCGGAGCTGATGTACGGCAAGCTGCAGGCGGAGGGCTACGCGCCCGTTGACTCGCCGGTCGGGGCCGACGTGGTGCTGGTGAACACGTGCGCGATCCGTGAGAACGCCGAGCAGCGTGTCATCGGGCGGCTCGGCGAGCTGCGCCGCGACCTGAAGCCCGGCGCGGTCCTCGGGGTGACGGGATGCATGGCTCAGCGGCTGGGCCCGCGCCTCCTCGAGACCGACACCCGGGTCCAGCTGGTCGTGGGGCCGGATGCGTACCGTCTGCTCCCGCAACTCATCGAGGGCGCGCGCAACGGCGAGCGGTCCACGGCGACGGACTTCGACCTCGAGGAGCACTACGAGGACTTCACGGCGCGCCGCTTCGAGGGCGTCAAGGCCTGGATCCCGGTCCAGCGCGGCTGCGACTACCGCTGCACCTACTGCATCGTGCCGACCACGCGCGGCCCCGAGCGCAGCCGCCGGCTCGCGGAGGTCGTGCGCGAGACGCAGGAGGTCGCGGCGCAGGGGATCACCGAGGTCGTGCTGCTGGGCCAGACCGTCAACTCGTACCACGACGGCAGTGCCGACTTCGCGGACCTGCTGCGGGCCGTCGGGGCGGTGGACGGCATCCGGCGGGTGCGGTACACCAGTCCGCACCCGAACGACTTCTCGGACCGCGTGATCGCCGCGATGGCCGAGACGCCGGCCGTCTGCGAGCACGTGCACCTGCCGATGCAGTCGGGCTCGACCGCGATGCTGAAGCGCATGCTGCGGCGCTACTCCCGCGAGGACTACCTCGCGTGCGTGGAGCGGCTGCGGGCTGCGATCCCCGGCCTCGCCATCACCACCGACATCATCGTGGGCTTCCCGGCCGAGTCCGACGAGGAGTTCGCCGACACGCTCTCGCTCTGCCGCGCCGTGCGGTTCGACGACGCGTTCACGTTCAAGTTCTCGGCCCGCGAAGGGACGCCCGCGACGCGGATGCCGCCCGAGTGGACGATTCCCGCGGCCGTGGTGGACGCGCGCTACGAGGCGCTCGTCGCGACCGTCCGCGGCATCGCGCGCGAGAAGAACCTCGGGCGGCTCGGCGAGCGGATGGAGGTGCTCGTCGAGAAGGAGGCGCGCAAGGGCGGGGAACTCCTCCAGGCGCGGTCGCGTGACTTCAAGACCGTGCTGGTCTCCGGCACTCCCGACCTCGTGGGCCGCTATCTGACGGTGGAGCTGACCGGGACGACGGGGGCCACCTTCACCGGGACCCCGGTGCAGGAGCGTCAGCCGCTCCCGATGGCCGTCTGATCCGGGACGCGGAGGCTGCTGTCGCCCGGCAGTCCCGCAGCCGCGCGTTGAACGTCGCCACGATGCCCGCGACGGCGGCGTCCCGCGAGAGGCCGCTGCGGGCCGCGAGGAAGCGCAGGGCGTCCGGGTCGTCCGGGGGCGCACCATCGGCGAAGACCCAGGTGGAGTCGCCGTGCCGGGCGAGGAACCATCCCATCGCGTGGCCGAGCGCGAAGCCGGTGACATCCGCACGTGGGTCGCGCCACCACGCCCCGGCGAGCGCCGAGTCGAGCTGGGCGGTGGTGAGCGTGTCGAGCGCGCGCATCGTGCCGTTCGCGCAGAACGCCTCGGCGAACGGGCGGCCATGGGCGCCGCCGTGGTGCATGGCGAAGGCCTCGCCGACCGCCGGCGGGATCGCGTCGCGGCGGCCGAAGGTCGCGACGTGCACCAGCTCGTGCGCGTCGAGCCCCCCGTCCGCCCCCAGCGGCTGGAACACCGCGAGCGGGGGATGCACCGTCATCGCGTACAGGGCGCGGGGCATCCCGACCACGCCCAGCATCGCGAGGGTGCTGTCGCCCGCGGGGCCGACGATGAACCGGGCGCGCGGCAGCGGGCTGTCGAAGCCGAGCGCCCGGCGCAGCGCCGCCGCCTCGGCCAGCTGTCGTCGCACGCGCGCTGCATCGAGGCGCACGCCGCCCACCGCATAGACGCGCGACCCGGCGTCCGCGAGCACGGCGTGCAGGCGTCGCCCCGTCAGCGGCGAGCGGAAGAGCTGGCGCGCGGTGGAGTCCTCGTCGACGAGGACATACCAGGAACCGAGTCTGGCGGGCGCGCGGCCGGGCTCGGCCGCGAACGCGGTGAGGAACAGCCGGCGTGCGAGGCCCGGGGCGGAGGGCGGCAGGCTGTCGCCGCGGATGAGCACGAACCACGTCGGCGCACCGAGGCGGAGCGCCGCGGCCGCGAAATCCCACTCGCGGCCGGTGAACCGCACGCTGCGGTCGCCTGACGCGCCGACGACGGTGTCGCTGCGCGCCAGCCAGTCGCGGTACTCCTCCATCAAGGTGCAGGGCGGGCCACCCGTCGTACGGAGCCGCGCGCCGAGCAGCACCACGCCGTGGAGGGCCGAGCGGAGTGCGGTGCAGGGGACCTCATCGCCCATCGGTCCGGGAGACGCCGGTACGCTCTGGCCGCGGAGCATCGGTGCGGCCAGCGCGAGCACCG
>JAIBBJ010000122.1 GCA_019694735.1 Gemmatimonadaceae bacterium | reverse complement strand
TGGACGGTGCCGGCGACGGCGCCGAGCAGCCAGCGGGCGGCCCGCACGACGCGTCCGCTCACGGCTGCGGCGGACGCGTGGTCGGGGCCGCCGGCGGGGCGCCGAACGGCACCGCGGTCGGCGGCTGGCTCGCGGCGCGGGCCGAGTCGGCCGCGGCGCGGATCTTCGTCGCCTCGGCGAGCACGCGGTCCACGCCCGCCGGCACCAGCCGGCTCTCGTAGCGGCCGCGGAGCACGAGCGCGATCTGCTCGGCCACGTCCACGTACTGCACCTCGTTGCGCACGAGGCGCGCCATGTAGTCGTCCACGCGCGTGGCGGCGAGCCGCTCGCGGGCGTTCTGGTCGGCGGCGCTGTCGGCGAGCAGCTTCGGCGCGAGCCCGAGCGTGTTCATCGTCTCGGTGACGCGGGCGCGGAAGGCCTCGCGGATCTGGCGCTGCTCGGCCGAGTCCACGGTGATCTTCGCCGAGTCCGCCTGCCGCAGCAGGAGCTCGTTGCGCATCACGTAGTCCTTCACGAACATCGGGATCATCGAGTCGGGCGCGCTCACGACCTGCTGGCGCATCCGCGTCTGCGCCGGGAACGCCGCCATCCAGAGCGCGAGGCGGGCCGCGGTGAGGTCGCCGTTGCGCGCCGTCGCGATCACGGTGCGGTCGTCGCGGTACGAGTCCACGTCCTCCGCGATCGCCTTCACGAGCTTCGGCGCGCTCGCGCGCACCTGCACGTTGGCCGACCGCTCGAGGCCGGCGAAGTAGGTGCTCTCCGCCGCCGCCCCGGCCGACTCCATGTACGCCCGGGCGAACTGGTCCTTCACCTCGGCGAAGGTGTGGCGCCGGATGATGTGGTAGCCGAACTGCGTCTCGACGACACCGGTCACGCCGCCCGGCGGCACCGACAGGATGCCCTGGTCGAACTCGGCGACCATCTGGCCGCGCGGGAAGACGCCGTAGTCGCCGCCCCGGTCCTTGGAGCCCGGGTCCTGCGTGCGCTGGCGCGCGACCGCGCCGAACTGCTCGAGCGTCGCGTTCTTGAGCTGCTGCGCGAGCTGCTCGGCCTCGGCGCGCACCTTCGCGTTCGTCTCCGGCGAGACGCCCTCCGGCTGCTTGCTGAGCAGGATGTGCGAGGCGGCGAGCACGACCCCGTCGTTGTACGCCTGCTCGAACTTCGTCGAGTCGAGGTTCGCGGCCCACTGCTTGGCCACGATGTCATAGAACTTCCGCGCCCGCATCTGGGCGATCGCGGACCACATCCCCTGGTCGGCGTCGGCGTCGGTGAACAGCGAGTCGCCGCGCGCGGCCGCATGGCCGAGGAGCTGGTAGTTCACCCAGAGCTGGGCGACGGTGCGGACGGCCTCGGCCTGGAGCGGGATCTCCGAGGGACCGATGAGCTCGGCGAGGTGCGAGACGGACAGCTCCTGGGAGCCGGCGCGGGCGACGACGTCGACGTGGGCGGTCATCGCCTCCTTCAGGCCCTCGCAGGCGGTGAGGCCGAGGAGGGCGGCGAAGGCGGCGGGGAGCAGGCGGGTGCGGGTCATTGCGGCGGGTGCGAGGGGGGAACCGAGGGTACTACCGTGCGTCGGGGGAAATGGTCCGGAGCGCCCGGACGAGCCCGTCCAGGAGCGTGGAGCCCCCGAGCCGCGTCAGCTTCAGCGACAGGGGCTGCACACGCCGCACGTCCACCTGGAACTGCACGTCCCGGAAGGCGGCCGCGAGGGGCTTGAGGCGCGGGATCGCGTCGGCCCGGAAGTTAACACGGGCCTCGTTCCCATGCACCAGAATCCCCTCGACGCCCAGGGGGGCGCCGAGGAGCCGGAGCCGGGCGGTGGCGAGGTAGGCGTCCGCCGGGGGCGGCAGGGGGCCGAACCGGTCGCGGATCTCGTCGCGCAGGGCGTCCACGTGGTCCACCACGGTCGCCGCCCCGAGGCGCCGGTAGAGGTCCAGCTTGACCTCCGGCGCCGCGATGTAGTCGTCCGGCAGGTAGCTCGGCAGGTCGAGCGTGACGTCCGTCGGCGGCGGCGGCGGGGCCGCGTCGCCGCGCATCATCCGGTTCACGGTCTCGTCGAGGAGCCGCAGGTACAGGTCGAACCCGACCGCGTGGACGAACCCGGACTGCTCCGGCCCGAGGAGGTTCCCCGCCCCGCGCAGCTCCATGTCCTTGAGCGCCACCCGGTAGCCGGCGCCCAGCTCGGTGTGGTGCTCCAGCACCCGCAGCCGCCGCTCGGCGTCCTCGTCGGTGTTCTCGGGCACGATCAGGTAGCAATAGGCGCGGCGGTGCGACCGGCCCACGCGGCCGCGCAGCTGGTAGAGCTGGGCGAGCCCCAGCCGGTCGGCGCGGTTGACGAACATCGTGTTCGCGTTCGGCACGTCGATGCCGCTCTCGACGATGAGGGTCGAGACGAGGACGTCCAGCTCGCCGGCCACGAAGCGCTTCATCACCGCCTCGAGCTCGCGCTCCTTCATCTGGCCGTGCCCCACGCCCACGCGGGCGCGCGGCACCACGCGCTGGAGGTGGTCCGCCACGGCGAGGATCGTCTCGATCCGGTTGTGGACGAAGAACACCTGCCCGCCGCGGTCGAGCTCCCGCGCGATCGCCTCCTCGATGAGGCCGTCGTCCCACGGCTCGAGGAAGGTGAGCACCGGCGACCGGTCGCGCGGCGGGGTCTGCATCAGCGTCATGTCGCGCAGCCCCGCGAGCGACTGGTGCAGCGTCCGCGGGATCGGCGTCGCCGTCAGCGTCAGCACGTCGGTCTCCAGCTTCAGCTGCTTGAGCCGCTCCTTGTGCTTCACGCCGAAGCGGTGCTCCTCGTCCACGATGATGAGCCCCAGCGCGTGGAACGCCACGTCGGGCGAGAGCAGCCGGTGCGTGCCGATGATGACGTCCACCTTCCCCGCCTTCAGGTCGGCCAGCGCCGCCGCCTGCTCCTTCGCGGTCTGGAACCGGCTCATCACCGCGAGCCGCACCGGGAAGTCGGCGAACCGGTCGCCGAAGGTGCGCGCGTGCTGCTCGGCCAGCACCGTCGTCGGCACGAGCACCGCCACCTGGCGCCCGCTCTGCACCGCCTTGAACGCCGCCCGCACCGCGATCTCGGTCTTGCCGTACCCGACGTCGCCGACGAGGAGGCGGTCCATCGGCTTCGCCCCCTCCATGTCGCGCTTCACGTCGTCGGTCGCCTTGCGCTGGTCGGGCGTGTCCTCGAACAGGAACGAGCTCTCGAGCTGCTTCTGCCACGCGCCGTCCGGATGGTGCGGCGCGCGCGCCGCGATCCGCCGCCGCGCATAGAGCTCGAGCAGCTCCGCCGTCATCTCCTGGATCGCCGAGCGCGTGCGCTCCTTCTGCGCCGACCACTTCCGCCCGCCGAGCTTGTGCAGCGTCGGCGGCGGCGCGTCGTCCGAGACGTCGCCCGCCGCGCGGTAGCGCTCCACCTGGTCGAGCCGGTAGAGCGGCACGTTGAGCCGGTCGCCGCCCTCGTACTCGATGACGGCGACCTCGATCGTCGCCTCGCCGTGGAAGACGGTCGTCATCCCGCGGTAGATGCCCACGCCGTGGTCGAGGTGCACCACGAAGTCGCCCGGCTTGAGCGCGGTGACGTGCTCGAGCGCGGTGCCGGTGGCGTACTTGCGGCTCCGCCGGATCCGCCGCTCGCGCCGGAAGATCTCGTGGTCGGTGAGCACACGGAGGCCGTCGGGCGTCCCGCGCGGCGGCACGAGGAACCCGCCGCCGAGCACGCCGATCACGAGCGCGGCCGG
>JAIBBJ010000152.1 GCA_019694735.1 Gemmatimonadaceae bacterium | reverse complement strand
CCCCGCTCCAGCGCCCCGCGCTCGGGGTGCTCGCCCGCGCGGCGGTGGAGCGGGGCGCGCTCACGCGCGGCGCGCTGCTCGCGCGGGGTGCCGAGCGCTCGGTCGCGCGGGGTGCCGAGCGCTCGGTCGCGCGCGGCGCGGACCGCGGCGCGTCATACGAGGGCGCCTCACGGCGCGTGCTCGAGCGTGACGACTCGCTGCGCGGCGACTCGCTGCGCGGCGACTCGCTGCGGGACGGGGCGCTGCGCGACCAGTCCCGCGACGAGCTGCGCGGCACTTCGGCGCGGGGCGACGACTCGCGCGAGCCGGTCGCGGGCGCGATGCGATCGCTGCCGCGGGGCACGCGCACCGGGTCCTCGTCCACCGGCGCGCGGCGCGAGCCGCCGATGCGCACCGGCGCGATGCGCTCGCCGCCGGTGGTCACGCGGCCGCCGCGCTCGTCGCGCCCCCCGCGTTCCTCACGGCCCCCGCTGCTCGGCGCACGGCCGACCGAGGGGACGCGGCTCGCGCTGGTCGCCGTGCCGGCGTTGCCCGGGCGGCCATAGCCGGCCGAGCCGCGCCCGCGATCCTCGCCCGCGCGGCCGCTGCCGTTGCCGCGGTCCTCGGAGCCGCGGCCAGGACGGCCGCTCATCGTGCCGCGGCCGTCGCCGGCGCGGGGCACCATCGAGCCGACCTTCTCGGGGCGATCGCCCATCCGGTCGCCACGGGGGAGCCCGAAGCGGTCGTCGCTGCCCTTCGCCGGGCGGCCGTAGCCGGCGCCGGGGATCCGGTCGCGGTCCCAGCGCACGGCGCGGTGCACGGTGTTGTAGTGCCCGAAGCCGACGTAGTTCACGCGGCGACGCACGATGTTCGCATCATAGAGGTAGCGCCCGCGGTGCCCGCCGAAGTACACCGCGTTGTAGGCGATGTACGGGCGCGAGACGTGGTACCAGCTGTACCGGTAGCCGTAGGCGTTCCAGCCGTGGTAGTAGACCACGCGGGTGTCCCAGTCGCAGTCGTACGCGAGCCAGGCGCCGATGGGGAAGGCGACGCCGAACGACCAGTAGGGGGTCGCGACGCGCACGTAGTTCACGGGACGGTAGTAGACGACGTACGGGTCGTACGTCGGCACGTAGATCACGCGCGGCTGCGCGGGCACGATGCGGATCACCTCGCGCTCGACGATCACGCGCTGCTGCTCGGTGGACGCGAGGTTGCCCTGCTCGCGCGCCATGCGGCGGAGCCCCTGCACGCTCGCCATCACGTCGCCCGACTGCAGCGCGTAGGCGCGCCCCACCGCCGTCGCCCAGTTCGGGCGCTCGGCGAGCATGTTGAGCACCGGCTCGTAGTGCGCGATCGAGCGCACGCTCAGGTCCCAGGCCTGGTCGTCCACGTCGTCGGTGCCGTAGGCCTCGACGTAGCGCTGGGCGAGCTGGATCTGGTCCGGATACGTCGCCGCGACGAAGAGCTGGGCGAGGATCGGGTCCGGATAGAGCGCGATCGGCGCGAGCAGGTTGTCGAGCTCCTCGGCCGTGTAGAGCTCGTCGTCCTGGGCCCGCGACTCGGCCGACACCGACGGCTCCTGCGCGCGGAGCGCGGGGGCGGCGAGGCTCCCCGCCGCGACGGCGGCGAGGGCGAGGCGGAGCACTGCGGTGGAGCGAACCATGAGGTCTCCTGCGTGACGGTCCTGCCCGGTCGTACCGTGGCGCTGGGGCGGAGTTCCGGGTGGTTCCAACCCCTTGGGAATGCGCCGGATACGTGCTGCATCCGAAACGACACGCCCGGCACCGCGGAGTGACCACAAGAGAGGACGAAAACCCGCCTCCGAGGGGCCTGGCACCCCCCTACAAGGCGAAAGGCGTGCCAGAACCGCCTGGCACGCCTTCAACCTTCATCCCGGACCGTCCGGCCGCCAGCCGCGGCAGCCCGTCAGCAGTGCGTGAGCCACCCGTGCGTGTCCTCGACCTTCCCGCGCACGATGCCGAGGTAGCGCTGCTGCAGGGCGCGCGTCACCGGCCCGACGGTCCCGTTGCCGACCGGCAGGCGGTCCACCGAGCGCACGGGCGTGACCTCGCTCGCCGTGCCGCAGACGAACACCTCGTCGCTCGTGTAGAGCGACTCGCGCGAGAGCGCGCCGACGATCACCGGGATGCCGAGGTCCTTCGCCATCGCGAGCACGGTGCTGCGGGTGATGCCGGGGAGCAGGGTGCCGTCGAGGGGCGGGGTGTAGAGCACGCCGCCGTCCACGACGAAGACGTTCTGGCCGGAGCCCTCGGAGAGCATCCCCTCGGGGCCGAGCGCGATCGCCTCGTCGTAGCCGTTGCGGAGCGCCTCCATCTTCACGAGCTGCCCGCTGAGGTAGTTGCCGGCGATCTTCGCGGCGGCGGGGATCGTGTTGGGCGCGACGCGGTGCCACGAGGTCACGCAGGCGTCCACGCCCTGCTCCAGCGCCTTGTCGCCGAGGTAGGCGCCCCAGGGCCAGCAGGGGATGAAGGTCTCGATCGGGCTGTCGAACGGGACCATCCCGGCCGCGCCGTAGCCGCGGAGGACCATCGGCCGGATGTAGCACTCCTTCATCTGATTGCGCCGGACGACCTCGCGGGTGGCCTCGACCAGCTGGTCGATCGTCCACGGCGGATCCATCCGGTAGATCTTGCAGCTGTGCATCATCCGCCTGAGGTGGTCCTGCAGGCGGAAGACGGCGGGGCCCTTGGGGGTCTCGTAGGCGCGGATGCCCTCGAAGACGGCGGAGCCGAACTGCATCGAGTGGGAGAGCAGGTGGACGTTCGCGTCCTGCCACTTGATGAACGCGCCGTCGCGCCAGATCCACTCGGTCTCGCTGATCTTGGCCATGGTTCGGTGATGGAGGCTGGAGGATGGGGGCGGAGCGCTCCATCCGGGATGCGGGAAAGCTACCTTCTTTCGGGAGGGGCTGATACCGGCGTTTCCCTGCGCCGGTGCGGGGGGCCGGAGGAGATCGGCGTGACCCCCGGCATGCCGCCCGGCATGACGCCCGGCATGACACCCGGCGAGCCGGGACGACGTAGGGTGGGTACTCCCACACGGCCGCCAGCGCGCGGCGAGGTCCCCGATGTCCGCGACCGAAGAGATCAAGGTCACCGGCGGCGCCCTGATGGCGAAGCTCAAGGAGCTGATCCGCGAGGGCAACGTCCGCCGCATCATCCTGAAGAATCCCGAGGGGCGGGTGCTGCTGGACATGCCGCTCAACGCCGGGATCGCCGGCGCGGCGCTGCTGCCGTTCTGGGCGGCGGTGGGCGGGATCCTGGTGCTCGCGACCGACTACTCCATCCTCGTCGAGCGCGATGCCGACACCCCGGCGACGCCCGCGAGCTGAGGCGGGGCCGGCGGCCAAGGCGGGCGTGAGGCCCGCGGCCTCGGCCCACAGGCCGGCCGGTGCGATTTCCGCGGGAGGGCGGGTACAGAAGGGCATGACCGCCGCCGGCTACTCCGGGACGCCCCTCGCGCAGAAGCTCGGCATCGCCGAGGGACTGCGCGTGTTCGTGTGGGACGGTCCGCGGGAGTACCGCGACCTCGTGGCGCCGCTGCCGGCGCGCGTGCGGTTCGCCAAGGGGCTCGATTCCGACGTGGACCTCGTACACGTCTTCGTGACCGCGCGCGAGCGGCTCGACCGCGCGTTGCGGACCCTCCGCCAGACGCTCCGGCCGGACGGGATCGTCTGGGTCTCGTGGCCGAAGAAGGCCAGCGGCGTGCGCACCGACGTCACCGAGGACACCATCCGCGCGGTCGCGCTCCCG
>JAIBBJ010000224.1 GCA_019694735.1 Gemmatimonadaceae bacterium | reverse complement strand
GCGGCGAGCGCGGCCGAATCGGGCGCGGGCGGCCGCGGCGCGGCGAGCAGCACCGCCACCGAGAGGCGCTTCACCGCGCCGACGGCGGACGAGACCGCCTCGGTCGCCGTGGTGTTCACGTACTCGTTCGCGATCTCCGTGCGCCCGGCGCCGCCGTCCGCGCCGGGGATGAGCTCGGACTTGCGCTCGGAGGACACCGCCTGCTTCTCGGGATCGACGGTCTGCGACGTACGCTCGACGCGGTCGAAGCTCACCGTGGCGTTCACCTGCACGCGCGCGTTGCCGGCACCGAGCACCGGCACGAGCAGCCGCTCCACCTTGTCGCGGAGCGACCGCTCGATCTCGATCTGGTGCTCCAGCTGGCGGTTCGTGAGCGCCGTCGGGCTCTCCGGCTCGTCGCCGATCGAGAGTGCGCGCCCGGCGTCATCGAGGATCGTCACGTGGTCGCTCGTGAGGCCGGGGACCGACGCGGCGACGTGGCGGGCGATGCCCTTCACGACCTCGTCGGTGATGCCGTCCATCGCGCGCGCCTCGAGCACCACCGACGCCTCGGCGGGCGGGGCGACCGCGCCGTAGCTCTCGGGCTGGGGCATCACGAGCGACACCCGCGCGCGCTTGATGCCGCGCATGGACGAGATGGTCCGTTCCAGCTCGCCCTCGAGGGCGCGGCGCTCGTTGATGCGCTGCACCTCCTCGGTGGGGCCGAACGGCTGCTCGCCGCCGAAGATCTTGTCGTAGCCGGGCCGCTGGTCCTCGGGGAGCACGCCCGCGCGGGCGAGCGCCACGCGCGCCTTCGCGACGTCGGTCTCCTGCACGAGGATGGTGGTGCCGCTGCCGCCCAGGCGGTAGTCGATGCCGGCCTGCGTGAGCCGGTCGGTCACGGCGCCGACGTCGCTCAGCGCCACGTCGCTGAAGGCCGGCACCCAGGCCGGCGCGCCGGCCCAGCGGGCGAGCCCGAAGAGCCCGGCCGCCGCGGCCAGGCCCACCAGCAGGATGAGCGCCCGGCGCGGGCCGCCGACGCGATCGAAGAGGGAGAGCAGGGCGGGAGGCATCTACGTCAGCTCTGCATGTTGATGAGGGACCGGTAGGCCTCGACGACCTTGTTGCGCATCTCGATCGCGAGGTCGAGGGCGAGGCCCGCCTCCTCGGAGGCGGCCATCACCTGGTGCAGCTCCACGTCCTCGCCGTTCGCGAAGCGCTCGGCCAACTCGGCGCCGCGGTCGCGCGCGTCCGAGACCTCGTTGAGCGCGCGGGTGAACGTGTCCTTGAAGCTCGGCCCGAGGTCGGTGCCGCCCACGCCGCCGGTGCCGCCGCCCTTGGGGAGGACCGGCACCTCGATGCCGCGCGACGCGTCCTGGACGCGCTGCGCGAGCTGCGAGAAGGCCGGGGAGAGGGGACCGATCGGGGCGGTCATCGGATCAGCCGCGGAGGTTGAGGCGGCCGCCGCGCGCCGGCAGCGACGGGGTGTTGGCGATGCGCAGGCCGTAGCTCAGCGGGCCCATGGCGCCCTCGCGCGCGAAGAAGGCGCGCTCGTCGGCGGTGAGGACCTTCCAGAGCTCGGGGTCGGTGCCCTTGGGCGGCTTGAGCGCCGCGGCGTCGGGCGTCGCGGACTCGACGGGGGTGGGCTCCGCCGACGGGATCGCCGAGGGCTGCTGGCGGACGGGGAACGTGGAGCGGCTGGCCGCGCCGCCGACGGCGCCCGTTTCGAGGCCGTACGCCGCGCGGGCGGCCGTGGGGCGGGGGATCGCGGCGCCGATGCCGTTGGTCTGCATGGTCGGGTGTCGGAGCGGGAGGGTCAGATGTCGATCGCGCGACGGAGCATCTGCTTCGTCGCGTTGAAGGCCGTGGCGTTCGCCTCATAGAGGCGGCGCGCCTCCATGATCGTGACGAGCTCCTCGGTGGGGTTCACGTTCGGGT
Organism: Gemmatimonadaceae bacterium; assembly: GCA_019694735.1. Lineage (GTDB taxonomy): Bacteria > Gemmatimonadota > Gemmatimonadetes > Gemmatimonadales > Gemmatimonadaceae > Pseudogemmatithrix. The sequence continues at coordinate 17,380 of JAIBBJ010000224.1, read as the reverse complement.
ACGTCACCATGCCGTCCGCGTCCGCGTCGGCGTGGCCGGGCGAGTAGACCTTGTCGCCCGGACGCGCGTCCACCGCGATGCCGGTCACGCGCACGCCGCCCGAGACCGCCACCGTCTCACCTTCGGTGATCCGGGAGGGTGCCGTCGAGACGGTGGGTTCCATCGTGACGACGCGCCGCTGGTAGGGCCCGCCCTCGGCGGTCCGCGTCGTCTCGGCGTTCGCCAGGTTCGCGGTCGCGACCTCCATGCGGAGGCGCTGCGCCGAGAGCCCGCTCGACGCGATCTGCAGGCCGGCGAACGGAGCGGGCGTGAGGCGGTCGTTCGTGCGGTCATTCAGCGGGAGGAACGGCTGGGGGGTACCCCGGATCGTCGTCATCGCTCAGCCCTCAGCGGTCGCGGATGGCACTGCGGAGCGAAGCATACGCCTTCTCCAGCAGCTTGGCGGTCGCCTCGAAGCGGAGCTGCTCGTCGGCCAGCGCCGACATCTCCGCTTCCACGTCCACCGGCTTGTTGATGCCGTCCCCCGGATCGGTCGGACCCTGCGCCGCGCTCGAGAGCGCGAAACCGTCGCCTTGGAGCGAGGCGCGCGCGACGCGGGACTGGATGCCGCGCACCCGCTGCGTCACGTCGTCAAGCGAGCGCTTGAGCGGCGAGGCGATCGTGGTGCGGTCAACGAGTCCGAAGAGCATCGGGCCTCCGCGGGGTCCGGAGCCGGCGGGATTGCCGGTGGGACGGACCTCCGGGCCTCACTCAAGGCAGGGGCCGGGCCAAACTCGATGCGGGCCGATCCGCCGCGCGGCCGCGCGCGGCAAGTCGTTGCTGTTGAAAGACTTGGGTAGTCTATCCGACCGCGCGTCGCGTCACGCGCTCAGGTCGCTATCGCTCGGCAAATCCTGCCGAGGATGCAAGGACTGCCGCCCTCGCGCGCGGGGTCAGTCGTCCTTGCCGCCCACGTTGAGCTTATGGCGGAGGGTGCGCACGCTCATGTTGAGCATCGTCGCGGCCTTGGTGCGGTTGCCGTCCGCCTGGCGCAGCGCCTCCTCGATGAGCAGGCGCTCGGCGACCTCCACATCGAGGGACGGGAGCCAGATCCCGCCGTCCGGCACGACGGACGGGGCGCCGTTGGCGGGGGTGCCGCCCGGCGGCACCGCCTTGATGATCGGCGTGCCGCGCATGGGCGTGGGCCCGCCGCCGGTCGCGACGAGCCCGAAGCGCGCCGCGTCGAAGTGGTGCGGCTGCAGCACCGGGTCGCTCGACAGGATGACCGCGCGCTCGATCGCGTGCTGCAGCTCGCGCACATTGCCGGGCCACTCATAGTCCTGCAGCAGCTGCACGGTGCTGGGGCTCAGTCCCTCGAAGGTGCGGCCGGTCTCCTTGGCCGACTGGAGGGCGAACCGGTACGCGAGGAGCGGGATGTCCTCCTTGCGCTCCCGGAGCGGCGGGATGCGGATCGGGATGACCGACAACCTATAGAAGAGGTCCTGGCGGAAGCGCCCCTCGTGGGCCTCGGTGGCGAGGTCGCGGTTGGTGGTCGCGATGATGCGCACGTCCACCGTGATCGGGGAGGTGCCGCCGACGCGCTCGAAGCGCTGCTCCTGGAGGACGCGCAGGAGCTTGGCCTGGAGGTCGAGGCGCATCTCCGAGATCTCGTCGAGCAGCAGCGTGCCGCCGTCGGCGCGCTCGAAGGCGCCCTCGACCCGCTTGATCGCGCCGGTGAAGGCGCCCTTCTCGTGGCCGAAGAGTGCGGACTCGATCAGGGACTCGGGGATGGCGGCGCAGTTGAGCTGGACGAACGGCTGGTCGCGCCGGGGGGACTCCTCGTGGATGGCGCGGGCCGCGAGCTCCTTGCCGGTGCCGGACTCGCCCTGGAGGAGGACGGTGGCGCGGGTGGGGGCGGCGGTGGCGATGACGTGGAGCATCTGCCGGATCATCGGCGAGTCGCCGACGATCTGCCGCTCGTGGCGGAGCGCCATCACCTCGCGCCGGAGGGCCTCGTTCTCGCGGCGGAGCCGGGCGAGCTCGAGGGCCGCGGAGACCGCGACCTCGAGCTGGTCGGCGCGGACGGGCTTGGTGATGTAGTCCACCGCGCCGGCCTTGATGGCGGCGACCGCATGTTCGATCGACCCGTGCCCGGTCAGCATGATGACCGGGACGTCCACCCCCTCCTCGCGCAGGTACTCGAGGAACTCGAGCCCGGTCATCCCCGGCATGCGGTGGTCGAGGATGATGAGGTCGAGCGACGTGTGCTGCAGGACGCCCAGGGCCTCGGGGATGTTGGCGGCGCCGTGCGGCTGGTGCCCCATCCGGAGGAGGGTGTCGTGCAGGATCGCCCCGATGGTGGGGTCGTCGTCGACGAAGAGGATCTGGGCCATCGAGGGGCGGGACACCCGGGGTCAAGGAATCGGCGCACCGGCCGATGCTGAGAACGTGGCCGTGTGGCCGTGGGGGATGCGCCCCCGCGGCACGGCGGCCGTGCCACGAATGATAGCCCGGCGTCCCCCCCTCGCCAGCCCGGAGGCTCGATGCGAGTGACCAGCAACCTCCAAGTGCGCGACCAGCTGAACGCGCTGCAGACCACGGCACGTGCCCTGGCGGCGGCGCAGCTGCGGCTCACGACGGGGAAGAAGCTCCAGACGGGATCGGACGACCCGGTGGGGGCGCGCGACGTGATGGTCGCGGATGGGCGGCTCCGCGCGATCACGCAGTACCGGCGCGGGCTCGAGTCGGCGCGGGCGCGGATCGCGGTGCAGGACAACGTGCTCGACCAGGTCTCCAAGCTGCTGACGCGCGCCCAGGAGCTCGCGGTCGCGACGGCCACCGACACGGTGGACGCGGCGCAGCGGCAGACGGTCGCGGCGGAGGCGGACGAGCTGCTCAACCAGCTCACCGCGCTCGCGAACACGAAGGTCGAGAACGACTACCTGTTCGGCGGGCACCGGGTGAGCGAGGCGCCGTTCACGCTCACCGGCAGCGGCGCGACGGTGGACTACACGACGACCGGTGCGACCGGCGACCGCCCGGTCGAGATCGACGCGGGGCGGGTCTTCGTGCCGACCGACGACGGGGCGACGCTCTTCCTCGACACCGGGGTGATGGACGCGATGCGCGACCTGGTGCAGGAGCTGCACCGCCCGGCGACGTCCGGGCATGCGACGCTGCGCGCCGCCGGCCGCGCGCTCACCTCGGCGTTCGACCGCGTGCAGGAGCGGATCGGGTCGCTCGGCGCGCGCTCGGGCACGCTCGACCTCGTCGCGGCGAACCTCGATGCGTTCGAGGGGAGCCTGACCGCACAGCGCTCGGCGATCCTCGACGTGGACGTGGAACAGGCCGCGGTGGACCTCGTCTCGCGGCAGAACGCCTACCAGTCCGCGCTGCTCGCGAGCAGCAAGGTGCTGGGTCTCAACCTCTCCGACTACCTGCGATGAGCGCGCCCGCCCCCATCCTCGAGGCCCTGTCGGGCCCGCACGCGCCGGCCGCGGCCACGCGCGCGCGTCGCCGCCGCATCAAGTCGCACCTGCTCGGCGACCTCGCCGTGCCGGCCGACGCGGTGCTCGAGTTCCCCGACGGGCTCTTCGGGTTCCCGTCGTGCAAGGAATGGGTGCTCGTGGCGACGGAGCGCGCCGGGTGGTGCTGGCTCCACTCGGCGGAGCATCCGGCGCTCGCGTTCCTGCTGGTGGACCCGTTCACGCAGTTCCCCGCGTTCGCGGTGGACCTGACGGCCCAGGACCTCGCGGTGCTCGGCGTGTCGAGCGCGACGCAGGTCGCGGTCTTCGCGATCGTCACGCTGCCGCGCGCGGCGGGCGATGCGCCGACGGTGAACCTCTCGGGGCCGGTGGCGATCGCGCTGCCGTCGCGGCGCGGCCGGCAGCTCGTACTTAATGACGCGCGGTTCGACGCGCGCACGGCGCTCGCTCAAGTCCCGGGCGGCGCGGACGACACTGATTCGTGAAGTGAACCCGGTGGGCAACGGCCCGCCACGCACGGGAGCACGGACGCTCCCCACACCGTTCCATCGGAGGAACATCCGCTATGCGCATCAACACGAACGTCGCCGCCAACGAGGCGTACCGCAACCTCGGCAAGGTCAACTCGGACGTGCAGTCGTCCATGGCGAAGCTCTCGTCGGGCTTCCGCATCAACAAGGCCGGTGACGACGCCGCGGGCCTCGGCATCGCGAACAAGCTCCGCGCCGACACCCGCGCGCTCTCGCAGGCCGCGAAGAACGCCGAGCAGGCCAACTCGCTGCTCGCGGTCGCCGAAGGCGGCCTGGGCACCGTCGGCAAGATCCTCGAGCGCATGAAGGAGCTCGCCACGCAGTCGGCGTCGGACAACACGGACACGGATGGCCGGACGCGCATCCAGGCCGAGTTCGTCGCGCTCCGCAGCGAGATCACCCGCCTCGTGGACACCACGAAGTTCCAGGGCAAGGCGCTGCTCAACGGCGGCTTCGGCAACAGCGTCGACACGAACGTCGCGAACTCCGACGCGCTCGACGCGGGCACCGGCCTGTTCGAGGCGCAGATCTCGGGCACCGCGGCCGGCACGTACACCTTCGCCCAGGCGGCGGACGGCGAGCTCACGCTGGATGACGGCAACGGCAACACCCAGACGGTCTCGGTGGTCGCCGGCCGCCAGACGGTCACGTTCGACTCGTTCGGCATCACGCTCGAGCTCGACGCGAACTTCGACGAGACGGCCGCGGCCGGCACGCTCGACGGCACGGCGATCGTGGTCGACGCCGGCACCGACGGCGGCTCGTTCATGATCGGCTCGTCGGGCGCCTACAGCACCGACGACAACATCTCGCTCTCCAGCCTCGACATCAGCGTCGCGACGCTCGGCATCGACGCCGACACGCTCGCCACGCGCACCGGCGCGCAGACCGCGCTGAGCAACATCGACGATGCGATCGGCGTCGTCAACGAGGCGATCGGTGAGGTGGGTGCCGCGCAGAACCGCATCGGCTACGCCCTCGAGGCGGTCCGCACCCAGATCACCAACTTCACGGCGGCGGAGTCGGTCATCCGCGACGTGGACATGGCGGAGGAGATGACGAAGTTCTCGAAGAACCAGATCCTCAGCCAGGCCGGCACGGCGATGCTGGCGCAGGCCAACCAGTCGGCGCAGGGCATCCTGCAGCTGCTTCGTGGCTGATCCAGCCGGGTCCGACGGGGGCGCCCTCGCCCCCGCCGGGACCCCCGACGTCTGACCCGCGTCCCGCATCGCCGTCCGGCGATGCGGGATCGCGGCCATAGCGGAGCTCCCCAGTGACCACGCCCATCGGCTCGTTCCAAGGCCTCGCGTCCGGCATCCAGTGGCGCGACCTCGTCGACCAGATCATCACCCTGGAGACGGCGCGCGCCCTGAACCCGATCACCACGGCCATCTCCCAGGAGAATGACCGCATCGGGGCGTGGCAGACCCTCAGCGCGGCCGTCACGAAGGCCCGTGACGCGCTCGCCGCCCTCAAGGACGGCAGCGCATTCCGCCAGCGCACCGCCAGCGCCGCCGCGAGCCCGACCAGCGGACGCGCGCTGGTGACGGTGAGCGGCGTCGCGAACGCCTCGCCCGGCCGCTACGCGGTCGAGGTCGAGAACCTCGCGCAGGGCGAGCGCCTCACCGGCCTCGCCGTCGCCGACGCCGGCGAGGCCCTCGGGCTCGACGGCCGCTTCTCCATCAATGGTGTCGCCGTCACGCTCGACAGCGGCGACTCGCTCGCGCGCGTGCGCGACAAGATCAACGCCGCCAACTCGGGCGCCGCCCCGAGCCGCGTCACCGCGACCATCAGCACCGTCGCCGGCGTCTCGCGCCTCATCCTCAGCGCCGACGTCACCGGCGCGCGCGGCATCGAGCTCGCCGACGACCGCTCCGGCACCGGCAGCACCTCGACCCTCGAGGCCCTCGGCCTCGTGGACACCACGCGCGCGATGAACACGGGCAGCGACGGCAAGGTGCGCTCGACGCGCGTCTCGTCCAGCACGCTCGCCGCGGCCGCCGCCCTCGGCATCAGCGTCTCGCCGTCGCCCGCCACCATCCTCGTCAACGGGCGCACGCTCACCGTCGACCTCGAGAACGACTCGCTCACCGACATCGTGGCGCGGATCAACGCCCTCAGCCCCGGCGCGGCGACCGTGGAGACCGAGACCGACGGCAGCACCACCTGGTCCCGGATCGCCGTGAGCGGCGCCGTCAGCGGCGACGGCAGCCCCGAGGCGAACGTCCTCCTCGAGGCGCTCGGGATGCGCGTCGGCGGGCGCACGAGCAACGTCACGCAGGCCGTGTCCGTGGACACGGTGCTCACGGGCTTCGGCGGTGCGACCGCGACCGGCAGCACCTTGCTCGTGGACCTCGGCGCCGGATCCGCCGCCGGCATCCAGGCGGGCGACGTCCTCACGCTCACCGGCACCGACGGCGCCGGCACCGCGGTCTCGCTGAGCTACACCGTCACCGGCACCGACACCGTGGACGACCTGCTGGGCGCCATCGAGGGCGCCTTCAGCGGCGGCCGCGCCGTCGATGCCAGCATCGTGGACGGCCGGCTCCGGTTCACCGACGCGGTGAGCGGCGAGTCACGCCTCGCGGTCTCGCTCTCGGCCGGCCTCCAGGCCGGCGGCACGCTCGACCTCTCCGCCACCTCCACGACCTACGGCCGCGTCCGCCAGCTCGCGGCCGGCGAGGATGCGCGCATCCGCGTGGACGGCACCGTGCTCACCTCGGCGACCAACACCATCACCGGGGCCGTCGGCGGCGCCACCCTCGCGCTCACGGGCGAGGAGGACGGCACCACTATCGACGTGACGATCGCGGCCAATCCGGAGTCGGCCGTCGCCGCCGCCGCGGCGTTCACGACGGCCTACAATGAACTCCTCGCCGCGGTCGAGGCCGAGACGAAGTCGGGCGGCCGCATCCAGTTCTCGAGCAGCGCGCGCGCCGTGCTCGGCGCGATGAAGGGGGTGCTGCTCTCCGACGTCGCCGGGCTCGGGAGCGGCACGACGTACAACCGGGCGGGCCTCGTGGGCCTCTCGCTGCAGCGCGACGGGAAGCTCGCGCTCGACCAGGCGAAGCTCCGCGGGGTGCTCGCCTCGGATCCCGGCGCCGTCGAGTCGCTCTTCGCGTCGGCCGGCTCCAGCGACAGCGGCAGCGTCCAGTACGTCGGCGCGGACGCGGTCACGCCCGCGGGCAGTTGGGCGCTGGCCGTCACGCAGGCGGCGACCCGCAGCACCACGCTCGGCGGCATCCTCGCGAGCTATGTCGCCGGGGCGACCCCGGCGTCGATGACGATCACCTCCGAGAGCACCGGCCGCAGCGCCACGATCGACTTCGTCCACGGCGACACGCCGGCGATCATCGCGGCGCGCCTGCAGGCGGCGCTCGACGAGGAGGCCGTCGGGGTCAGCGCGACGGTCGAGGGCGGGGCGCTCCGCCTCACCAGCAGCGAGTACGGGACGCGCGCCGGCTTCACGGTGAGCTACTCCGACCCCGGCAGCGAGGCCCCGGCGACGCAGCTCGGCATCGCCGCCGGCAGCTACGACACCGGCCTCGACGCCGTCGCCACCCTCGACGGCGTCGCGATGACCGGGGACGGCCAGCTGCTGACCGCCGCCAACGGGCTCGTGCTGCGCTACACCGGCACCGCGAACGCGCTCACGACGACCGCGCGCTACGCGCAGGGCGTCGCCGGCGCCCTCACGATCGCCGCGAACAGCGTGCTCGCCGCCGGCAGCGGCACCGCCGCCCTGCAGATCCTCTCGGCGCAGGACCGCCTGGCCACGCTCGAGCGGCGCTCGACCGACATCACCGACCGCCTCGAACGCCGGCGCCAGACGCTCGTCGCCGACTTCACGCGGATGGAGACGGCGCTCGCGAAGCTGCAGGCCCAGGGCAGCTGGCTGACGCAGCAGGTCACGGCGATGAACGCGTCCGCGTCGTCGAACTGACGCGAGGGAAATCGGCGCACCTGCCGATACTCAGGGCGTACCCGTCACGAGACCGTCGCGATGTCCTACGCCACCACATCCCGCGCCACGCCCCGCCGCGGCAGCCGCTACCGCGAGACCGAGGTCCTCTCGGCCACGCCCGGCGAACTCGTGGTGCTCGTCTACGACCATCTCCTCGCCAGCCTCCTGCGCGCCCGCGCCGCGATCGCGCAGAAGGACATCGAGTCCCGCGTGGCGGAGGTCGGGCGCGCGCGTGATGCGGTCGCCGAGCTCCTCGCGACGCTCGACCGCGACCGCGGCGGCCAGGTCGCGAGCCAGCTCGCCTCGCTCTACGCCTACTTCCTCCGCGAGCTCTCCTCGCTCGGGGTCGATCCCCAGGTGGACCGCCTCGACCGGATCGTCGCGATGGTCCGCGAGCTGCGCGAGGCGTTCGTCGTCGCGCAGCGCGGGGGGGCGCGATGAGCAGCCTCGCGCGGACCCGCGGCGAGATCATGGCCGAGTACGCGGCCGGCATCGCCCGTCGGCTGGGCGAGGCGGATGCGTCGCTCCGGCTGGCGGTGGAGCAGGGGGACACCGGCGCCCTGATGGTCGGGATGGCGGAGCGCGAGGCGGCGCTCGCCGCGACGGAGGACCTGGTCGGTGAGCTGGACCTGGCCGGGCTGAGCGCGCAGGAGCACGCGGCGATCATCCGGACGATGGTCCAGTCCCTGGAGCGCAGCCAGGTGGCCCAGGCCGCCCTCGAGGCCGAGCTCTTCCAGGCCCGCCGGCAGGTCCTCCGGGAGCTCGAAGGCCCGGCCCGCCGCGACGCCGGGCTCCCGATGGCCGCCCCCGGCGCCGGCGCCCGGTCCGGCTACGGTTTCCGTCCCCTCAAGAAGGTCCTCGGCTCGACCGGCTGAAATTGCCGCTCAAGTCCGTCCGGGGTCCGCCGATACTCGGACTCATAGGAGGATACCCCATGACGATCTCCCCCAGCGGTCCGAACCGCCCCAGTGTCGACAAGCCGATCCAGGCCCGTGGCAGCCAGCCGGTCCTGAAGCCGTCGGACGAACCCTCGTCCGGGCCGGCGACCCCGGTGGCCTCACGGAACCGTGACGTGCTCGACCTCTCGCCCGCCGCCCGTGCCTTCGTGGCGCGCGCCGAGGACGAGGGCACCCTGTCCGCCGAGCGTGTGCTGGAGCTCCGCCAGCGCGTCCTCGACGGCGCCTACGACTCCCCGGCCGTCCTGGATGCCGTCGCGGCGAAGCTGCGGCGCTCCGGCGACCTGCGCTGATCCCGTTCCCCATTCCCCGTCGATCCGCCGCACCCGCGGCGCGCCCACCTCGAGCGATCCATGCGCTTCCTCGTCGTCGACGATTCTGCGACCATGCGCCGCATCATCGTGAACTCCCTCGACCGCGTCGGCTATCCCGACGTGGTGGAGGCGGATGACGGTCAGACCGCCCTCGCGAAGTTCGCCGAGGGGGGGATCTCCTTCATCATCACGGACTGGAACATGCCGAACATGAGCGGCCTCGACTTCGCGCGTGCCGTGCGCGCCCGGGCCGACGGGGCGGCGGTGCCGATCCTGATGGTCACCACGCGCTCCGCCCGCGAGGACATCCTCGCCGCGGTGGACGCCGGGGTGAACAACTACGTCCTCAAGCCCTTCACGCCCCCCGTGCTCAAGGAGAAGATCGATGCGGTCCTCTCCGTCGGCGCGGCGGCCTGACCCGAGGCGACCGACCATGGCCACCCAGGTGCAGACCCACGAGGACGTGCTCCATGCGACCGACACCGCCCTCCGGCTGGTGAACCAGGCGCTGGGCGACCTCGGGACCGCGGACTCGCTCGCCAAGATCGCGGCCCCGATGGCCGAGAAGGGCGCGCACGGGTCCGGCTCGCTCCTCTCCCTCGCCAGCACGCTGCTGCGCGCGTACGCGGAGGTCGCGGCGCTGCTCGACCGCATCAAGCAGAGCCGCGGCATCATCCAGGAGGCGCAGGACGCCCACCTGACGCAGATGAACCAGAAGCTCAATGCCGTCACGAGCGCCACCGAGCACGCGGCGTCGGGGATCCTCGACGGCCTCGACCGCGCGATCGCCGTGGTCGCCGAGCTGGAGCAGGAGGCGGCGGAGTCGCAGGACATGGTGCGCCATGCCCGCTACACCGCGCTGCGCGAGGAGCTCTACGGCGTGATGACCTACGTGCAGTTCCAGGACATCACGAGCCAGCAGCTCGGCTACGCGGCCGCGGTCATCGGCGACACCGAGAAGCGGCTCGAGCAGCTGTCCGGGATCTTCCAGCCGTTCGCGGCGGACGTCACGGCGGTGAGCGGCACCGTGCCCCACTCGGCCCCCAAGCACTTCGACCCCAACGCGGTCGCCGACAAGACCGATTCCCAGGCGTTCGCCGACTCGCTCTTCGGCCGCTGAGGCCACGCCATGTCCCAGCTCACGATCGATGATGCCATCGCCGCCTTCGTGGCGTGCGAGCCGGGGGATGAGGCTGCCCGCCGGCGTCTCCGGGAGCGGTGCTGGGTGCTCGTGTCGAACAAGCAGCTCGACGCGCAGGCCCGCACCGCCCTCGCCGATGCGGTCGCGGTGCTCGACGAGCCGGCCCGCTTCAAGGGCGAGCTCGAGGCGGCCGCGATGGAGGAGGTCCGCCGCCATCTCGAGATCGCGGTGGACCGCGTCGAATGCGGCGCCTCCGCGATGAGCGAGCCGGAGCCGACCGCCGCGCCGGCGGCCGCCCCCGTGGCCGCCGCCGCGCCGGCCGAGGCGCCCGCGACGCTCACCATCCCCGCCGACGCGGACCGCGCCCTCATCGAGGACTTCCTCGCCGAGGCGCGCGAGTACCTGGAGACCGCCGAGGCGGCGCTCCTCCAGCTCGAGTCGAACCCGGGCGACGCGGAGGCGATCAATGACGTCTTCCGCGCCTTCCATACCATCAAGGGCACGTCATCCTTCCTCGGCCTCGAGGCCGTGGCCGGCTTCGCGCACCACGCCGAGGACATGCTCGACCGCGTCCGCGGCGCCGAGCTCGCGTTCGCCGGCGTCGTGCCGGACCTCGCGCTCCGCGCGGTGGACGTGCTCAAGGTCCTGATCGCCGCGGTCCCCGCGGCGCTCGCCGGCGGTGCGCCCGCGCTCCCCGCGGAGTACGCCGCGCTGGGCCTCGCGCTCTCCAACCCGGAGCAGCACGGTGCCGCCGCGGCGGCCGTGCGCCCCGAAGTGGCCGCGATCGAGGAGGCGCCTTCCGTGCCGATCATCGGGCGGACGGCCGAGCACGTGGTGCCCGGCGCGCCGTCGGCCGGCGCGGCCGCGCACGCCGCGCCGACCGCCGACCCGCTCGTGAAGGTCCGCACCGACAAGCTCGACCGCCTGGTCGAGATGGTCGGCGAGCTCGTCATCGCCGAGGCGATCCTGATGCAGGACGCCGTCGTCCGCGACGCCGCGAACCACGGGCTCGCCCAGAAGGTCCGGCACGCCGACAAGATCGTCCGCGAGCTGCAGGACCTGTCGCTCGGCCTCCGCATGGTGCCCCTCAAGGGCGCCATCACCAAGCTGCAGCGCGTCGTGCGCGACCTCGCCGCCCGTTCGGGCAAGCAGATCGCGTTCGAGGTCTCCGGCGAGGAGACCGAGGTGGACCGCACGCTCGTGGACCTGCTGGCCGACCCGCTGCTGCACATGGTGCGCAACGCGGTGGACCACGGCATCGAGCCGCCGTCGGAACGCCTGAAGGCCGGCAAGCCCGCGATGGGCACCGTGCGTCTCGAGGCGATGCAGGCCGGCGACCGCGTCCTCGTGAAGCTCCACGACGACGGCCGCGGCCTCCAGCGCGAGAAGATCCTCCGGAAGGCGATCGAGAAGGGCATCATCCAGTCGGGCGACACGATGTCGGACGCCGAGGTGTTCGAGCTGATCTGGGCGCCGGGATTCTCCACCGCCGAGGCGGTGACCGAGGTCTCCGGGCGCGGGGTCGGCATGGACGTCGTGCGCCGCAACCTGACCGCGATGCGCGGGCGCACCGTCATCGCGTCCACGCCGGGGCAGGGCTCGACCTTCACGATCGAGCTCCCGCTCACCCTGGCGATCACCGACGGCATGCTCGTCCGCGTCGGCGCCGAGCGCTTCATCGTGCCGACCGCGCGGATCCAGCGCTGCTTCCGGCCCGAGCCGAGCGCGGTGCACACCGTCCAGGGGCGCGGCGAGATGGTGCACACCGGCGGCGAGGTGCTCCCGCTCTTCCGGCTCCACCGCGCGCTGCGCGTGGTCGGCGCCCAGGAGGCGATCACCGACGGCATCCTGATGGTCGTCGGCGACGGCGACCGCCGCGTCGCGATCCTCGTGGACGAGCTCCTCGGCCAGCAGCAGGTCGTCGCGAAGCCGCTGGGCGAGGCCGTGGGCCGCGTGCGCGGCCTCACCGGCGGCGCGATCCTCGGCGACGGCCGCGTCGGGCTCATCCTCGACGTGGACGAGCTGGTCGAGGCGCACCGGAGCCGCGGCACCGGGGCCGAGACCGCCGAGGCGGCCGCGTGAGCGCGGCCGCGACCTGCCGATACTAGGAACGATCCCACCACGATCCCCAGCTGCGAGCCCACGATGACCGCTCCCGCCTCCCCGTCCGCCCGCTCGCTCGCGGGCAAGTACCTCACCTTCGTCCTCGCCGGCGAGGAGTACGCGTTCGAGATCCTCTCGGTCCACGAGATCATCGGGATCCTCGCGGTGACGCCGGTGCCGCACAGCCATCCCGCGATCCGCGGCGTGATCAACCTCCGGGGCAAGGTCATCCCGATCGTGGACCTGCGCATCCGCTTCGGGATGCCGGCGTCCGACGCGCCGGAGACGAGCATCGTCGTGCTCAACGTGAAGGGGCTGCTCGTCGGCATCGCGGTGGACGCCGTCTCCGAGGTGCGGATGATGAGCGACGCCGAGATCGAGCCGCCGCCGGCCTTCGGCACCGACGTGGACGCGTCCTGCCTCCTCGGCGTCGCCAAGGGCGACGGCAAGGTGCGGATGCTGCTCGACGCCGAGCGCGTGCTCTCGCTCGAGGCGATCCGCTCCGCCCTCTGATCCGCGGCGCGCCCGCCGTCCCCGCCGGGGGCGGCGGGGCCCCGCCGTGACCCGCCGATGACCGCTCCCGCCCTGACCGCCGGCCCCGACCTGCACCTCTCCCCGACCGAGTACCGGACGGTGGCCGAGCTCCTCTACGGCCACAGCGGCATCCGGCTCCGCGAGGGGAAGGAGGCGCTCGTCATCTCCCGGCTCGGGCACCGCGTGCGCGCCCTGCGCCTCCCCTCGCTGTCGGCCTATGTGGCCGCGATCGCGAAGCAGGAGCTGCCGGGCGAGTTCGCGCACTTCATCGACGTCCTCACGACCAACAAGACGGGCTTCTTCCGCGAGGACGCGCACTTCGACTTCCTCATCGAGGAGGTCTTCCCGCGGTTCGCCGCCGAGGGGCGCGAGGTGAAGATCTGGAGCGCGGCCTGCTCGTCGGGCGAGGAGCCCTACACGCTGGCGATGGTCGTGCGCGAGCACCTCCCGTCCTCCGTGCGCGTGCGGATCCTGGCGACCGACATCTCGCACCGCATCCTCGCGTCCGCCCAGGCGGCCCGCTATACCGCGGCGCAGGCGGAGGGGATCCCGGCGCCGTACCGGCAGAAGTACTGGACGCGCCTGCCCGACGGCGGGATCGAGGCGAAGCCCGAGCTCACGTCGCTCGTCCGCTTCGCGCACCTCAACCTCACCGAGGCGTGGCCGATGAAGGGCCCGTTCGACGTGATCTTCTGCCGCAACGTCATGATCTACTTCGACCGCGACCTGCAGTCGAAGCTCGTCCAGCGCTTCGGCGCGCTGCTGGCGCCGGGCGGCATCCTGGCCGTCGGCCACGCCGAGAGCCTCACCGGCATCACGCACGGGCTCGAGCAGCTGCAGCCCGCGGTGTACCGCCGGGCCGGGGGTGGCTGGTGAGCATCCACAAACTCTCCGTCGCGGGCCGGAAGTGCGTCGGCATCGCCGACCTGCACGTGGCCACCGACGCCAAGAGCGAGATCGTCACCTACGCGCTCGGGTCCTGCCTCGGGATCACGATGTACGATCCGGTCGCCAAGGTGGGCGGGCTCGTGCACGTGATGCTGCCCGACTCCGGCATCGACAAGGGCAAGGCCGAGCGCCAGCCCGGCATGTTCGTCGACACCGGCGTGCCGACGCTGCTCAAGCAGATGACCGACAAGGGCGCCTCGCGCGCGCGGCTCCGCATCGCGGTCGCCGGCGGCGCGGCGCAGCGCACCAAGGGCACCGACCACTTCCAGATCGGCGAGCGGAACGTCAAGGCGTTCGAGGCACTGCTCGCCTCCCAGGGGCTGCGCACCATCGCCGCCGATACCGGCGGCTCCAACCTCGCGCGCACCATGACGATCTCGATCGAGACGGGGACGGTCGAGATCCGCTCCGACGGCGTCGCCCGGACGCTGGTGCCATGAGCGCCCGGCCGCCGATCCGCGTCCTCATCGTGGACGACTCGGCGCTCGTGCGGCGCGTCCTCTCGGACGCGCTGTCGCGCTTTCCGGACCTGCAGGTCGTCGGGACCGCCAACGACCCGTACGAGGCCCGCGAGCGGATCATCGAGCTCGACCCCGACGTGCTGACGCTCGACATCGAGATGCCGCGGATGGACGGGCTCACCTTCCTCGAGAAGCTGATGCGCGCCCAGCCGACGCGCGTCGTCGTGGTGAGCTCGGTGGCGCAGGCGTCGAGCGCGAACGCGGTCCGCGCGATGTCGCTCGGCGCGGTGGACGTGGTGCCCAACCCCGACGGCCCGCGCTCGGTGCCCGACGTCGAGCGGCTCCTCGTGCGCGCGCTGCGCACCGCGGCCGCGATCCCGCTCTCGCGGCTGCGCGCCCCGCGCGCGCGCATCGTCCCGCCCGCGCCCTCGCGGCCGCGCGCCGAGGCGCGGCCGTCGCGGCGGCTCGTCGCGATCGGCGCCTCCACCGGCGGTCCGCCGGCGATCGAACAGGTGCTCGCCGGGCTCGCCCCCACCACCCCCGGCATCGTGATCGTGCAGCACATGCCGCCGGTCTTCACGAAGGCGTTCGCCGACCGCCTCGACGGGCTGTGCGCCCTCCATGTCCAGGAGGCCGCCGACAACGAGCTCATCCTCGACGGGTGCGCCTACATCGCGCCGGGCGGCCGCCACCTGGCGGTGCGCCGGACCCCGGAGGGATTCCGCACCGTCCTCAAGGACGCCCCGCCGGTGCATCACCAGCGCCCCGCGGTGGACGTGCTCTTCGATTCCGTCGCGAACGCCACCGGGAGCAGCGCGGTCGCGGCGCTCCTCACCGGCATGGGGGCGGACGGGGCGCGCGGCATGCAGACGCTGCGCGAGACCGGCGCGTGGACGATCGCGCAGGACGAGGCGAGCTGCGTCGTGTACGGGATGCCGCGCGAGGCGGTCGAGCTCGACGCCGCATGCGAGGTGCGTCCGCTCGAGGAGATCGCCGGCGCGATCACGCGCGCCATCGGTGCCGGCCGCGCGCCGGCGCCCGCGATGGCCGAGCCGGCAGGGGCCGCTCCGCCGGCGCCACGCCTCGGCGCCCACGCCTGACCCCCGGAGACCGCCCGTGACCCGCGCCCGCGCCCACGTCATCCGCCTCGCGGCGGTCGTTGCCCTCGCCGTCGTCGCCGGCCTCGCGTCGTGCCGGCGCCAGCCGGCCGCCGCCGGCCCCGATGCGGCCGGCAATGCGCCCCCCATCTCCGCCCGCGAGGCGCGCGACCGCGCCGAGCGGATCCGGCTCGAGCCCTTCCAGTCGGTGGACCATGCCTTCCGCGACGCGAACAGCGGCCTGCGCTACCCGGTGCGCCTCACGGTGCAGGACAGCGCGGACTGGAAGGCGATCTGGGCGCGCATCGTCGGGCCCAACAGCGAGGTGCCGCCGCCCCCGGTGGACTTCTCGCGCGAGATGCTGCTCATCGCCGGGATGGGGGAGCAGCCGTGCATGGGGCACCTGGTGAGCATCGACACGGTGATGCAGGACGACGACCGCCGCATCTATGCCGTGGTGCGCGAGCGGCACCGCGGGGCCGGGTGCGGCTGCCTGAACGCGGTGATCTCGCCGGTGGACGTGGTGCGGGTGCCGCGCACCATCCGGCCGGTGACGTTCCTGGAGCGGCGCGAAGCGAACGTCTGCGAGCCGCGCTGAGCGGCCCGTCGCGGCGCGACGACCCGGCGCGTCAGCGCCCGGGCACCATCCGCATCACGTCCTCCACCGCCTGCAGCAGCGGCTGCGGGCGGAACGGCTTCTGCAACCGGACCGTCGCGCGACCAGCCCGGATGAGCTCGTCGTCCGTGATCGGGCGGCCGGAGATCAGGATCGCCGCGCGGCAGGCCTGCCGCGCCCGCAGCGCCCCGACGAGGTCGGCGCCATTCCGTCCCGGCAGTTCCACGTCGCAGACCACGAGGTCCACGGGGTCCGCCGCGAGCGTCTCCGCCTCCGCCGGCGAGGCGGCCAGCCGCACCATGTGGCCGCCGTCCACGAGGATGCGGCGGAGGATGCGTCCGAGCTGCGGGTCGTCCTCCACCACCAGCACGGTGCGCGGCACGCGCTGCGGCATCGGCTCGCGGCTCGGCCCGGTGGAGGGTTCGGCCGGATCGGCGAGGCGCGGGAAGTGCAGGCGGAACGTCGCGCCGGCGCCGGGGGAGGTGATCACCTCGATCGCGCCGCCCAGCTGCAGCACGGTGCCCTGCACGGCGGCGAGGCCGAGGCCGGTGCCCGCGCCCTGCGGCTTGGTGGTGAAGAACGGGTCGAAGATGCGGCGGCGCGTGGCGTCGTCCATGCCGACGCCGCTGTCGCGGACGGTCACGACGACGTGGTCGCCCTGGCGCAGGGAGCCGAGGCTCGCCGCGCGGTCGGCGGTGAGGGTGACGTTGTCGACGGTGAGCGCGATGTCGCCGCCGGCGGGCATCGCGTCCTGGGCATTCATCACGAGCGCCGTGAGCGCGCGCTCGACCTCGGTGCGGTCGGCGCGGATGGGCCAGGTCACCTCCGGCACGGTGACGAGGAGCCGGTGGTTGGCGCCGAGGGCGCGGTCCATCCAGCGCTTGAGACGGACGGCGGCCTCGCCGAGGTCGAGCGGGCGCGGGTCGAGCAGCTGCCGGCGCCCGAACGCGAGCAGCTGGCGCGTGAGCTCGGCGGCGCGCTCGGCCGAGACGCGGATCTCGAAGAGCGCGTTGGCGACGGGCCCGAGCGGGTCCACGTCGTCGGAGGCGATGTCCACCCAGGCGAGGATGCCGGTGAGCAGGTTGTTGAAGTCGTGGGCGACGCCACCGGCGAGGAGGCCGACGGCCTCGACCTTCTCGGCCTCCGTCATGCGCCGCTGCAGCGCGCGCGTCTCCGTCATGTCGGTGACGGTGCAGAGCAGGGCGGGGCGTCCCTCGAAGTCCACGACGCTGGTCGCGACGTCCACCTCGAC
>JAIBBJ010000124.1 GCA_019694735.1 Gemmatimonadaceae bacterium | reverse complement strand
GGCGCCGCGGAGCTTCCCCGTCCGCGGCGCCAGCGTGCCGACGGCGTCGGCCACCGTCGCCTCGCGCTCGGACTCCGCGGCCTGCCGCGCCCAATCGCGCTGCACGAGCAGCTCGTCCACCGCCGCCTGCCGCAGCCGGTTGAGCTCGCGCACGGGGATGAACAGCCCCTCCGCGAGCCCGCGCACGTCCACGTCCGCCAGCACGAACGGCGTCTCGCCGAGCCGCCCGAGCTGCTCGCGCAGCTGCGCGAGGTCGAGCGCGCGGGAGGTCGCGTGCTGCAGCGGGAGTTCGCTGCGCACGGTCACCTCGTGGTCCTCGGCCTCGACGATCGCCTTGAGTGGCGAGCCCGCCGCCCCGAACAGCCGGACCGAGACCGGCACCCGCCGCTTCCGGTCCCCGCGGCCGACGTCGGCGAAGCTCGCGCGGGCACGCTCGAGCAGCGCGGCCTGCGACGACCGCACCACCCGCCACCCGATCGGCACGCGGTGCCGCGCCTTGAACGCCTGCCGCCAGGTGCCGTTCCCGTGCGCGACGGTGCGCACCTCGAGCGCCGTGAAGCCCGTGCTCTCCAGATGGCCGCCCTCGGGCGGCTCGAACCCGAGCCCGTCGCGCTCGGCGATCGGCGCGCGCACCTCGACCGTGAGCTCGCCGTTCGCGTAGCCCGTGACCACCCCGAGTTCCACGCCGCGGTTGTCCGGCTGCGTGCGCGTGATGTAGCCGCGGCCCTCGCGGCCGCCGTACATCCCGCCGGTGAAGCCGCGCGAGAAGATCTGCACCAGCGGCTGCACCTCCTCGAACGTCGGCGGCGCGAACTCGCCGCGTTCGACCGCCCGCAGGAACTCGCGGTAGCCGCGCGTGACCGTCGCGACGAACTCCGGCTTCTTCTTCCGCCCCTCGATCTTCAGGCACCCGATCCCCGCCTCGGCGATCGCCGGCAGGTGGTCCCAGGCGCCGAGGTCCTTGGCGGAGATCAGGTACCCGCGGTCGAGCTCCTCGCCCGACGCGGCATCGCGGAGCACGTAGTCCTTGCGGCAGCTCTGCGCGCAGGCGCCCCGGTTGGCCGAGCGCTCGGAGATCATCCCCGACATGTAGCACTGGCCGCTGTAGGAGATGCAGAGCGCGCCGTGCACGAACGTCTCGAGGCCGAGCCGCGGCACCGCGGCGCGGATGGCGCGGATGTCGTCGAGGGTGTTCTCGCGCGCGAGCACGATCCGCTCCACGCCGAGCTTCTCCATGACCACGGCGCCCGACGGGTCGTGCACCGTCATCTGGGTGGAGCCATGGATCTCGAGCTGCGGATAGATCCGCCGGATCAGCCCCACCACGCCCACATCCTGCACGATCGCCGCATCGATGCCGCGGTCGATGCACTCGCCGAGGTACGCCAGCGCCTCGTGGAGCTCGTGCGGCTTGACGAGGATGTTGAACGTCAGGTAGATCCGCGCGCCGCGCTCGTGCGCGATGAGGCAGGCCTGCTCCAGCTCGTCCATCGTGAGCTGGGCGCCGTCGTCGCGTGCGTTGAACTTGCTCGCGCCGAGGTAGACCGCGTTGGCGCCGTTGGCGACCGCCGCCCGCACGGCCTCGAGCGAGCCGGCGGGCGAGAGGAGTTCCGGGATGCGGGTGGCGCGGGCCATCCCGCAATCTAAGCGGTCTGCCCGACCACCTCGTGGAGCTGCAGCAGGTGGCGCTCCTCGTGGCGCGCCACCATCAGGCACCACTGCCAGCCGTCGAACGCGCCGAAGAACGGATGGTCGTGCCGCATCAGCGTGAGGCGAGGCCCGGCCGCCCGCATCGCCCCGAGCAGCTGGGCCCGGCCGTCCGCGAGCCGCGCCCGCTCCGCCACCAGGTCCACCTCGGACGGAGGCCGGATCGCCTCCGGCGCCTCGAGCTTCCGCGTCCGGTCGTGGAACGGGTACCGGTCGAGGACCGTCAGGATCGCCGAGGTCTTGGGGCCCGGTGGCACCGTCGCCATCACCGGGATCGCCGCGTCGAGCCGCTCGATCATCCGCGCCACGCCACGCTCCACCTTGGCGAGGTGCCAGACGAGCTGGGCCGGGCTCCAGGCGCCCGGCGGGGCGAGGTGCAACTGCCGTTCAGGCACCGCATCGAGCGCGGTCTCGAGGGCGGTGCGCACACGCGCAAGTTCGGTCTCGAGCGCGGCGATGCGGGGGTCGCTGCCAGGAAGCATCGGGGGCGTCCGGGTGGTGGGGGTGGCGCGGTCGCGTGCGCCGACCTCGAATCGTATCGTTCCGGCCCGGGGGATGCCACGGATGCCCCGAAACCCGGCGCCCCCCGGCGGCGTACGGTCGGCAACAGGAGACGCCCATGTTCGGACTGCTCGCCCTCGCCATCTCGCTCACCGCCTCGTTCGTCGGGTACAGCACGGCGCGCCGCTTCGTGCGCGAGCGGCTCCGCTACGTGGACGCCGCGCTCTCGCCGGTGGCGGCGATCATCGCCGGGATCGGCGCCGCGGTCGTCGCCGGGCTCGTGGTGACCCCGATCGGCTGGATCCCACTCCTCGGCAAGCTCGTCGGCGGCGGCACGGCCCTGGTCTTCGGCATCGGCACCGGGCTCGGCGCCCGCGCCGGACAGGTGGACGTGAAGCAGGGCTACCGCATCACCAGCGGCCTCTAGGCGGCCTCGAGGCGGCGGCTAGGCCGCGCCCGGCCCCGCCGGTGGACGCGCCGCCCCGCGCTGCGGCAGGAAGCGCAGCAGGAACGCCACCGCCACCAGCCCGATCCCGATCCACCGGAGCAACTCGCTCTCGGTGCGCACGCCCGTGAAGAACACGGCGAGGCCCGCCCCCGTGATCAGCAGCTTCGCGATCGTCCGCTCGGTCACGGCAGGTCCTCGCGCACGGTGTCCGGGAGCGCGAGGATGAAGTCCGTGCCGAAGGCGCGGGAAGGCGTGAGGAATCCCGCCGGTATCCCGCCCGCGAGCACGCGCTCGGCCGCCCGCACCGCCGACATCGCGGTCAGCGCATAGCCCGTCGGCGCGGAGAGCCGCGCACGCACCGAGCGCCCAGCGGCGTCGGTGACCTCGCCCCAGACCTGACTCCGCGTGCGCCCGAGCGACTCCGCCGACGGGCCGGCCGGTCGCTTCGCGAGCTGCTGCCGCAGGAATCCCTTCACGAACCCGGTCCGCAGCAGCGGCTCGGCGAGCCGCATGAGCCGCAGCGAGCGGAGCCCCTGTGGCGTCGTCGCCATGTACGTCGTGATGTCGGGTATGCCGGTGCTGTGGAAGGCGGTGGAGACGTCGCCCCACGGGATGGTGACGCAGAGGCGCGGCTTGTCGGCGAACTCCACGCGCCGGGTGCGCCACGCCGTGGGCACCCGCGTGATGCGCCCGCCGCGGCGCACCGCGCCGCCCTGCCCCATCCCCTCGATCACCGTCGCCGCCGTGCCGTGCGACGGCCCGGTGCCGCCGCTGAAGGCCAGCTCGAGCGTGGTCGCGCCGGAGAGGCGCGCCTTCAGGTGCGCGGCCAGGCAATCGGTCGGCACGACATCGAACCCGACGCCGGGGATCACCGCGATCCCCGCGGCCTTCGCGCGCGCGTCGGCGGCGGCCATCGCCTCGAAGACCGCGATCTCGCCGGTGATGTCGAGGTACGGGACGCGTGCCGCGAGGCACGCCTCCAGCATCGGCGCCGCGGTGTGGATGAACGGGCCCGCACAATGCAGCACCGCGCCGGTGCCGGCGAGGGCCGTGCGCATTGCCGCCGCGTCGTCGAGCGCCGCGACGCGCACCTCCAGGCCGTGCGGCGCCGCCAACGTCCGCAGCGCGTCGCCGTTCCGCCCCGCGAGGATCGGCCGCACGCCGCGCGCGAGGGCCTCGGTGAGCACGAGCCGGCCGGTGTAGCCGTTCGCACCGTAGAGCAGCAGCGGCGGGGTCATCGCAGGGGAGGCGGAGGGGACGGGCGGATCGTCGTCAGCGGGCCCCGCCGACCAGCGGCGGGATCACGTACGGCCCGAAGTGCGGGCCGGGATTCTGCCAGGCCGCGCGGAGCGCCATCGCGAGCACGGTGCGCGTGTCCTCGGGGTGCACGATCGCGTCGATGTAGCCGCGCGCGCCGGCGTAGCGCGCGTCGAGCTGGTGCTCGTAGTCGGCGCGCATGTCGTCCACCGCCTCCTGCACCGCCGCGGTCGGCTCGCGGCCAGCGGCCTTCGCCGCGGCGAGCGCCGGGCCGTGCACCGCGGAGACCGCGGACTCGCCCTCCATCACCGCCATCCGGCCCGTGGGCCACGAGAAGATGAAATCGGGGTCGAAGCCCTGCCCGGCCATCGCGTAGTAGCCGGCCCCGCTCGCGTGGTTGATGGTCAGCACGACCTTCGGGACCGAGGCCGTCGCCATCGCCTCGACCCAGCGCGCCCCGGCGCGGATGATCCCCTCGTGCTCCGCCTCCTTCCCGACCATGAAGCCGGAGACATCCTGCACGAACAGGAGCGGGATCCCCTGCCGGTCGCACCGGTCGATGAAGAAGGCGACCTTCTCGGCGCTCTCGGCGTAGATGATCCCGCCGAACCGCGGCGCCTCCCCCGCGCGCCCCTTGATGAGTCCGCGCGCGTTCGCGATCACGCCGACCGGGATGCCCTCCACCCGCGCATCACCGCAGATCATCTCCTTCGCGAGGTTCGGCTGGAACTCGTCGAGCGAGCCGCCGTCGAGCACCGCGCGCAGCACCGCGTGCACGTCGTACGACATCCGGTGGTCGGACGGCAGCGCGTCGTAGAGCGTCTCGGGCTCCGCACCGGGCCGCGCATCGAGGTCGTGCGGGGCGACGCGGGCCGGCGGCGCGAGCCGCGCGACCAACTCGCGCACCTTCGCCAGGCAGGCCTGGTCGTCCTCGAGCGCGTAGTGCGCGACGCCGCTCACCTCGGTGTGCATCGTCGCCCCGCCGAGCGTCTCGCCGTCCACCGTCTGGCCGGTCGCGCCCTTCACGAGGTTCGGCCCGCCGAGCCCCATGAACGACGTCCCCTTCACCATCAGGATGACGTCGCTGAGGGCCGGGAGGTACGCGCCGCCGGCCACGCATTGGCCCATCACCGCGGCGATCTGCGGGATCCGCAGGTACCGCCGCATCAACGAGTTGTAGTAGAAGATCCGCGCCGCGCCGTACTGCCCCGGGAAGACGCCGCCCTGGTACGGGAGGTTCACTCCCGCCGAGTCCACGAGGTACAGGATCGGGATCCGGCACCGCATCGCGCACTCCTGTGCGCGCAGGATCTTCGGGATCGTCTCCGGCCACCACGAGCCGGCCTTCACCGTCGCGTCGTTCGCGACCACGACGCACTCGCGACCGTGCACCTGGATGATGCCCGTGATCACGCCGGCCGCCGGCGCCTCCCCCTCGTAGCGGTCGTGCGCCACGAGCAGGCCCAGCTCGAGGAAGTGCGAGTCGGGGTCCTTGAGCGCGGCGACGCGCTCGCGCGCGGTGAGCTTCCCCTGTGCGTGCTGCCTGGCGATGCGGTCGGGGCCGCCGCCGAGGCGGAGGCGCTGCTCGAGCTCCTTCGAGGCGTCGCTGAGCTCGCGCAGCCGCGACACGCTCGGCGTCGGCTCGGCGGGCGTGCGCGGCACGGTCAGGCTTCCTGGTGCCGCGCCGCGAACCACTCCCGGATGTAGTCCACCAGCGCCGACGTCGGCGTCCCGGGACCGAAGAGGCGCCCCACGCCCTGGGCCTCGAGCGCCTCCATGTCCTCCTTGGGGATGATTCCGCCGCCCGTGATCAGGATGTCGCCACGCCCCTGCTCGGCGAGGAGCGTCTTCACGCGCGGGAACAGCGTCATGTGCGCACCCGAGAGGATGGACAGCCCGACCACGTCCACGTCCTCCTGGACGGCGGCGGTCGCGATCATCTCGGGGGTCTGGTGGAGGCCGGTGTAGATGACCTCCATCCCGGCGTCGCGGAGGGCGGCGGCGACGACCTTGGCACCGCGGTCGTGGCCGTCCAGGCCGGGCTTGGCGACGAGGACTCGGATGGGGCGGGACATGCGGGGAAAGCTACGGACCGGGCCGCCGGGGTTCAACGCGCACCTGTCGCGAAACCGCACTGGGGAGGCGCGGCGTACGGCCCGGAAACCCACCGGAGGCCCGGATGGTCGGTTCCCGCCCCACGACGGCGCGCGCGTGCGCCGCGCTGCTCCTCTTGTGCGCGCTCCTCCCGGCCGATGCCGCCGGCCAGGGCCTCCCGGTCACGGCGCCGCGCGCCGCGGTGCCGCTCGACGACCCGACGCGCGTCGACGGCTGGCGCGCCGACATCGCACTCGTCGTGGCCACGGCGCAACGGACGCACGCGGGACCGACGCGCCCCGCGCACGGGCCCGCCTTCACCGGCGCGGCCGACGCACTCGCCGCGCGGGTGCCGACCACCGACGATGCCCGCCTCGCGGTGGAGCTGCAGCGCCTGCTCGCGCGGCTCGGCGACGGGCACTCGCTCGTGTATCCCGCACCGGGCCCGCGGGTCGGATTCCCCGCGCTGCCGATCGACCTCTGGCGCTTCGAGGATGGTCTCGTCGTCACTGACGGCAGCGGCGACGGCGCCGCGCTGGTCGGCGCGCGGCTCGCGGCGATCGGCGGCGTGCCCGTGGACACGCTGCTCGCGCGCATGGCGCCCTACGTGAGCCGCGACAACGACATCGGCCTGCTCGCCTTCGCGAGCCTTTGGCTCCCGCAGGTGATCTTCCTCGAGGCCTGGGGCGCGCGCGGCGCTCCGGGCGTATGCCCGGGACGTCCCCCTCCACATCCGGCAGAAGGACGCGGCCGCCGTGCACTGGGCGGAGGGGCTCCTCGCCCTCGTGGACGGCCGGCCGCGCGAGGCGCTGCAGCACCTGGAGCAGGCGCAGTCGCCCGAATGCCGGGTCTGCGGCCTGCCCGAGCTCGGGCTCGCGCACGAGACCCTCGGTGACACGGCCGCCGCCCGTCGCCGGTATCGCGAGTTCATCGAGACGCCGACGCACCGGCGTACGGAGCTCGCGGACGGCCTGCACCGGGGGTGGGTGCTCGCGCGCCTCTCCGGCGGCGGCCCCGCCTGGAGTCCCGCCGGGCCGTGAGCGCTCAGGGCTCCTTGCGCGCCAGGAGCAGCATCTCGCTCGACCGGCGCGTGAGTGGCTTCCGGGTGAAGGACTCCCACGCCTGCTCCACCACGAGCCCCGCCTCGAGCATCAGCTCGGCCATCCGCGTCGCCGTGTACAGCCGGATCCGGTGCTCGCGCCGCTCGGTGCCGCGCCGGCCCTGCCAGAGGGACTTGATGGTGAGGAACCCGCTGACGGGGTCGAACTCGCGGTCCTGCGCGATCACCGTACCGTCCGCCGTCGTCCACCAGTCGCTGGGAAGGAAGCGGGCCATGACGCCGTCCCGGCTGCCGCCCTGCCAGACGAGCACGCCACCGGGCTTCAGCACCCGCGCGAACTCCCCGATCACGCGCGCATCGTCGCGCGCGTCGGCGAAGAAGCCGAAGGACGAGAACAGGTTGAGCACGGCATCGAAGCGCCCGGTCCACGCCGCGGGGAGCCGCCGCATGTCGCCGCGGCGGTACCGCAGCGTGCGGCCGGTGCCGCGCCGCTTCGCGAGCGCGAGCAGGTGCGCCGAGAGGTCGAGTCCGTCCACGTCATAGCCGGCCTCGGCGAGCAGGTGCGCATGGCGCCCCTGCCCGCACGGGATGTCGGCCACCCGCGCGCCCGACGGCAACTGCAGCAGCTCGATCAGCCGCCCGACCTGCCGCCGGTCCTCGGCGAGGTCGAACAGGGGCTCGTACTCGCGGACGTAGCCCTCATCGAAGTACGAGCGCCACCAGTCCGTCCTCAGAAGAACACCGGCTCGCGGTACGCCCCGAACACGCTCTCCAGCGCCGCCCGGATCTCGTAGAGCGTGCAGTAGCTCCGCGCGCACTCGAGGATGTGCGGGACCACGTTCTCGGTGCCCTGCGCGGCCTCGCGCAGCCGCGCGAGGTTCGCCTCGCACCGCGCGTTGTCGCGCGTCCGGCGCAGCGCCGCGAGCTGCTCCGCCTGGTCGCGGGCGGCCTGTTCGTCGATCTTGAGCAGCGGGATCTGCAGCTCGCGCTCCTCGGTCTCGAACGCGTTCACGCCCACGATGAGCCGGCGGTGCTGCTCGATCTCCCACTGCTGGCGTGCCGCGGCCTCGGCGATCTTGCGCTGGAACCACCCGGTCTCGAGCCCGGCCACCACCCCGCCCTGCTCGCGGATCTGCGTGAACAGCGCCTCGGCCTCGCGCTCGAGGTCGTCGGTGAGCTTCTCGACGTAGTACGACCCGCCGAGCGGGTCCACCACGTTCGGGACGCCGGTCTCGAACGCCAGCACCTGCTGGGTGCGCAGCGCCACCTCGACCGCATGCTCGGTCGGCAGCGCGAGGGTCTCGTCCATCGAGTTGGTGTGGAGCGACTGCGTGCCGCCGAGCACCGCGGCCATCGCCTGGTAGGCGACGCGGACGATGTTGTTCATCGGCTGCTGCGCAGTGAGCGTCACCCCCGCCGTCTGCGAGTGGAACCGCATCACCCACGAGCGCGGCGACTTGGCGCCGTAGTGCTCCTTGAGGTGCCGCGCCCAGATCCGCCGCGCCGCGCGCAGCTTGGCGATCTCCTCGAAGAAGTCGTTGTGGATGTCCCAGAAGAACGAGAGCCGCGGGGCGAAGTCGTCCACGTCGAGCCCGCGCGCGATGCCGCGCTCGACGTACGTGAAGCCGTCGGCCAGCGTGAACGCCAGCTCCTGCGCCGCCGTCGCCCCCGCCTCGCGGATGTGGTAGCCGGAGATCGAGATCGTGTTCCACTGCGGGACGTGCTGCGACCCGTACTCGAACATGTCCACGATCAGGCGCAGCGCGGGCTCGATCGGGAAGCACCAGGCGTGCTGCGCCATGTACTCCTTGAGGATGTCGTTCTGGATCGTCCCCCGGAGCTGCGCCGCCGGCACCCCCTGCTTCTCCGCCGCGGCGATGTAGAAGCACCACAGGATGATCGCCGGCCCGTTGATCGTCATCGACGTGGACACCTGGTCGAGCGGGATGCCGTCGAAGAGCTGCTCCATGTCGGCCAGCGAGCTGATCGCCACGCCGCACTTCCCCACCTCGCCCTCCGACCGCGGATGGTCGGAGTCGTAGCCCATCAGCGTCGGGAAGTCGAAGGCCACCGAGAGGCCCGTGGTGCCGTTGCGGAGCAGGAACTTGTAGCGCTCGTTGGTCTCGCGCGCCGAGCCGAATCCGGCGAACTGGCGCATCGTCCAGAGCTTGCCGCGGTACCCCGTCGGGTGGATGCCGCGCGTGAACGGGTACGCCCCCGGCACCTCGAACGCCGTCCCGCCCGAGCCCTCGAGGTCGAGCGCGGTGTACAGCGGCGCGACCTCCTTCTCGGAGTTCGTGTACGCGATGTCGCGCACGTCGCCCTTCTCGTAGCGCTGGCGCCAGTGCGCCACCTCGGCGCGGAGCTGGTCGAGCTCCTGCTGCATCGCGGCGACGGTCGGGTCGAGCTCGGGGATCGAGGTCATCGGGAAGGCCCGGTCGGGGGTCCGGTGAGGGTGCCGGCGGCGGTCGCGCGCGCGAGCAGCGTGTCCGCCACCGCCAAGGGGGTCGTCGCGCCCTGCTCCAATGCCGGGAGCTGGGCGTCCAGCCAGTCCTGCACGGCCGCGTCCCGCCACAGGCGGCGACGCACCCGCTGTTCCACCGCATCCACCACCCGCTCGCGCAGTCGCGCCCGGCGCCGCGCCTGCAGGGTGCCGCTCCGTTCAAGATACGCGAAGTGGCGGTCGAGGGCGGCCGCGAACTCGCCCACCCCCTCGCCCGTCGCGCCGATCGTCCGCAGCACCGGCGGCGTCCACTGGTCGGCGTCGTCCCGCGCGGCGGCCTCGCGGGCCACCCGCTTCGGGTTCGCCGCCTTCAGTTCGACGCCGTGGTGCGCCGGGATGTTCCGGAGCACCTCGCCGCTCCGCAGCCCGAGCATCAGCTCGAGGTCGTTCCGCAGCCGGTCCGCGCCCGGCCGGTCCGCCTTGTTCACCACGAACAGGTCGGCGATCTCCATGACGCCCGCCTTGAGCGTCTGGATCGAATCGCCGCTCTCCGGCACCAGCACCACCGCGCTCGTGTCCGCCAGCCGCGCGATGTCGAGCTCGCTCTGGCCCACGCCGACGGTCTCGACGAGGATCCGGTCCACCCCGAACGCGTCGAGCACGTCGCAGACCTCGCGCGTCGTCGCCGCGAGGCCGCCCAGCGAGCCGCGCGTCGCCATCGAGCGGATGAACACCTGCGGGTGCAGCGCCACGCGCTCCATCCGCACGCGGTCGCCCAGCAGCGCGCCGCCGGTGAA
This sequence comes from Gemmatimonadaceae bacterium, assembly GCA_019694735.1. Lineage (GTDB taxonomy): Bacteria > Gemmatimonadota > Gemmatimonadetes > Gemmatimonadales > Gemmatimonadaceae > Pseudogemmatithrix. The sequence goes on along the minus strand of JAIBBJ010000124.1, from coordinate 9,063 downwards.
CGGCGACGTCGGGTCCACGGCGACGATCCCCACCTGCAGCCCCGCCGCGAGGTACGCCTCGGCGAGCAGCGTCGTGAGCGTGGACTTGCCCGCGCCCGGCGGGCCCGTGATCCCGACCCGCCGCGCGTGCCCCAGCCGCGGATGGCACGCCGCGAGCCACTGCTCGTGGCCGTCACGGTGGTTCTCCACGATGCTGACGGCGCGTGCGAGCGCCGCCTTCTTCCCGGCCGTGAAGTCCGCGAGGAGCGCGGTGAGCGCCGCGGGCGCCCCGGCGGGCAGCGCCATCGGCGCGCGCACCGCCGCTCCGGCGCCCGCGCTCACCGGTCCCCCGCGATGAACTCGTCGTGCTCGTCGTGGATGTCGCCCACGAACTCCTCCACCAGGTCCTCCAGCGTCACCAGGCCCAGCGTCTCGCCGGCCGCCCCGCGCACCACCGCGAGGTGCCGCCGCTCGCGCAGCATGCGGCCCATCAGCGCATGGCACGGCTCGTCCGGCACCGCGCCCGCCACGCCGCGCAGCGTGCGCAGCGGAGCCTCCGGCCGCGCGATCACGTCCCAGCTCGTGATCAGGCCCACCACGTGGTCGAGCGAATGCTCGTACACGGGGAGCCGCGAGAACTTCGACTGCGACACGATCCGCGCCACCTCGTCCGCCGCCGCCCCCCGCTCGATCGCGACGATGTCGCTGCGCGGGGTCATCACGTCGTGCACGCGCCGGTCGCCGAACGCGACCACGCCCGAGATGATCGCCCGCTCCGCCGGCACGCCGACTCCTTCGATCTCCCCCTCGCGCAGCAGGTCCTCGAGCGAGTCGGCCGCGTCGGCCGCCGCGCCGGCGGACACGCCGCGGCGGCCCCCGACGACCCGCAGGGCCGCGGACGCCAGCGGCGAGACCAGTCCCTCCACCACCCGCAGCATCGGCAGCAGGAGCGGCAGGACCTGCGACGGCCAGCGCCGCGCGATGGCGCGCGGCACGAGCTGGCCGATGACGAGCAGCAGCAGCACCGCGACCACGACGGCACTGAGCAGGCCGCCGGGCCGACCCGCCTCGTGCAGGCCGAGCAGCGCCCCGAGCCAGAACACCGCGCCCGCGATGCCGGTCCCGGCCGCGAGGAGCAGCCGCTGCGGCCGCTCGAGGTAGAGCGTCGCTGTGCCGTGGCCAGCCATCCGCTGCTCCGCCCAGTGGCGCAGCCAGATGCGGCTCACCGAGCGCAGCGCGGTCGCCGCGCCCGTCAGCACGCCGACGACCGTCACGACGATGAGCGTCGTCACGAGCGCGCTCATGCGGCGCCCTCCACGTCCGGCACCGCGGCGGCCGCCAGCGGCTCCAGGTACACCCGCTCGATCCGCCGCCGCACGACCCGTTCCACGATCGTCCGGTACCCTTCCACGACCAGCTCCTCGCCGTTGCGCGGCACGCGACCGAGCACGTCGAGCACGAGGCCGCCGACGGTCGTCACGTCGCCGCGGCGGAAGTCATGGCCGGTGACGTCCGAGAGCGTGTCGAGCGTGACGTGCGCGGCGACCCAGAGCCGGCCGCCCTCGCCGCGCTCCACCTCGGGACGCTCCACGTCGCCCTCGTCCTGGATGTCGCCGACGATGAGCTCCAGCGCGTCCTCGAGCGTCACGAGCCCCGCCGTGCCGCCGAACTCGTCCACGACGATCGCGAGGTGGCGCCGCGTCTGGCGGAACTCGCGCAGCTGCGCCTCCACGGTCTTCGTGGCCGGGATGAACAACGCGGGCCGGATCAGCGCCTGCCACCCGCCGGCCGGCTCCTCGTCGCCCAGCAGCGCCGCGAGCAGGTCCTTCGCGTACAGCACGCCCACCACCTCGTCGAGCGTGCCGTCGTACACCACGAGGCGCGCGTGCCGCGCCGCGCGCACCCGGTCCGCGACCTCGCTCCACGGCGTCTCGCGCTCGATCCCCACGATGTCCACGCGCGGCACCATGATCTCGTGCACCCGCGTGTCGCCGAGCGAGAAGACCCCGTGCAGCATCACCTCGCCCGCGCCCTCCATCTCCGCTTCGGCGGCGACGACCTCGCGGAACCGCTCGACGGCGTCCTCGCGGTCCTCCTCGTCCTGCGGCGGCGGGGGCAGCAACGTCCCGATCGCCCGTTCCAGCCAGGCGCCGAACAGCACGACCGGCGCGCAGAGGCCTTCGACGAGGTGGATCAGGTGGATGAGCCCGGCCAGCCCGCGCGCCCCGGCGGCGTCGCCCGCGGCGCGGGCGCCGACCTCGGCGAGGATCACCACCGCGATGCCGGTCGCCACGATGAGCGGCGTGAGGTACGCCGCCGCGCCCCATTGCGTGGCGAGGAGCCCCAGCGCGAGCGAGGTCGCCACGCCGGCACCGAGCTGCGCGAGGATCCGGCCGAAGGCGAGCGCCCGGTGCGCCCGCTCGCGCCGCTCGAGCAGCGCGCGCAGGCGCGGCTCGGGCGCCGGCTCCTCCTCGTCGAGCGCGAGCAGGGCCGAGTCCGCGTAGGCGCAGAGCGCCGCGACGAGCGCGGCCCCCGCGGCGAGCATCGTGGCGGTGAGGATCACCGGCCCGCGCCCGCCATCACGCGCGCCAGCAGCCGCTCCTGCCGCCGCCACATCGGCGAGCGCGTCCGCGCCTCGCCCTCGGGGTGGTCGTGGCCGAGCACGTGCAGCGTCCCGTGCACCGCGAGCCGGAGGAGTTCCTCGCGCACCGGGACGCCGTGGCGCCGGGCGTTCTCCGCCGCGACCGCCGGGCAGAGGTACACGTCGCCGATCACGGCGCCCTGCGGGTCGCGGAAGCCGAACGAGATCACGTCGGTCGGCCCGACGTGCCCGAGGTGCTCCCGGTTCATCCGCGCCATGGCGCGCGGCGTGAGGAGCGTGATCGAGAGCAGGGCGGCGTCGGCGCGCTCGGCCCGCAGCACGACCGCCGCGGCCGCGGCCAGCCGCGCGCGCGCCACCGGGCTGCGCACGCCCTCGGCCTGCACCGACACCCGCGGCGCCGTCCGCCCGTGCTGCCGCCCCGCCTGCCGCCCGTCGGTCCGCGCGACCATCAGGTCCCCGCGTCCTGCGCGTACGCCTTCACGATCTCGCGCACGAGCCGGTGGCGCACCACGTCCGTCTCGCTGAAGTAGTGGAACGCGATCCCCTCGATCCCCTGCAGGATGCGCTCGACCTGCAGCAGTCCGCTCTCCTCGCGCTTCGGGAGGTCGATCTGCGTCTTGTCGCCCGTGATCACCGCCCGCGAGTTCACGCCGAGGCGGGTGAGGAACATCTTCATCTGCGCGTTGGTCGCGTTCTGCGCCTCGTCGAGGATCACGAACGCGTCGGCCAGCGTGCGCCCTCGCATGTACGCCAGCGGTGCGATCTCGATCACGCGCGTCTCGAGCGCCCGGGCGACCCGCTCCGGCGGCATCAGGTCGTCGAGCGCGTCGTACAGGGGCCGCAGGTACGGGTCCACCTTCGCCTGCATGTCGCCAGGGAGGAAGCCCAGCGACTCGCCCGCCTCGACCGCCGGCCGCGCGAGCACGATCCGCCGCACCCGCTTCCGCGCCAGCGCGTCCACCGCCGCCGCCACCGCGAGGTACGTCTTGCCGGTGCCCGCCGGCCCGATGCCGATCACGATCTCGTGGTCGAACATCTTCTGCATGTACTCGCCCTGCCCCTGCGTCTTGGGCTGGATGATCTTCCGCACCCCGGGCAGCACGATCTTCCCCGGCGTCCCGCCCTCGCGCGCCGGCCCCTCCATCGAGAAGCGCAGCACGTCGTCCGGGTCCAGCGGCTGCCGCTGCTTCGTGGTGTCGATCATCCGCGTCGCGACCGCACCGGCGCGCTCCACCGCATCGGCGGGCCCGGTGATCACCATCGCCTCGCCGCGCAGCGTCACCCGCACCGGGAAGAGCTTCTGCAGCTCCGCCAGGTTGGAGTCCCCCGCCCCCGCGAGCGTGAGGAGGTCCGCGCCCTCCGTGGAGAGGCGGGTCGTGACGGCCTCGCCCGTGTGCGTGCCGTCGGTCATCACCCCTCCACCGGGCGGATGTGGAGCTCGTCGAGGTCCGCGACCGGCACCTGCGTCGGCGCGCCCTCGAACAGCGCCCGCGCCGCGGTCGTCTTCGGGAAGGCGATGACGTCGCGCAGCGAGGTCGCGTTCGCGAGGAGCATCGCGATGCGGTCGAATCCGAAGGCGATGCCGCCGTGCGGCGGCGCGCCCGCGCGCAGCCCCTCCAGCAGGAAGCCGAACCGCCGCTCCTGCTCGCGCACGTCGCCGATGCCCAGCAGCTGGAACATCCGCGACTGCACCGCCGGGTCGCTCGTGCGGATCGAGCCGCCGCCCAGCTCGGTGCCGTTCAGCACGCAATCGTAGGCCAGCGCGCGCCACGTCGCCGGCGCGTCCGGACGCGCCGCCATGTCCTCGGCGTTGGGCGACGTGAACGGATGATGCACCGCCGCGAGCGCCCCCGTCTCGGGGTCCTGGTCGAACATCGGGAAGTCGAGCACCCAGAGGAACTTCCGCACCGCGGGGTCCACCAGCCCGAGCCGCGCCGCGCACTCCTGCCGCACGCGGTCGAGCGCCGGCGACGAGATCCGGTCGGCTGCCGCGACGCCGAGCAGCAGCTCACCCTCCTGCAGTCCGAGCGCGGCCTGCGCGTCGGCCGGGAGGAACTTGGCCAGCGGGCCCTCGAGCGCGCCCTGGTGCGCCTTGAGCCGGAGGAGGCCGCCGGCCCCCGCCTGCTTCGCGATCGCCTCCAGCTCGTCCACCTGCTTGCGGCTCCACGCGCCGCCGCCGGGCACGACGATCGCGCGCACGCGCCCGCCCGCCGCGAGCGCCGACTGGATGATCCCCGACTCGCTGCCCCGGAAGACGGCGGTGAGGTCGCGGATCTCGAGCCCGTAGCGCAGGTCGGGCCGGTCGCAGCCGTAGCGCTCCATCGCCTCGGCGTAGCTCATCCGCGGGAATGGCGTCTCCACCGCGATCCCCGCCTCCGCCCAGAGCGCCCGCACCAGCCCCTCGGCCATCGTGATGATGTCCTCGCGGCCGATGAACGACGCCTCGATGTCGATCTGCGTGAACTCCAGCTGCCGGTCCGCCCGCAGGTCCTCGTCGCGGAAGCAGCGCGCGATCTGGAAGTAGCGGTCGAACCCGCAGCACATGAAGAGCTGCTTGTAGATCTGCGGCGACTGCGGCAGCGCGTAGAACTCGCCCGCGTGCACCCGGCTCGGCACCAGGAAGTCGCGCGCCCCTTCGGGCGTCGGCTTGGTGAGGATCGGCGTCTCGAGCTCGAGGTACCCGAGCCCCGAGAGGTAGTCGCGGGTCGCCTTGGCGAGCCGGTGGCGTAGCATCAGCGCATGCTGGAGCTCCGGCCGGCGCAGGTCGAGCACCCGGTGCCGCAGCCGCAGCTCCTCGGCGGGCGGCTTCGTGTCCTTCGAAGTGGCGACCGGGATCGCCGGCGTGAGCGCGGGACCGACCACGCGGATGCCCGTCGCGCGGACCTCCACCTCGCCGGTGGCCATCTCCGGGTTCACCTGGTCCGCCGGGCGCGCGTGCACCGTGCCCTCGATCAGCACCACGCTCTCGACGCCCACCGCGGCCGCGGCCGCGATCACCGCCGGCGCCGTCCAATCGGGATTGAACGAGCACTGCAGCAGCCCCTCGCGATCCCGCAGCGCGAGGAAGAGCTGGCCGCCCAGGTCGCGCGACCGGTGCACCCAGCCGCCGACGGTGACCGTCGCGCCGACGTCGGCGCGGCGGAGGGCACCGCCCATGTGGGTCCGGAGCGAAGTGGCGAGCGAGGCGGCGGTCGTAGCGGTCACGTCAGCAGGTCCTGGCGCCTGCGCGCCAGCGAAAGGAGTCTCGGGGCGAGCACGAGGCCCGCGGTGGCGCCGAGCAGGTCGGCCATCCAGTCGAACACGCTCGCATCCCGTCCCGGGATGAAAGCCTGATGCACCTCATCCACGAGGCCGAAGACGTACATCGCCGCGAGGGCGGCGAGGAGCGCCTTCATCCCGCGCGGCACCGCGAGCGCGCGCCACGTCAGCACGCCGAGGATGAAGTAGACGCCGAAGTGCGCCACCTTGTCGGAGCCGTCAACGAGCTTGTGGTCGATCTCCGGGCTCGGCCAGCTGGTGAGCACCAGGATCACCGCCGCCCACCCGATGACGGGCCCCCACCGCGACGTCCGGGACGCCGCGGCCCCACGCGAGTCGCTCACGCGGCGCTGGGCGCGTCCGAGGGGGGCTCGGACCGCGCGGTCCCGACGGGGATGGCACGGGTCATAGGAGCCGTAAATCTAACGGCCGTCGACACTTGGTGGTACCCGTCGTCGTTGACCGGCCCCCCCGCCCGGACTACTCTCCAACATGCTGAATCTGCTCGACTTGGCCCCCGCGGACGCCGAGAAGGTCCTCCGTGAGTTCGCCGTCGCCCATGGCCACCAGGCCTACCGCGGCAGCCAGGTGGTTCCCCACCTCTGGACCCGGCCGGTCGGCTCCTTCGCCGAGATGACGGACCTCCCGGCCGCGTTCCGGGAGCTCCTCGCGCGGCACTTCGTGCTCCCGCGCCTCGAGCTGGTCACCCAGCAGGCCTCCACCGACGGGACCCGGAAGTTCCTCTTCCGGATGGCCGACGGACAGGCGATCGAGACCGTGGCCATCCCCGACGACGACCGGATGACCTTCTGCATCTCGTCGCAGGCGGGGTGCGCGCTGCAGTGCGCCTTCTGCGCCACCGGCGCCATGGGGTTCCTCCGCAACCTCGACGTGCACGAGATCGCCGGGCAGGTCCGCGAGCTCGCGCTCCTCGACCCGCCGGTGAAGGCGACCAATATCGTCTTCATGGGGATGGGCGAGCCCCTGATGAACTGGAAGGCGGTCGAGCACGTGCTCACCATCCTCAACGACCCCAAGGGGTTCGGGATCGGGGCGCGGCACATCACCGTCTCCACCGTCGGCTGGCTGCCGGGGATCGAGGCGCTCGCCCGGCGCAAGGAACAGTTCCGGCTCGCGCTCTCCATCCACGCGCCGACCGACGCGCTCCGGCAGACGCTGATGCCGGTCAACACCAAGTTCCCGCTCGCGGACGTCATCCACGCCGCCGCGCGCTTCGACCGCCGCGTGACCTTCGAGTACGTGATGCTCGGCGGCGTGAACGACCGCAATGAGCACGCCGACCAGCTCGCGCAGCTCGCGCGCGAGTGCAAGGCGTTCGTGAACCTGATCCCGCTCCACCCCGGCGGCGCGATGGGCTTCACGCCGACGCCGCCCGAGGCGATCGCCAAGTTCGCGCGGCGGATCCGCACCCTCGGGGTCGAGGTCGCCATCCGGAAGAGCCGCGGGATGGACATCGCCGCGGCCTGCGGCCAGCTACGGGTCGAGCGGCTGCGGCGGGGGGCGCCAGCGGGCACCCAGCACGATCGTCAGGTCGACGTAGCGTGAGGTGTCGGGGCGCGCCTCCACGCGCGCCTCGCCGCCCAGCGCCCGCACCGCGAGCGCGCCCCACTCCGCATTCCCGGTCCGCACCAGCACCAGCGAGCTGTCGAGCGGCCCCGGCCAGTTCCCCGTCGCCACCACGTCGAATCCCGCGTCGCGCATCGCGGTGGTGCCCCGCCGCGCGAGCCCGCGGGTCCCGGTGCCGTTGAGCACCTCGACGCGGATGCGCGTTCCGTTCGGCACCACGCGCCGCACCGGCTTCGCCCGCTCGGCCTCCACCATCCGCGCCGTTCCCTCGGGCGTGCCGTCGCGGAGCGCCCACCAGAGGCCGCCGCCCACGAGCACCGCGCCGAGCAGGATCCAGCGCCCCTTCTTGTGGAGCGAGACGGCCATCAGCGCACGGAGTTCCAGAGGCCGACCGCCTCGGGGAAGAGCGCCTTCCCTTCGCGCAGCGTCCACTCGAGCCGCATCTTCACGACCGCGCGGAACACCCCGTCGAAGTCGTGCGGCAGGTGCTCGGCGAGGAAGGCGCGGTCGGCGCGCATGAACATCCGGCCGGGTTCCAGGAAGTCGGCCATGTAGAGCGCGCGACCCACGCGGTCCCAGTGGGCATAGCCCACGGTGTGCCAGCGCACGGCGTCGAGCACCCCCGTGCGCGTCTCGCCCAGCGAGACGAGCAGCGTGGCCGCGGCCGGACCGTGGAGCACGTCGAGCGGGAGGTCATGCGGCGCGGCGAGGCGGCGCAGCTCCGCCTCGGGCGCATCGCGCAGCCCATCATGGAAGGCGCCGGCGTCGTGCCAGGCCTGCGCCTCGGCGGCGTCGAGCCGGAGCTGCACCGCCCAGCGGTCGAGCAGCGCCGTCACGCGCGCGATGTGCGCGCGGCGCTTCTCGCCGACCTGGGCCCAGGCGGGGAGCTCCACGTGGGGGGCGTCGGTCATCGGGCGTTCGTGATGCGACGGGTGAGTTCGGCCAGCTCGCCGGCGACCTGCCGGAGGGCGGCGGTGGAGTTCTCCATCTCGCGGAGCGCGGCGGCCTGGTCGCCGGCGGCGAAGGCGACCTGCTCCGCCCCCGCGCGGTTCTTCCCGGCGATCTCCATCACGCGGTTCATGCGCTCCCGGAGCCGCGCGACCTCGCCCCCCTGGTCGTCGGCCGCGATCGCGATCCGCGCCGCCTGCTGGGCCGCACCGCCGGTCGCCCCCACGATGTTGCCCAGCGCCTCGCGCGCGCCGCGCGAGAGCGTCTCGGCGTCCTGCATCAGCGCCTCGCCGCGGGCCATCAGGGCCGCCGCGTCGCGCATCCGGTCCTCGAAGTCGCGCAGCACCCCCTGCGCCTCGTCCGCCGCCCGGCCCGACTCCTCGGCGAGCTTGCGCACCTCGTCGGCCACGACGGCGAAGCCGCGCCCCTCGTGCCCGGCGCGCGCCGCCTCGATCGCGGCGTTGAGCGCGAGCAGGTTCGTCTGCACCGCGAGCTCGCGGATCGCCGCGATGAAGCCGGTCACCTGTGCCGTCGTCTGCGTGAGCGCGCGCATCCGCCCCGCCCCGTCGGCCACCACCCGCTGCGCGCCCTCGAGGCGCTCCATCGCGGTGTCCACCGTCGTGCGGTGCTCGGTGGCGATCGCGCTCGCCCGCCGCGTCGCGTCGTGCGCCTCGCGGGCGTCGCCCGCG
>JAIBBJ010000154.1 GCA_019694735.1 Gemmatimonadaceae bacterium | reverse complement strand
GCGCGCGGCGCCGATGAGCACGAGGTGGGCGAGCCGAGGCGTGAGGCCGAGCCCCGCCATCGCGCGGCCGTGCGGGGTGGCGCGCCCGTCGGGACCGAGTGCGCCCAGGTCGGTGAGCAGCGCGCGCGCCTGCGCGAGCGCGCCGGCGGGCGGCGCGTCGAGCCATGCGAGCGCCCCCGCGTCCGCGATGCCGGCGACCGCGAGCTCGAGCGCGAGCGCCGCGAGGTCCGCCTCGAGAATCTCCGGCACCGCGCGGGCCGGCAGGGCCGCCTGCTCGCCCTCGCTCCACAGGCGCACGCAATGACCGGGCGCGACGCGGCCCGCGCGGCCGCGCCGCTGGTCGGCCGAGGCCTGCGACACCCGCGTCGTCTCCAGGCGCGTCATGCCACTGCGCGGATCGAAACGCGGCACTCGCGCGAGCCCGGCGTCCACCACCACGCGCACATCCTCGAGCGTCACCGAGCTCTCGGCGATCGCCGTGGAGAGGACCACGCGCCGCCGCGTGCCGCGTCGCCGCAGCACCTGGTCCTGCTCAGCGAGGGTGAGCCCGCCGTGGAGTAGCAGCACCTCGGCGTCGGGGAGCGCCGCGACCTCCGCGAGCGCACGTCGGGCGCGGTCGATCTCGGCGATGCCAGGAAGGAAGACCAGCACGTCGCCTTCTGTCCCGGCCCATGCCTCGCGGACGGCGTGGGCGACCGCGAGGGCGACCGGGGTGTCCGGACGCGGGGGCCGCCACACGGTCGTGACCGGGAAGCTGCGGCCCTCGCTCGCGACGACCGGGGCGCCGCCGAGCAGCGCCGCCACCGGCGCGGCCTCGAGCGTCGCCGACATCACGAGGACGCGCAGATCCTCTCGCAGCACCGCGCGCGACTCGAGCACGAGCGCGAGGCCGAGGTCCGCGGTGAGGTGCCGCTCGTGGAACTCGTCGAAGCAGACCGCGGCGACGCCGTCGAGCGCCGGGTCGTCCTGCACCATCCGCGTCAGGATCCCCTCGGTCACCACCTCGACGCGCGTGCGGGGACCGACCCGCGACTCGTGCCGGACGCGGTACCCGACCGTCCCGCCCGGCTCCTCGCCGAGGAGCCGCGCCATCTGCGCGGCGGCCGCGCGCGCGGCGATGCGCCGCGGTTCGAGGACGAGCACGCGTCCGCCGCCGGACCACGGCTCATCGAGGAGTGCGAGCGGCACGCGGGTCGTCTTGCCCGCGCCAGGGGGCGCGACCAGCACGGCCGCGCGCGCCGACGCGAGGGCGCGGCACACCGCCGGCAGCACGTCGTCGATCGGGAGCGGGGCGGCGTCACGGAGCTGGGGCACTGGATCGGGGCAGGGCAGGGCAAGGACAGGGCAAGGACCGGGAGGCGGAACACGGAAACGTCCTCAGCGTACCCGTCGTAGGGTCCGCCGGATAACTTACGGGACCGCGATGACCGAACCCACCCTGCCCGCCTCCACCGGCATCGCCGTGCGCGACCGGATCTTCTGGCCGCTCCTGATCGCCATCCTCGCCGTCGACACGCTGTCGAAGCGGTGGGCGGAGGCGGCGCTGCAGCTCCACGTCCCGGTGGATGTCGTGCCGCCGTGGCTCCGCTGGACCCTGACCTACAACACCGGCGCCGCGATGAACCTCTCCGTCGGCGGGGCGTCGCGGGTCATCTTCAGCGTCGTCGCCCTCGTCATGATCGGCTACCTCGTCACCGTGCTGCGCCGGAGCGCGTCCTCCGCGCGCGCGCTTCCGGCCGCACTCGCGCTCATCGTCGCCGGCGCCGCGGGGAACCTCCTCGACCGCCTTCGGCACGCGAAGGGCGTGGTGGACTTCATCGACGTCGGCACGGCCGACTGGCGGTTCTGGACGTTCAACGTCGCCGACATGGGGGTGACCACCGGCGCCGTGCTGCTGGCGCTGCTCCTCTGGCGCGAGGACGCCGGCGCGGCCCAGATTCCCCCCACGCCCTCCCCACCCGCGAGTCCCAGCGATGACGCAGCGTCGTGACTTCCTGAAGCAGGCCTCCCTCCTCGCGGCCGGTACGGTCGCGGTCGGTCAGGCGCTCGAGGCGCAGGCCGCGCCCGCGCAGGCGCCCGCGCAGGCGCGCGCGTACGACATGTCGTGGACCACGCGGGTGACGGGGAAGTACCGCATGGCGTACGACTCGCCGGAGATCGCCGGCGGCGTGGTGTTCCATCAGGCGCGCTCGTTCCTCAGCGGCTACGCGACGGTCTATGGGCTCACCGACGCCGACCTGTCCGCCGTGATCATCCTGCGCCACAAGGGCGTGGCGATGGCGTGCGGGGACGCGGTCTGGGAGGATGGCAAGATCGCCGAGGAGAACGAACTCAAGGATCCGGTCACCGGCGAGACGGCCAAGCGGAACCCGTTCATCAACGTGCCCGCCAACGCGCCGCATGCGCTGACCTGGGCCGATGGGGCGCTCGACACGCTCATCAAGCGCGGCGTGATCGTGCTCGCGTGCGAACTCGCGCTCGGCGGCCTCGCCGGGCAGGTCGCGGCGCGCCGCAGCCTCCCGCGCCAGGACGCCCGCAAGCTCGTGTTCGACTCGCTCGTCCCCGGCATCCTGCCGATGCCATCGGGGATCTTCGCCACCAGCCACGCGCAGCAGCTCGGCTGCGGCGTGATGGTGGCATTCGAGTAGCCGCTAGGCGACTGCGGCGTCGCCGGGCCGCACGCCCCAGTCCGCCAGCAAAGTCTCCGCCGCCCGACGGCCGCTCCGCAGCGCGCCATTGATGCTCGGCGTCTCGAGGTGGTCGCCGCAGGCGTAGAGGCCGTCACCGAGCCGCACCGACGCCGCCGCGGTGGGCCAGCTCGTCATCCGCGGCAGGGTGTGGGTGACGCGGGACACCTTCAGCAGCCGCCAGGATCGGACGGCCGCGTCGCCGAACCATCGCGCGAGCTGGCGCCGCGCCTCCTGGTCGAGCACGGCGTCGTCCACCGCCGGCACGCCGATCGTGGTCGCCGAGATGAGCGACTGCCCCGCCGGCGCGTAGCTCGGCGCGACATCGCTCGGCACGCACACGTGGTTGACGGGGCCCGTCCGGCTCTCGCCGTTCAGCACCAGCAGCGGCTCCTCGAGCGGCGACGACGGGGCTGCCCAATGCAGGGTGGCGCAACTCGCCCACTGCGGCGCCCGCGTCCCCGGGACCAGCACCGCGAGGTGGCGCGCATCGGTCGCGACGATGACGGCCCGCGCCCGGAGCGTCTCGCCGCCGTCGAGCACCACGCTCCCGAGATGCACCGACCGCACGCGCGCCCCGGTGCGCACGCTGCCCGGCGGGAGTGCCGCCGCGAGCTGCGCCGGCAGCGTGCGCATCCCGCGCGCCGGCAGCGTCGCGCGGCCGGTGGCGAACATCCCGAAGAGGAACTCGAACCACGGTCGCGGGGCCGCGAGCTGCGTGTCGAGGAAGACCCCGCCGAAGAACGGGCGGAAGAACGCCTCGACCGCGCGCTCCGAGAACCCGCGCTCCGCGAGCGAACGCGCGGCGGACTGGGTGTCGGTCGCCGGGTCGCCCGCCCGGTGCGTGAGCGCGTCGTGCCGGAGCCGGATCATCCGCCACGCATCGGCGGGCGAGAAGACGCCGCTGACGAGCGATCGGACGCCCGCGAGCGGGGCACGCCACGGATCCGCGATGCGTCGCAGGCGCCCGCCGAGCTGGACCAGCGCGCCGGCCGCGAAGGGCTGCAGTTCCAGCGCGGCGAGGTCGAGTGCCCGCTGCGCCTCGGGATAGGAGTCGAGGAGCACCTGGAAGCCACGGTCCAGCAGGAAGCCGTCCACCTCGTCGGTCGCCACGCGGCCGCCCACCTGGGCCCCCGC
>JAIBBJ010000185.1 GCA_019694735.1 Gemmatimonadaceae bacterium | reverse complement strand
CGCTCGAGGTCAGTCCCGACGGGCTGATGCTCGCGCACGCGCCCGGGGTCGGCATCGCGCGGGCGACCGTGAACGGCGTGTCGGCGGAGTTGCGGCTCGATCTCGTGAATCCGCCGATCGCCCATCTTGCGCTCGACGCGGACACGCTCCGGCTCTTCGTCCCGATCGCCGAGCAGCGGCAGCTCGTCGCGACGGCCAAGGATGCCGCCGGCATCGGTATCGTCGGGGCTCCGCTCACCTGGGAGAGCTCGGCGCCGCGGATCGCGAGCGTCTCCGCGAGCGGCGTCGTCACGCCGGTCGCGGTCGGCAGGAGCACCGTGACGGTGTACGGCGACGGGCAGGCGCGGTCGGTGACCGTTCTCGTCGCGGCGCAGGCCTCGCCGACGGCGCCCGTCATCACGGGCCTCTCGTCGGGCGCGCTCGCGCCGGGCCAGACGGTCGTCCTCTCCGGGACCGGATTCGCGCGGACCCCGGCCGGCAACGGGGTCCTGCTCGATGGTGTGCCCGTCGCCGTTACCGCCGCGTCGCCCACGCAGTTGACGCTCGCACTGCCGGGCGCCGCCGCGTTCCCCTGCCAGGCCGCCGCCGACGTCGCCCTGCAGGTGACCGTCGCCGGCAGCATCGGCGTAGCCCCGGTGCGCCTGACCACGGCGCCGACGCGTGCGCTGGCCGTCGGCCAGTCCCAGACGTTCCTCACCGCCGGGGACGCGCGATGCCACGCCTTCGCGCCGGGGCGCTACCTGCTCACGATCCCGAACGCCTCGCGCGCGCTCGGCACCGGCGCCATCGCACTCACCGTGCGCGGGGTCGCCGTGCCGGCGGCGGGGGCGAACCTCGTCGCCGGCGCGCGTCCGCCGGTGCGCCCGCCGACGACGCTGCGCGCCGGGCGGGGGCGGCGGGCGGGTGCGCGAGCGCGGCTCGGGGCGCGTGAGGCGCGTGCCCGCGCCGCGGCGCACTGGGCGATGCTCGAGCGGAACGTCGCGGTGGGGCAGCAGGCGGGACGCCCCGCCGCCGCCCTGCGTGCCCCGGGCGCCGCCGCCGTCAGCGCCCCCGCGCTCGGCCAGGTGCTCCCGCTGCGCGTGCCCGCGATCGAGGGGCCGGGATTCTGCAACGAGTACACGCCGATCGGGGCGCGCGTCGTGCACGTCGGTGACCACGTCGTGCTGCTCGAGGATACCAGCAGCGTGCTCGAGGGGCAGCCGACGCTCGCCCGGCAGATGGACGCCGACTACGCCGCGCTGGGGACGGAGCTCGAGGCGCGCGGCTGGCCCATCCTCCAGCAGTTCGGCGATCCGCTCGTGATGGACCCGCGCCTCGACGACAACGGGCGCGTGCTCGTCGTGTTCACGCCGCGCATGAATCGCAAGCTCGGCGGCGCCGTGCTCGCCACCGTCGTGAACTGCGACTTCTACCCGCGCGCCACCTTCGCATCGAGCAATGTCGGGGAGTACGTCTACGCGCAGGCCCCGATGCTCGCCGACGCCGGCCTCGGGCCCGGCACGCGCGGCCAGTGGCGGCATGAGATGCGCGCCACGCTCGTGCACGAGATGAAGCACGTCACGTCCTACGCCGAGCGCAACGTCCGCGGCCAGCCGCTGGAGGAGCCGTGGCTGGAGGAGGCGCTCGCACGGCACGCCGAGGAGCTCTGGGCCCGCGCGACCTACGGCTTCGCACGCGGGGCGAACGTCGGCTTCGCCGCGTCGCTCGCCTGCGAGCTGCGGGCGGGCGATCCCGCCTTCCCGGCGTGCGCGGACGCCCCCCGCGCGATGCGTCCGCACCTCGAGGCGCTCTGGCGGTTCCTCGAGACGCCGACCGACCGCTCGCCGCTCGGGCCCATCGACCCGGGGGACGTGACCTTCTACGGCAGCGCGTGGGCGCTCACGCGTTGGTGGCTCGATCAGGACGGCCTCGTCGAGCCGGCGACGTTCGCGGCCCTCACGACGAGCCGGCTCTCCGGGGTCGCGAACCTCGAGGCCCGCGGCCTCGGCAGCTGGGACGCGGTGCTCGCCGAGTGGTCGCTGGCGCTCGTGGTGGACGACCGGCCCGGGTTCGCGCCGCAGTCGTCCCGCCTGCGCTTCCCGTCCTTCGACCTGCGGTCCCTGTATCAGGGCCTCTGCGACGTGGCCGGTTCGTGCCTGTCGCCGGCGCCCACGCCCTGGGGGCGTCCTTGGCCCGTGCAGCCGATCGCGCTGGGCACGGGTCCGATCGCGACCGAGATCCCCGCGATCGTGCCGGCGGGGTTCGCGGTGCTCGAGCTCGTGGTCGAGCCGACGGCCGCCGTCCAGGTCCTCGAGCTCACGGGCTTCCGCGGGCTCCCGCTCCCCGGCGCGACGCGGCTCGCGGTGGTGCGCGTCGAGTGAGGTCCCGCCGGGCGCCGGCGCGCGCCCCGCGGACTCACCCCTCGCGCAGCGCCGCCATCGGCGTCTCGCGGAAGACGTCGCGGCCGGTGAGCAGCCCGATCGCCACGGCGAGCAGCGTCATCGTCGCCGCGATCCCGAGTGCGGGGACCGGCGCCGGGGTGAACCGCCCTTCGAAGACGAAACGGACGAGGGCCCACGACCCGGCGAACGCGAGCAGCATGCCGGTGAGGCTGCCGAGCAGCCCGAGCAGCGCATACTCGGCGAGCAGGATCCGGCCGATCTGCGCGCGGGTCGCGCCGAGCGTCTTGAGCAGCACGCCCTCGCGCAGCCGGTCGCGGCGCGTCGCCGCGACCGCGCTGAACAGCACGGGGATGCCCATCGCCAGCGAGAACAGCGCGAGGAACCGCACGGTGAGCGTCACCTTGTCGACGATCTGCGTGATGGTCCGGCGCACGAGCGAGAGGTCGATGCTCGACACGTTCGGGAAGCGCTTCACCGACTCGCGCTGCAGGCGCGCCACGGTGGTGGCCGAGTCCACCGCGCCGACGAGGACGAACTGCTGCGGGGCGCGCCGGATCGCCGCGGTCGGGAAGACCGCGAAGAAGTTCGGCTCGAAGCGGCCCCAGTTCACCTCGCGCAGGCTCGTGAGGCGGGCGCGCACGCTCACGCCCTGCACGTCCCACGTCACCGTGTCGCCGAGCGACAGGCGGAGGTCGCGGGCCACGTCCTGTTCCATGGAGTACTCGAACACCGCGTCCGACTCGGCGGCGGGCCCGAACCAGGCGCCCGCGGTGACGACCTCCGTATGCACGGTGGAGTCGCGATAGGTGGACCGGTACTCGCGCCGCAGGGCCCAGAAGCGGGCCGGGATGCCGTGCGCGGCGGCCCACTGGTCGGGCGGGAGGCCGTTGATCGCGGCGATCCGCATCGTCACGATCGGCGTCAGCGAGACGACCTCGGCGCCACGCGCCCGCACGAGCGAGTCGAGCGGCGCGGCCTGGTCCTCCTGCACGTCGAAGAAGACGAGGTTGCCGCGGGACCCCTCCGCCGTGAGGTCGAACGCGCGGAGCAGGTTCGCCTGCACGAGGATGATCGTCGTGACGAGGAAGGCGCCGAAGCCGAGGGCCAGCACCACGGCCCGGGTCTGGCTGTTGGGGCGGTAGAGGTTCGCCACGCCCTGCCGCAGCACGTAGGGCCAGCTTGGCCGCACGAGGCGCCGGGCGAGGGACGCGAGCAGCACCGCGCTGCCGGTCAGCAGCCCGATGCTGGCGAGCACGCCGGCCGCGAAGGCGATCCCCTGCTGGGTGGTGTCGGCGCGGTCGATCGCGAGCACGAGCACGCTCGCGAGGAGCCCGAGGTTGACGACCCACGTGGCGCTGTCGCGCCGGCGGGACGCGGCGAGCGCGGCATCGTCGCGCCGGATCGCCTGCAGCGGCGAGATGCGGCGCAGCACGAGCAGCGGCCGGAGCGCGAAGGCCACGGCGACCCAGATGCCGATGCCGAGCCCGAGCAGGATCGCCTTCGGGGCGAGCGACACCGTCACGTCCACCGGCAGGAAGTCGCCGAGCACCTGCGGGAGCAGGAACTGGATGCCGATCCCGAGCACGACGCCGATCGCGGCGCCGAGGAGCCCCATCGCTGCGGCCTGCACGAGGTAGATGACCAGCACCTGCGCGCTGGACGCCCCCAGGCACCGCAGCACGGCGACGGTGTCGATCTTCCGCTGCACGAACGCGTTCACGCCGCTCGCCACGCCGATCCCGCCGAGCAGCAGCGCGATGAGTCCCACGACGCCGAGGAACTTCGCCAGCTGCTGGATGGCCTCCGTCAGGTCCATCTCGTTCTCGGTGACCGTGCGGGTGCGGATGCCGGCCGCCTCGAAGCGCGGCCGCAGCGGCGCGACCCAGCGCGGCCCGGCGACCGTCGGCGGGAGCTTGACCACCGCCTCGTACTCGGCGCGGCTGCCCAGGCCGAGCAGCTGCGTCTCGGCCAGGTAGCGGTCGGAGATGAACACGCGCGGCCCGATCGTCGCGGCGATGCCGGGATCCCCGGGCACGTTGGTGAGCGAGGCGCGGATGGTGAAGCGCGCGTAGCCGATCGCGAGGGTGTCGCCGACGCGGGCGTCGAGCGAGACGAGGAGCGACGGGTCGACGTAGGCGTAGGCGCCGTCGTGGAGCCCCGCCCACGCGTCCGCCGGCTCGGTGACGACGTCGCCGTAGAAGGGATAGCCGGCCGAGACGGCGCGCACCTGCGCCAGGCGCGTGCCTTCGGAGGGCAATGCCTGCACCATGGAGGCGAAGCTCACGACCTTCGCCGACGGGATGCCCGCCGCGCCGAGCGAGTCGAGGAGCGAGTCCGCCGCCGGCGTGAAGCCGTTGCGGGCGCGGAGCTGCACGTCGCCGCCGAGCAGGGCGCGGGACTGCGCCGCGATGCTCTCGGTCACGTTCGCCGCGAACGAGTCGATGGCGACGAGCGCGGCCACGCCGAGCGAGATCGAGCTCATGTAGAGCAGGAGCCGGCGGCGCGCGGTGCGGCTCTCGCGCCAGGCGAGGGCGAGCAGCGTGCGGAAGGGCGCGCGGGCCATCAGGCGGCGCCGGTGGGCGCCGGGGCGGCCGACACCGCGCTGCGCGATGGGCGGTCCTCGACGACGACGCCGTCCTTGAGCCGGATCACGCGCTGCGCATGCTCGGCGAGCGTCAGGTCGTGCGTGACGATCACGACCGTGGCGCCCGACTCGCGGTTGAGCTGGTCGAGGAGCGCGACGATCCGGTCGCCGGTGGTGCCGTCGAGGTTGCCCGTCGGCTCGTCGGCGAAGAGGATGCGCGGCTGATTGGCGAAGGCGCGCGCGATGGCGACGCGCTGCTGCTCGCCGCCCGAGAGCTGGTTGGGGAAGTGGCCGAGGCGGTCGCCGAGGCCGACGCGCTGGAGCAGGTCGCGGGCGCGGGGCGCGGCGTCGGCATCGCCGCGGAGCTCGAGCGGCACCTGCACGTTCTCGAGCGCCGTCAGGGTGGGGATGAGTTGAAAGCTCTGGAAGATGAACCCAACTTTCTCGCCACGGAGCCGGGCGCGCGCATCCTCGTCGAGGCGCGTCAGGTCGGCCCCGTCGAGCAGGACCGTCCCGCGGGACGGGAGGTCGAGGCCCGCGAGGAGGCCGAGGAGCGTGGTCTTGCCGCTCCCCGACGGGCCCACGATGGCGACGAAGGCGCCCTGGGGTATCTCGAAGGTGACGTCCTTCAGCACCGCCAGCGCGGAGGTCCCGCTCTGGTATTCCTTGGTCAGGTCTCGAGCAGCGAGCATCGCGAATGCGTGAGCACGTGAGGAAGTGGGTCGTCGTCGGCGGGACGGCCCTCGTCGCCGCCTGCGGCGGCTCCGAAGCGAAGCCGGCGGCCACGCCGTCGGTTCCCGTGGAATCAACTACGGCGGGGGGAGCGCGCCCAGTGTCGGCGGTGCCGGCCGCCGGTGCGCGCGTCCTCATCGTCGGGACGAGCCTGACGGCCGGCCTCGGCCTCGATCCCGACTCGGCGTATCCGGCCGTGCTGCAGCGGCTCGCCGACTCGTCGGGCTACAAGGCCACCGTCGTGGCGGCGGGCCTGTCGGGCGAGACCTCCGCCGGCGCGCTCCGCCGCGTCGAATGGTTGCTGCGCGAGCCCGCGGATGTGGTGGTGATCGAGTCGGGCGCGAACGACGGCCTCCGGGGGCTCCGCCCCGATTCGACCAAGGCCAACCTCGTGGGGATCATCCGCAAGGTCCGGACGGCGCACCCGGATGCCCGGGTGCTGCTGGCGCAGATGGAGGCGCCCCCCAATCTGGGGCCCGGGTTCACGCGCGGCTTCCGGGAGCTCTTCCTCGAGATCTCCCGGGACGAGGGGGTGACGCTGATCCCCTTCTTCCTGGACGGGGTGGCCGGGAAGCGGGAGCTGAACCAGGACGACGGGATCCACCCGAACGAGGCGGGGGCGCGGATCGCGGCGCGGAACATGTGGAAGGTGCTCGGTCCGGTGCTCCGGCAGGTCCCGGCGGCGCTCGGCCGGTAGGGCGGCGGGCGGTCGCGCTCAGGACCGGCCCCGGTTGACCGACACTGGGGAAGGCGGCTAAACTTAAAGGCTGTCTTGGTTTAGCTGTCCTCCACCCGTAGCGACGTCGTCCCATGGCCCTTCCCGCCACGCAGATCCGTCGCGGCATGGTGATCGTGTTCGAGAACGATCCCTGCCGCATCATCGAGTTCCGGCACCACACGCCCGGCAACCTGCGCGCGATGGTGCAGGCGAAGCTCAAGAACCTCCGCTCGGGCAACAACTTCGAGCACCGGTTCCGTGCCGACGACCAGCTCCACAAGGCGGACATGGAGACGCACGAGCTCCAGTTCCTCTACAAGGGCGGCGACACGTACCACTTCATGAACACGGAGAACTACGAGCAGCTCGAGATGGACGAGGAGACGCTCGGGGACAACGCGCCGTGGATGCAGGACAACATGATGGTGATGGTCGAGTTCTATAACGGGAAGCCGATGTCGGTGCAGCTCCCGCAGTTCCTGAACCTGACGATCACCGACACGGCGCCGGTGATGAAGACGGCGACGAAGACGGCGAGCACCAAGCCGGCGCAGCTGGAGAACGGCGTGACGATCCAGGTGCCGGAGTTCATCTCGACCGGGGAGCGGGTGCGCGTGAACCCGAACACCGGCGAGTACATGGACCGCGCGAAGGACTGAGCGGCCGTGACGGGGCGGCGCCGCACGCCGGCGCCGCCCGTTGATAAGGCGGGCGGAGCGGTTTATCTTCTGTAGCTCCCGGGCCGGGTGCCGGGGACATGGTGGATGTAGCTCAGTCGGTTAGAGCATCGGATTGTGGTTCCGAGGGTCGCGGGTTCGAATCCCGTCATCCACCCCTCTAGGTCCGTAGCTCAATTGGTAGAGCACCGGTCTCCAAAACCGGCGGTTGGGGGTTCGATTCCCTCCGGGCCTGCTGCAGGGCACGCACGGAACGCAGGACGCAGGCGCACGGCGGTATCGTCTAGGGGACTAGGACACAGCCCTCTCAAGGCTGGAACACGGGTTCGAATCCCGTTACCGCTATGGCAGGACGGCAGCACGCAGTGGATCGGCCCCATCGTCTATCGGCTAGGACGGCTCCCTTTCAAGGAGCAAAGACGGGTTCGATTCCCGTTGGGGCTATCGCCCCGGCGGTCGCGGGGCAGGCGCAGCACGCAGGACCGATCAGGCAGGCAGCGGGAGACGTCCCCGGCCAGTGCATGATCCAGTTGTTGGGGGCGTAGCTCAGTTTGGTTAGAGCACTCGACTGTCACTCGAGAGGTCGCGGGTTCGAGCCCCGTCGCTCCCGTTCGCAGGCGGAAGGCTGAAGGCGAAAGGATGAAGGCGGGTCGCCGGGACGGAGCCCACTTTCATCCTTCATCCTTCCTCCTTCATCACAATCGAAGTCCCTCGCCCTGGTGGTGAAATTGGTAGACACGCCATCTTGAGGGGGTGGTGCCGCAAGGCGTCGCGGTTCGAGTCCGCGCCAGGGCATGCGAAGGTCAGGTGGGCGTCGCGGGAAGCAGGCCGGTCCCGGCTCGGCCCCACGGCGGTTCGCCACAGTAGCTCAGGGGTAGAGCACTCGATTCGTAATCGAGCGGTCGTGGGTTCAATTCCCACCTGTGGCTCTCGGCCGGCTCCATGGCGGGGCGGCAGCGGCAGGTCCAAGTTGCGGGGGTCCCATCCGGGGCCCCCGTTTCGCGTTCCGGCGACCGCGGCCGCCGTGGCACGCCCTCCCTCACGCTCCCGAGCCGATGACGAGTTCCCTCGCCCCCATCCTGCTGGTGCTGCTGAGCGGCGCGCTGCTCTCGATCCAGTCCCCGATCAACGCGACCCTCGCGCGGGCGATGGGGAGCTCCGTGAACGGCGCCCTCGTCTCGTTCCTCGTCGGCACCGTCGCGCTCGTCCTCGCCGCGGCCGCGTTGCGCGCGCCGATGGACGGGCCAGCCGTCCGTGCGCTGCCGTGGTGGGCGTGGATCGGCGGGCTCTGCGGCGCGGCGTTCGTGACCATCGCCGCCTACGCGGCGCCGCGCATCGGCGTGGCGACGTTGCTCACGCTCGGCGTCGCGAGCCAGCTCGCGATGGCGCTCGCGCTCGACCACGTGGGCGCGTTCGGCATGGTGCGCCAGGCGGCATCGCCGCTGCGGCTGCTCGGCGTGGCTCTCGTCGTCGCCGGGGCGGTGCTGGTGCGGCGCGGCTGATCCCAATGGGCTGACCGCGCGCGGGCCGCGTGATGACCGTGCGGCCTGCGCGGCGCCGCCACGCCGCGGCCACGCGGCGGCCACGCCGCCGCCACTCCCTCCTACGCCGGGACCGCCGGAGGTGCGACGGAGTCAGGCGCACGCCCAGACGGCAGCAGGAGCTGCACGAACGTCAGGTCGAGCCACCGCCCGAACTTGTGCCCCACCTCGCGCACGGTGCCGCAGGGCGCGAAGCCGAGCGCCCGATGCAGCGCGAGGCTCGCGGTGTTGCCCGCCTCGATACCGCCGATCAGCGCATGGTACGACTGCGCCTCCGCGCGCGCGATCACCTGCCGGAGCAGGCCCCGCCCGACGCCGCGGCCACGCTGGTCGTGCCGGACATAGACCGAGTGCTCCACCGTGTGGCGGTAGGCCGGCCAGTTGCGGAAGGGGCCGTAGCTCCCGAAGCCGAGCAGCGCGCCGTCGCCGTCGAATGCGCCGATGACCGGGTACGCGCCCGCGACCTTGGCGTCGAACCGCGGGCCCATCGCCTCGCGCGGGCGCGGCTCGGACTCGAAGATCGCGGTCGTGCGGAGGATCGCGTCGTTGAGGATCGCGAGGATCGCGTCGGCCTGGGCGCGGTCGCAGTCGGCGTAGCGGACGCGATCGATCGCCACGGCGTCAGTCCGCGGCGACGGGAGTGACGGCGCTCGTATCGGTCTCTCCCGTGCGGATGCGGACGATGCGCTCCACGGGAAGGACGAAGATCTTGCCGTCGCCGACGTCGCCGGTGCGCGCGCCGGCGACGATGGCGTCGATGGTCGGCTGCACGAAGTGCTCGCTCACGCCGATCTCGAGCCGGACCTTCTGCTGGAGGTCCATCTTCACGGTCGTGCCGCGGTACGTCTCGACGTGTTCGGTCTCGCCGCCGTGGCCCTGGACCTTGCTGACGGTCAGGCCGCGGACGTCGGCGCGGTAGAGCGACTCGAGGACGGCGGTGAGGCGCTCGGGGCGGATGATCGCGACGACGAGCTTCATCAGGCGCTCTGCGCGACGGGCGCGCTCGTGGTCGGGCGCATGGCGGGCATCGCGCGGGGTGCCGTGGCGCTCTCGAGCACGAGGATCGCCCCCTCCCCATCCGTGTAGCCCTCCTCGCCGTGCTCGGCGACGTCCACGCCCGCGGCCTCGTCGCGGGCGTCCACCCGGAGGGGCATGACGGCGCCGATGCCCTTGAGGATCGCCCACGTCATCAGCGCGGTGTACGCGGCGGCGACGACGACCCCGAGGGTCTGCAGGCCGACCTGGGCGAGGCTCCCCTCGAGCAGGCCGGCCGGCCCCCCCCATGCCGAGCTCGTGAAGACGCCGGTCAGGATGGCGCCCACCGCGCCCCCCGTCCCGTGCGCGCCCATCACGTCGAGCGAGTCGTCGAGGCGGGTGCGGACGCGGTAGAGGATGACGAGATGGCAGGGCACGGCGGCGATGGCGCCGATCGCGAGGGCGCCGAGCGGAGAGACGAAGCCGCAGGCGGGCGTGATGGCGACCAGGCCGACGACGAGCGCCGTGCCCGCGCCGACCGCGGTCACGTGGCCCGTCCGCTTGAACTCGAGCGCCATCCACGCCGCCATCGCGGCCATCGGGGCGAGGATCGTGTTGACGGTCGCCTGCACCGCGGTGCCGTTCACGGCGAGCGCGCTTCCGCCATTGAAGCCCACCCAGCCGAACCAGAGGAGCGCGGCGCCGGTGAGCATCATCGGGACGTTGTGCGGGAGGAACGCCTGGCGGCCGTGGTCGCGGCGCGGCCCGACCATCAGTGCCGCCACGAGGGCCGCGGTGCCGGCCGTGATGTGCACGACGGTGCCGCCGGCGAAGTCGAGGATGCCGAGTTGGCCCATCCAGCCGCCGCCCCACACCCAGTGGGCGACGGGCGAGTACACGACGAGGGTCCACGCGCCCAGGAACAGGATGTACGCGCTGAAGCGCATGCGCTCGACGATGGCGCCGGAGATGAGGGCGGCCGTGATGATCGCGAACGTGCCCTGGTAGGCGAAGAAGAGGAGGTGCGGGATCGTCCCGCCCTCGCGGAGGGCGAGGGTGATGCCACGCATGCCCACGAAGTCGAAGCCGCCGATGGCGGTCGCGCCGGGTGCGAAGGCGAGGGAGTAGCCGAGGAGCGCCCAGAGGAGTCCGACGACGCCGACGGCGGCGAAGGACATCATCATGGTGTTCAGGATGCTCTTGGCCCGAACGAGTCCGCCGTAGAAGAGGGCGAGGGCGGGGGTCATCAGGAGCACCAGGGCGGTGCTCAGGAGGACGAAGAGGGTGTCAGGGGCGGAGAGGTCGGGCGGCACGGTATTCGGCGGCGAGAGGTCCGGTAGACGAACCTGACGCTATCAAAATCGTGCACAAAATGCAAGAATCGAAGTGCAAAACAGCAAAATCAGTCAAAAAAATACCTCAATGACCTGCAATTCGCGCGATATGAGCGCAAGATTGTATACACCATCACAAGTCACTGGTCCATTCTTCGTCCAGCGAAGCGCACCGCGGCCGCGAGGGCAATCCCCGCCAGCGTGAGCGCGAACACGGCGCTCAGTGGCGGGACGCCGGGGCCTCGCACCGTCGGCTCGCTGCGCGCGAGCAGCTGGTCTCGCACGAAACTGCCGAGGCGCTGTCCGGTGGCTTCCTGATACGCGTCGAAGATCCCCCGGTCGTCCCGCCACACGGCGGTGAAGCGTTCGTCGCCGAGCGTGCTCCGCAACTCGCTCAGGACCCCGTGACGGATGCGCTGCGTCGCGGTCGCCCAGAACGGCGCCGGGACGAGGTCGGTGCCGGGGAAGGCGGTCTCCAGCGGAGTGTAGTCCACCCCACTCTCCAGCTCCTCGAACCACCACCGTCCGCGCTCGAGCGGACCGAGGTACGACTCGCACGCGTCGAGATCCCCGGCGATACAGCGGATCACGAGTTCCGCCGAGCGGCCGACGCCGAGGGACGAGATCTTGGCGCGGAAGCGGGTCGTGTCCCCGCTCCAGGCCGAGGGCATGACGTAGAACGCGGCCGGCCCCCCGCGGTTCTCGCGCAGCCAGCGGGCGGTTCCTTCGCTCGGAGCGCCGTGCGCCGCGAAGAACGCGCAGGGGCCGAGGAGCCGGCGGGAGGCGACCTGATTGAAGGTGATGTGGGGCGCCGCCGGGAGACTCAGGATGACGACGCATGGATCGCCGAGCCGCTCCGGCAGGGCGGTCCCGACGCGATAGAAGGCGCCCTTCGCTGCCGTGTCCACCTCCGCGACGATCGCGAGCGGATAGGCGGTGCGGGCCACCCCGGTCCCGTTGAGTTCGGCGTGGACCGCGCGCGCGATCGCGGCGCTCCGTTCGGCGCCCACCTTGGCGCCGAAGACGAACCGCGGTTCACCCGGCGCGCTCGCGTGCGCGCTCGCTGGCGTGGTGCGCGTGACCTCGCGCGCGAGGGCACGCACCCGGCCGCGCTCGATGACCTCGCGCGTGACGCGGAGCGAACTCCGGAGCGAGTCGGCGCGGTGCCGCAACGCGTCGTCCTGCGGGTCGCGGCGCCTGATGGGACCGCTCCCGTCGTCCGGGCGGAGCGCGGCGAACCCGAGGGCGGCGACCACGGCGCTCCCGCCCACCCAACGAAGCGTTGCGTTCACAGGAGCCTCCGGCGCAGGGTGGCGGCGAGCAGGAGTCCGCCCCACGCGATGCTGGTGAGCAGGAGCGCGGCCTCGTTCGGATCGCGCTCCCGTGCGAGCGACTCGCCGATGCTCCGCCGCCACGAGCGCAGGAGCGAGTCCTCCGGTACCCCGGCGATGTGCCCCAGCAGGCCGATGGCGCCGAGGTCCTGCCGCTCGCCCGCGCGTGTGAGCGCGTCGCGGCCGCCGAGCCGGAGCGCATGGGCGAGGAGCGACCCCCGCACCATCGGATTGAGGGGGTCCGGCAGGGCCAGACGCCGGATCGCCGACTCGCAACTCGCGAGGGCGACGCCGGTCGAGTCGTCCAGGCAGCGGCGGCGGTGTGCGAAGAAGACGCTGTCGCCGATGCCCGGCAGCGCGGCGACGCGCACGACGTGGCGATACTCGCTCTCCGCATAGTAGCGGTCCACGGGCGCGCCGGGATCGAACGGCGCCATCACGACGGCGCAGGCGGCGATCGCGCCGGCCCAGCAGCGGCGTGTCGTCGCCGACGTCGACAGCGCAAGTCGTCGCGCGACTTCGGCGTCGGTGCGCCCGTCGGGCTGCAGCACACCGTAGCCGTTGTAGCTGGCCAGCGCCGGCACCTGCCTGGTCAGCCGCTCGCCGGCGAAGCCGATGATGATGCGGGCGACGTCCCTCGCATCGAACACGCGGGGCAGCCAGGCGTTCCCCACGCGCGAGTCGCTGCGGTCGAGCTCGTACCCCACGACGAGGTTCGACCGGAAGCGCGTCGCCGGCCGCACCGCCCATCGCGCGCCGCGCGCGAGCGCCACGCCGACTTCGCCGTGGCGCGCGCGCAGGGCGGTGAGCCCGTCGGCGATGCCGGCCGCGACGATGGCGCTGTCGCGCGCCGAGAACGTGCCGGCCGCGTACGCGATCGCGACGTCCTCGACGCGAATGATGCGGTCGGGCAACCGGCCCTCCGCGCGCAGCCGGGCAGAGTCGGTCTGCGCGATCTCGTGGCGGAGCGCCGCCTCGCGCGCCTGCCAGAACGCGAGGGCGGTGTCCGCCGGGGCCCCCTGCGCGTGCGCCAGCGGCGCCAGTGCGCAGAGCGGGCCGCACAGGGCCAGCGCGGCGACGGACCGGATCCGCGCGCGCTCAGACATCGATCAGCGACCATTCGGCGCCGAAGACCGCGAGCGGTCCCGGCGGCTGCAAGAGGGCACGCAGCACGGCGAACAGCCGCGCCTCCTGACCGAGGAGCTCGAGGACGACGAGCGTGAGCGTGAAGGCGAGCAGGGCGACGAGCAACAGGTGCGCGGCGCGCTTGCCGGAGATGTACTGCAGGGCGAACACCCCGGCGTACGCCACGAAGCTGCCGAGGAGGAAACGAGCGGCGAGCGTCACCGGATAGGCCTGCAGCGAGTCAGGGATGGTGATCAGCGACAGGACCAGCAGGGAGCCGAGGAACAGCGCGACGGTGGGGACGGCGAGGAGCACGGCACCGGCGCCGAATCGGAGCGCGACGTACCGCGACCACGGGATGGGGAGCGACAGTGCGTAGACATGCCGTGTCGTGGCGTCCGCCTGCCAGCCGGTCGCGACGAGGATGAAGCCCACGAAGAAGGCGAGGAGGGCGAGCGCGTAGCCGAGCATCGAGAACGCACTCACGACTTCGAGCGCAGGGTAGAGGCGGCCATACGACCCCTGCACGGCACGCCAGAGTCCCGCCGGCATGAGGAAGGCCAGCACGCTGAGCAGTGCGAGGGCGAGGCGGGACCACTTGAGCTGCGTGTAGAGCACCTGGCGGAACATCAGCGGTCCTCCATGGAAGTGGTCCGGGCCCCGCGGAGCAGTTCGACGAAGCTCTCCTCGAGGTCGAGATCCTGGATCTCGCGCACGTCGGCCCCGACGCGCTGGAACCACTCGCGCATCTCGGGCTGCCAGCCACGCACGACCCACTCCTCGGCCTGGGATGTCAGGGCAGCCCGTGAGAGGAGGGCGAACGGTGCGGCGTCGCGCGCGGCGGGGGGCTGGGCCACGCGCAGCCGCTTGATGCCGCTGCGGAACTCCTGCATCGGCAGCTCCGCGATGAGGCGTCCGCCGTCCATCACGCCGACCCAGTCGCAGATGCGCTCCTGCTCGTGCACGAGATGGCTGGAGATGAAGACGGTCGCGCGCTTCGCGTCCACGTACTCGACCAGCGCGCCGAGTACCTCGCGCCGGATCACGGGGTCGAGGCCGTCGGTCGGCTCGTCGAGCACGAGCAGCTCGGCGCGCTGCGAGAGCGCGAGGAGCATCATCAGCTTGCCCGCCTCGCCCTTGGAGAGCCGCTGGACCAGTTGGTCCTCACGCAGCCCGAACCGCTTGCGCAGCCGCTCGGCCTCGGCGGCGTCGAACTGCGCGTGGAACGCGCGGTGGTAGCGGATGGACTCGTCGACGGTCAGCGACTGGTAGAGATGCAGCCGCTCCGGCACGTACCCGGTGCCCGCGAGGGCGCGATGCACGAAACGCGGTACGCTGTGGCCGAGGACCTCGATGGTGCCGTCTGCGGGGACGAGCATGCCCAGCGCGAGGCGGATGGTCGTGGTCTTGCCCGAACCGTTCGGTCCGAGGAACCCGTAGATGGCGCCGGTGGGGACGGTCATCGAGAGGTCGCGGATCGCGAACTCCCGGCCGGCGCGCCAGGCGAGATTCCGGATGCGGATGGCGTCGGTCACTTGGGCTCCTGGAGGGCGCGCTCGATCGCGGCGCGGAGATCGGACGGGGAGAGACCCTGGCGGGCGGCGTCGGCGAGCATCTGCTTCACGAATCGTTCGGCGGCGGCGGTGCGCTCCCGCGCCCGCGTGTCCGCCGGCAGGTCGGCGATGAAGGTGCCGGAGCCCTGCCGCATCTCGACCAGCTTCTCGCGCTCGAGGTCGCGGTAGGCCTGCACCACCGTCGCGGGGTTGACCCGCAACTGGGCTGCAAGGGCTCTGACGCTCGGCAGGGGTTCGCCGGGCGGGAGCTCCCCGGAGGCTACGGCGAGGCGGATCCGGTCCGCGATCTGCGCGTAGAGGGGAGTGGGGCTGCGGGGGTCGATTCGGGAGAACATCGCGACCTAGTGTATTGGTGTGACAATACAGTGGTACGCGGTTCCGCGAATGTCAAGGGCGCCGGCGGACCGACGCTGCTGCACCTCCCGACCGTGCCTGAGCGGGCGCCGTTCTGGGCGGGGGCTTTCGGTGCAAGCATCGGGCGGCTGGTACGCGAGGGAATCGCCGCGGCGACGGACGCTTCCGTTGCCGCCCGGCAGCTAACTCCCCGGGCTGGTCCGCAGCGCCCCGCGGTGGTCGGGATGCGCGATGCTCCGCAGCAGTTCCGCCCGTTCGCGCAGGCTCTTCCCGTGCAGGTTCACCGCGCCGTACTCGGTCACCACCCAATGCACGTGGCCGCGCGTCGTGACGACGCCGCTCCCCTCGGTGAGCGTCGGGACGATGCGAGAGACCGTGCCGCCCGCGGCGGTGCTCGGCAACGCGATGATCGGCTTGCCGCCGGCGCTCCGCGCGGCCCCGCGGATGAAGTCCATCTGGCCGCCGATCCCGGAGTAGATGCGCGGGCCGATCGAGTCGGCGCAGACCTGGCCCGTGAGATCGACCTGGATCGCGCTGTTGATGGCGACCACCTTCGGGTTGCGGCCGATGCGTCCGGTGTCGTTCGACTGGTCGGCGCCGATGAACTCCACCTCGGAGTTGTCGTCGACGAAGTCGAACACGCGCTGCGA
Organism: Gemmatimonadaceae bacterium; assembly: GCA_019694735.1. Classification (GTDB taxonomy): domain Bacteria; phylum Gemmatimonadota; class Gemmatimonadetes; order Gemmatimonadales; family Gemmatimonadaceae; genus Pseudogemmatithrix. Next base: position 3,757 of record JAIBBJ010000185.1, on the reverse strand, counting down.
CCCGATCACGAAGCTGGTCACGATCCGGCCGGGGAAGACCGCCTTCATCCGGTTGTTCACCGCACCGGCCTCCACGAGGTCGACCATCCGGTCACTGAACATCTCCGTATGCACGCCGAGGTCGTGGCGGTCGTGCAGGCGGCTGAGGACCGCGTCGGGGATCGCGCCGATGCCCATCTGCAGCGTACTCCCGTCCTCCACGAGGCCGGCCACGAGCTCCCCGATGCGCGCGATCACCGGCGTCTCCGGCTCCGGGCGATGCTCGGGCAGCGGGCGATCGGTCACGCTGAACGCCTCGATGCTCTCGAGCGGCACGGAGGTGTCGCCGTGGGTCCGCGGCATGCGCGCGTTGATCTCGGCGATGATCATCGGCGCCGAGTCCACCGCGGCGCGCGCGGCATCGATGGAGGTGCCGAGCGAGCAGTAGCCGTGCCGATCGGGCGGCGAGAGCTGCACGAGGGCCGCGTCGAGGCGCACGGCGCCGCTCGAGAAGAGCGACGGCACGTCCGAGAGGAAGATCGGCACGAAGTCCGCGCGACCCTCCTGCACCGCCTGCCGCATGTTGGCGCCGGTGAAGAGCGAGACCGAGCGGAAGCGGCCGGCATGCGCGGGCGCGGTCCAGGGGACGGGGCCCTCGAGATGGAGATGGTAGAGCGTGACGTCCTCGAGGTCGGTGCGCCGCGCGAGCGCTTCGAGAAGCGGGGTCGGCGTGGCGGCCGCGCCGTGGATGAACACCCGCATGCCCGAGGAGATCCCACGCACGGCCTCGTCGGGCGACATCGATCGGGACTGCCACTGGGGGGAGGTTCGCATGGGGCGGAATGTGCGTGCGACGTCCGGGCCGGCGATAGGCGGCGGACCCTGAGCCGAGGTCGGTGCGACGCGGACGGGCGGAGGGCAGGCCCCTGACACGGCGCGGCTTGTCGGGGTCCCGCCCCCGGGCTATGATTCAGTCACGCGGGCGTAATTCAGTTGGTAGAATGCCAGCTTCCCAAGCTGGACGTCGTGGGTTCGAGTCCCATCGCCCGCTCCTCACACTCCTATCGCTGACCGCGGACACGCGGCGGACCTCCGGTCCGCCGCGTGTCCCGTTTTCGGGCCCCGGGGACGTCCGAGATGAGGGTTCGCCTGACGGCCGGCGCCGCCCCGCGGCCGATACTCCGGGCGTGGACCCTCGCGGGCACCCGCCGGCCCGCGCATCTCATCCGCCCTCTGCGCCCCGCCATGCCGACCTTCAAGGATCTTCGCATCCGAGGGAAGCTCCTGATGGGCTTCTCCGCCCTAGGGCTGGTGGCCACCGTCATCGGCCTCGTCGGCTGGAATGCGCTGCGGCGCGTGGCCGCGGCGGATGACCTGGTGCATCGCGCGATCACGCTTCCGACCGCGACGATCGGTCGGCTCGAGGCGACGTTCAATGCGCTGCAGCGCACCGCGCCCGAGGCGATGCTCGCGGAGGACGACGCGGCGGTCGCGACGGTGCTCTCCGAGTCGGTACGCCTGACGCGCATCCTGGATTCACTCTCCGCCGACCTGCGGCGGACCGCCTCGCCGGCGATCGCCGCCGGGCTCGACACGCTCGCGGTCCGGCGCTCCCGCTACGTGCCGCTGCGGGACAGCGCGCTCGTGTTCGCGCTCGCGGGGCGCCGCGCCGAGGCCGCGCGGCTGACCCGCGGCGCGGTCTCCGCTGGGGCGACCGCGGTCGACGCCGCCATCGAGGACCTGGCGGACGAGAAGCTGCGGGAGGCCGAGGCGATCATGGCGCAGAACCACCGCATCGCGCGCCTCGCGACGCTCGAGATCGTGCTCGCGACCCTCGCCGGGCTCGTCCTGGCGTCCGTCATCGCCGCGCGGCTCTCGGCGCGATTCGCGCGGGACCTCGGGCTGATCGCGTCGCGGCTCGAGGAACTGCGTGGCCGTTGCGTGCGGAACCTCGAGGTCGCGCTCGGTCGGCTCGCCGAGGGCGACCTGGACGCGGTGGTCGAGACGGGGACGCCCCGCCTCGCGGCCGAGGGGCACGACGAGTTCGGCGACGCGGCGCGCAGCGTGAACGGCATCATCGACAGCACACTGGCGACGGTGGCCGCGTTCGACCGCACCTCGCGGGTGCTGCGCGAGGTCATCCGCGAGAACACGGCGCTCATCGAGGCGGCCCGCGCGGGTCGCTTGACGGTGCGCGCGGACGCCGACCGCTTCGCCGGCGGCTATGCGACGATGATCCGCGGCGCGAACGGGATGCTCGACGCGGTCGCCGCGCCGCTGCAGGAGGCGACGAGCCTCCTCGAGCGCGTCGCCGCGCGCGACCTCACCGTGCGCATGCACGGGGACTACGCGCACGACCTCGCCGTGCTGCAGGCGGCCTTCAACACCGCGCTGGACCACGTCGAGGCGGCGCTGGCCGAGGTGGCCGGCGCGGCGCGGCAGGTCGCGGCGGCGTCGGAACAGATCGCGGACGGGAGCCAGACGCTCGCCGCCGCGGCCTCGCAGCAGGCGGCCTCGATCGAGGAGATCTCGTCGAGCCTGCACGAGGTGTCCGCGGCCGGGCGCGCGAGTGCGGAGCAGGCGGAGCGCGCGCACGGACGCAGCGCCGAGGCGCTCGCGAGCACCGCCGACGGCGTCGCCGCGATGCGGCGGCTCTCCGAGGCGGTGGAGCGGATCAAGTCCACCGCCGACGCCACGGCGCGGATCGTCCGCACGATCGACGAGATCGCGTTCCAGACGAACCTGCTCGCGCTCAATGCGGCGGTCGAGGCCGCGCGCGCGGGCGATGCGGGCAAGGGGTTCGCCGTCGTGGCGGACGAGGTGCGCGCGCTCGCGCTCCGCGCCGCCGAGGCCGCGCGCGACACCTCGGCCATGATCGCGCAGTCCCTCGAGGCGGCCGAGCAGGGGGTGCTCCACGACCGCGACGTCATCGCCGCCCTCGCGCGCATCCAGCAGCGGTCCGACGAGGTCGGCGCGATGATGGACGGGATCGGCCGCACCGTCGGCGACCAGGCGGAGGGGGTGGCGCAGGTCTCGAGGGCGGTCGAGGGTGTCAGCCAGCTGACGCAGGAGGCGGCCGCCACCTCAGAGGAGTCCGCGGCCGCCGCGGAGGAACTCGCCGGGCAGGCGATGCAGCTGCAGGCGCTCGTCGGGGGCTTCACCCTCTCATCCGGCACGCCCGACGCGCGGACTCAGGGCGACGCGTCGCAGCCCACGCGCCGCATGGGGAAGTCGAAGCCGCGGGCGGTGGCGCCCTCGCCGCCCTCGACGCGCGCCTCGAGCGAGTCCGCCCGGATCCGGCGGTAGCGGATCCGCTGCGGGAAGTCGTGCGTCGGATCCTCGAAGACGAGGAGCGTGTCGCTCACGTGGGAGGCGCGGAAGCGTGTCGGTGAGCGGCCGCCGGGTTGCGCGACATAGGTCAGCGCGGCCGCCGTCGCCTCGAGGCGGAGGTGCTCGAACTCCCGTGCCACGTCGCGTACGACGGTGCGGCTGCCGCCGATCATCAGCCCGCCGTCGGGCCGCATCCACATCTCCGTCGTCACGCGGGTGGTCGTGCGGGACTCCCAGCAGCCGGCAAGCCACGCGGGCAGGCGGCGGACGGCGGTCGTATCGAGCGCCGCCATGGGGGCCGTGGGTCGCGGTGCGGACGTGGTGCCCTGCGCATGCGCCGGCAGCGCGCCGGCGACGGCCGCGAGGGCGGCGCGCACCAGCCGGCGGCCGAGGGAGGATGGACGGGGCGGGGTCATCGGCGGTGTCTCCGGTGAGGGACTGCGGTGCG
>JAIBBJ010000086.1 GCA_019694735.1 Gemmatimonadaceae bacterium | reverse complement strand
TGGGGCGCGCGGCTTGCGCCGCCAGCGAGGAGGCCGGGCCGAGCGCGAGCAGCGCGAGCAGCACGCCGCGCTTGAGGCCGAGCGATTGGCTGAGCGCGCGCTTGAAGATCGCGGCGCCGCCGACGGCAGCGCCCCCCGCGACGCCGTCACCCGTGGCGGGCGCACCCGCCGGGGCCGTTGCCGCGAGGAGTCGCTGGGCCTCGTCGTCCGGCAGCGTGAGGAGCGGGTGCACGCCACCCTCCCCCATCGAGAGCAGCACCACCTGGCGTCCGACGCGCACGAGCGCGACGCCCTGCCGCGGGCCGACGGCCGCGCGGTGGAGCACGTCCACCGGCGCGTCGTGGCGGGCGCCGAGCCCGCCGAGGCCGAACTTGCGGAAGGCGCGGCCGCTCATCGCGACGAGCGCGAGCACGGCCACGAGGGCGAGGAGGACGCCGAGGTAGGTCAGGAGCACGGGCGGATCAGCCTTCGGTGAGCGACGCCGGGAGCTGGGCGACGATGCGCCGCAGCCGGAAGCCGTAGTGCTCGTTCACCACGACGACCTCACCCTCGGCCAGCTTCAGGTCGCTGACGTACAGGTCCATGGGGTCGCCGGCGAGGCGGTCGAGCTGGAGGACCGACCCGCGGCCGAGGCGGAGCAGCTCGCCCACGGTGACCGTGGAGCGGCCCACCTCGATCCGGACCGGCAGCGTGATGTCGATGAGCGCCGCGAAGGGGACCTCGCCGCCGGCCAGGAGCGCGGCGCCGAGGTCGGCGAACTCGGGGGGCTGGGCCGCGGGCGCGGCGGCCAGGGCGTCGTTGTCGGCGGAGGGAGCGGTCATGGGTCGGAGCTCGGGCGCGGTGCGACCGCGCGTGGAGTTGATGAGGGACTCGATGGACTGGCCGGAGAGGACCTCCACGACGCTCACCGCGCGGAGCTGCTTCACGCGGCCGGCCTGCACGCGGAAGCGCGGCTGGTCGCCGATCAGCAGGTCGAGCGGGGTGTCGGTGGGGATCCCGGTGGTGATCATCTTGCCGGTGCCGAGGCGCAGGAGGTCGCGCATCGGGATGCGGAACTCGGGCAGCCGCGCCACCGCGGTGACGGTGGTCAGGCGCAGGGCGCCCTCGGCCTGTTCGCGCGTCTTCAGGCGCTCGCTCTCGGTGCCGACCGGCTCGGAGAGGCGGCGGTCGCCGGAGCGGACGAAGAACTGCTCGACCACGTTCAGCGGCAGGCAGATGGAGAGCACGCCGGTGCCGCCGGCGAACTTCGCGTTGACCGTGGCGACCAGCACCGGCACCTCGCGCTCGACGGCTTGCATGATCTCGGGGATCGATTCGAACCCCGAGACCGCCAGCGACAGCTGCGCGTGGTCCCACCAGACCTCCATGAGGTCCGTGACGACGCGGTCGGCGACATTGTCGAGCGCCATCCGCTCGATCGGCGTGAGCGGCCGCTCGAGGATGGTCGGCGCCCCGCCGCCGCCGAAGAGGCGGTCGACGAGGAAGTAGGCCAGCGAGGGATTGAAGTCCACCACGCCCTGCTGGTTGCCGGCGTCCTGGATGCGGACGAGGAACGACGCGCTCGGCGTGTTGAGCGAGAGCAGGAACTCGGCGTACGAGATCTGCTCCACGCTCTGGAGGCGGAGGTCGATCGAGTCGCGTAGCCGCGCGACGAGCCACCCCTCGAGCGAGCGCACCAGCCGCTCGTACATCGCCTCCAGCGTGCGGAGCCGGTCGCGCGACACGCGCGCGGGCCGGCGGAAGTCGTAGAGCTGGATGTCGGAGTCGCGCGACGCGACCACGGCAGCCGGCTGACCGCCGCCCTTGAGCAGGCGGTCGATGTCGTCCTGGGAGAGCGAGGCGGCGGCCTGCGGGCTCATCGCGCGCGACTCACTGGATGACGAACTGCGGGAGGAGGATGCGCTTCACCACGCCCTCCTTGAAGAGACTGCCGATCGCGGCGCCCAGGTCGGTCCGGAGCGCCTCGCGGCGCGCGGGATCGCTGAGTTCGTCCACCGACTTCGCGGCGAGGAAGTCCACGATGCGGTCGCGGACCTCGGCGTCGCGGCCCTTGATCTCCTCCATCGCCACCTCGTCCCGGCCGACGATCGAGATCGTCACCAGCAGGAAGCGGGCGCCGTTGGTGTTGGCGGGATTCACCACCAGGTTCTCGACCGAGTGGACCGCGGCCGCCGCGCCGCCCTCGCCGCCGGCGCCGTGCTCGCCGCCGCCTGCCTCCGCCGCGGCCGCCTCGTGGGCCGGCGGTGCCTTGGGCGACAGCCGCGGGCCGATCGCCAATGCCCCGACGACCGCGCCGAGCACGAGCCCGGCGACACCGCCGATGATGATCGTCTTCTTGCCGCCGCCGGCGGGGGCCTGCTGGCCCTCGGCAGCGCCTTCTGCGGTGGGTGCGGTCGCGGTGGACATCGTCCGATCAGGTGCAGGGTGGTGGAAGCAGCTCTACGACCACCTGATATGGCACGGGCCGGGCCACCGTGCTCGACGCGCGGGCGACTTCGTGTAAGTGATTGAATCGCAGTATGTTACGGCCGAATCCGTCCGAGAAGCGCTGCCGACCGAGACCCGGCAAAAGCACCCGCCGCCACCCGACCCGGCATGTCTTGCCGGTCGAGCGGCGGCGGCTGTTGCCGTCCCATCCTGGCGGGGACCGGAGCCCCGGCGCCACCGACGGGCGGCGGCCCACCGCCGCCCGTCGGTCCTGCGCCTCAGCCCTGCCTTACCGCTTCAGGTTCACCAGCTCCTCGAGGAGGCGGTCCGACGTCGTGATCACGCGGCCATTCGCCTGGTAGCCGCGCTCGGCCACGATCATGCTCGTGAACTCCTGCGCGAGGTCGACATTCGACATCTCGAGCGCGCCCGCGACGAGCGTGGACTGCGACCCCTCGAGCGCGTAGCCGTACACCGCCGAGCCCGAGTTGCCCGACGTCGAGTACATGTTGTCGCCGATGCGCATCAGGCCGCCCGGGTTGTTGAAGTCGGCGAGGATGATCTGCCCCAGCGGCGAGGTGGTGCCGTTGGTGAACGACCCGACGATCGTGCCGGTGCGGTCGATCGAGAAGTCCTGCAGCGTGCCCGAGGTGTAGCCGTTCTGGTCGCGGAGCACGGAGTTGTGCGTGCCGGCGAAGCTCGTCAGGCCGTTCACGCCGGCGCCGCGCGGGTCGATCGTGATCGTGACGTCATTGCCGCCGGAGTTCGGGCGGAAGGTGACGGTCGGCGGCGTGAAGGTCGCCGGGTCGTCATCCAGCGTGCCGTCCGGGTTGAAGACGAACGGGTTGCTGCCCCCGTTCACCTGGATGCCGTTGGTGCCGAACGAGGTGTCGATGTCCATCCCGTTCGTGTCCACCTGCCAGCTCCACTCCGCCGGGCCGGTCTTGTACAGCACCAGCTTGAGCTCGTGCTCCTCGCCGAGCGAGTCGTACACGGTGATCGAGACATCCTTGTAGGAGCGCTCGTTGCCGGTGACCGCGCGCTGCGCGGGATCGAGCGGGTCGAGGGTGGCGGCGGTGCCCTGGTCGAAGACCTGGGCCGCCGCGTCGAGGTTGCCCGCGAGGGTGACCTCGCTGGTCGCGAGCGCTGCCGTCTTCTGGCCGAACGGCAGCGTGATGTCACGGATGCCGTCCTGGAAGGTGCCGTTCACCGCGACGCGGCCCTGCACGACGAAGCCGTTGGCCGGCGAGACGAGGCGCCCGTCGGCGTCGAGCTGGAAGTTGCCGGAGCGCGTGTAGAAGAACTGGTTGCCCTTCGCGACCACGAAGAACGAGTCGCCCTGGATCGCGAGGTCGGTGGTGAGGCCGGTGGTCTCGACGTTGCCCTGCGAGAACAGGGTGTCCACCGACGCGACCTGCGAACCGAGGCCGACCTGCACGGGGTTCACGC
>JAIBBJ010000084.1 GCA_019694735.1 Gemmatimonadaceae bacterium | reverse complement strand
TCACTCACGCGCACCCCGGCTTCACTCACGCGCACCCCGGCTTCACTCACGCACATCCCGGCTTCACTCACGCACATCCCGGCTTCACTCACGCGCCACTCGGGATCACGCACGCGCCACTCGAGTCCACGCAAACGCCGTGCGCATCTGTGCATCCGCGATCGGACGAGTCCGCCGATGCAGGAGCGCGGCACCGGCAGCCCCACGAGGCGCACGGCAGGTCCCGTGAAGCGCTCCGCATGCGCAGGGAGACGACCCCACTCGACGCTGCGGTCCGCGAATCGGACGTCCGAAGTCGAGCTCCACGACCGCGAATGCACTGCGGACGACTTCGCGGGCACGTGTCGGCGTCAGCTGAGGCCGGCTCAAGACCCTTCGACGCCTGGTCATGACCGATCCGGCGGCACTCCGCCGGAGTGAGCGAGCACGTCAGACCCCTCCGACCGCGAGTCATGCACCACACGCTGACCGTGCGGACAGTGCCGGCAGTCGATGCGGAGGGCACGGTGAGCAGGACATCGAGACGGCCGCTCTGCACGAGGAGGGCCTCCTGCGCCGCGGCCGGCGGGACGCCGAGCGTGACGCCCAGCGTGCCGCCGACTGTGACGGGGGGATGACGCGGACGATGCGTGACACGCGGACTACCAGTGCCCAGAACCGGGGGGTGCCGTCCCGGCACCCCCCGATCCACTCGCGCGACCTCGCGGCCCGCCCGCGCTACGCGATCGGCTTCCGCCCCGGCAGGTGCACCGCTGGCAACCCGTACCGCTCCAGCAGCGCATTGAACCGCGCCAGGTCCTCCGCCTCGATCCGCTCGAGGATCCGCACCTGCGCGTCCACCTTGCCGCCGAGCGACTCCAGCAGCTGCCCGTGCTGCTGCGTCGGCGGGTACGCGCCCACCTGCACCGTCATGTTCAGCGTGATCAGCTTGTTGTAGAGCTGCATCGGCATGTCGAGCGAGCACTGGTCCACGTGGCAGCCGACCTCGTACAGCGTCGCCCGCACCGCCTCGACCTTCGCCCGCACCGCGGCCGCCGTGTCCGACAGCATCCGCGCCACGCTGCTGTCCGACGCGCGCTTCGCGCGGTCCGCCAGCTGCGCCTGCAGGTCCTCGGCCCGCTTCACCTCGTCGGTGAGCTGGCGGATCCGGTCGCCCACCCGGCGCGCCGTCGTGAACTGCGCCACCAGCTCGGCCGTCGTCGTCGTCACCCGCGGGTCCGCGACCACGCGGAAGCGGCGCTGCAGCGTGTCCGTCCCCACGATCAGCCGCACCCCGTACTCGCCCGGCGGCACGAGCGGGCCGCGCAGCGTGCCGTAGTCGATGACCGTGTTGGGGAGCTTCGGCACGTCCTCCAGCCGCAGGTTCCAGACGAACCGGTTGCTCCCGGCCCGCACCGGCACGGTGCCGCCCGACGCGCGGTAGGCGAGGCTGTCGGCCACGACCACCGAGTCGGGGCCCTTGAACGTCCGCAGCACCGCGCCCTGCGCATCCGTGAACTGCAGTTGCACCTTCGCCGTCGGCGCGGCGGCGAAATGGAAGTCCACGATCGCGCCGCTCGGCGGGTTCTCGCCGTTGCCGCGCGAGGTGCCGCCGCCCGCCCACAGTACGGCGGTCGCCGGCTGGAAGAGGTGCGCCGGCTTCCGCGTCACGCTGTCGGCGAGCTGGCGCAGCGGCGAGAGGTCGTCGAGGATCCAGAATGAACGCCCGTGCGTCGCCGCCACGAGGTCGTTGCCCGCCACCTTGAGGTCGCGCACCGATACGCGCGGCAGGTTGAGCTGCAGCGGCCGCCACGACCCCCCGTCATCGAACGACACCCACACGCCGAGCTCGGTCCCCGCGTAGAGGAGCCCGCGGCGCACCGGGTCCTCGCGCACGACGCGCGTGTACGCGGTGCGCGGGATGCCGGCCGTGATGCGCGTCCAGGTGCGGCCGTAGTCGGTGCTCTTCCACAGGTACGGTGCGTGGTCGTCCTGCTGGTAGCGGTTGGCGGCGACGTACACCGTCCCCGCGTCGTGCGGCGAGGGGTCGATGTGCGCGGTGCGCGTGAACCGGCCGTAGCCCGGCGGCGTCACGTCCTGCCAGCTCGTGCCGCCGTCGCGCGTCACGTGCAGGCGCCCGTCATCGGAGCCGGCCCAGAGCACCCCCGCCTGCCGCGGCGACTCGGCGAACGCATAGATCGTCGCGTACCACTCGGCGCCGGTCATCTCGCCGTGGATCGGGCCGCCGGTGCGCTGCAGCGTCGCCGGGTCGGCGGCGGTGAGGTCGGGGCTGATCCGCTCCCAGCTCGCCCCCTCGGTGCGCGAGCGCCAGACGTGCTGCGAGGTCACGTAGAGCGTGCGCGGGTCGTGCCGCGACACGAGCACGGGGAAGGTCCACTGGAAGCGCTCGGGCACGTCCTTCGCCGCCCAGCCGTCCCAGTTGATGTCGGTCACGGAGATGTCGCGCTCCTGCTTCGTGCGCGCGTCGTAGCGCGAGAGCTGGCCGAGGTAGCAGCCGCCGTAGGTGACCTCGGGGTCGCGCGGGTCGAAGGCGATGGTGGCGTTCTCGCACCCGGCCACGGAGTGGTAGCTGCGCACGCCGATGCCGGCGCCGTCGTCCCCCTCCTCGCCGCGCGACAGCATCACGATCGCCGAGTTGTCCTGCTGGGCGCCGTAGATCCGGTAGGGGAAGCGCTCGTCGGTGTTGACGTGGTAGAACTGCGCCGTCGGCTGGTTGTGCTGCGAGCTCCAGGTGACGCCGCCGTCGAGGCTCACCGTGGCGCCGCCGTCGTCGCCGAGGATCATCCGCCGCGGGTCCCTGGGGTCGATCCAGAGGATGTGCGTGTCGCCGTGCCGCGTGTCGAGCTCGGTGTAGCTCTTCCCGCCGTCGATGGAGCGCATGACGGACAGGTTCATCACGTACACGGTGTTCTCGTCCGCCGGGTCGGCGGTGACGGCCGAGTAGTACCAGTTGCGCACCCAGAGGCGCGGGTCCTCGCCCACGCGCTCCCAGGTCGCGCCGGCGTCGTCGGAGCGGAAGAGGCCGCCGGTGGAGTCCGGCGCCTCGATGCTGGCGTACACGCGGCGCGGGTTCGTGCGCGAGACGTCCACGCCGATCTTGCCGAGCGGCGTGCGCGGGACGCCCGGGTTCCTCGACACCTCGGTCCAGGTGTCGCCGCCGTCGGTGGTCTTCCAGAGGCCGCTGCGTCCGCCGCCGGCGATCATGGACCACGGGGTGCGCTGGAACTTGTACATCGCCGCGTAGAGGATCCGCGGGTTGGACGGATCCATGGCGAGGTCCTGCGCGCCGGTGGAGTCGTCGAGGAAGAGCACCTTCCGCCAGGTGCGGCCGCCGTCCTCGGTGCGGAAGACGCCGCGCTCGGCGTTGGGCCCGAAGGCGTGGCCGATCGCGGAGACGTACACGCGGTCGGCGTCGCGCGGGTCCACGATGATGTCGGTGATCTGCTGCGCGTCGGCGAGGCCGAGGTGCTGCCAGGTCTGGCCGGCATCGGTGCTGCGGTACATGCCGGTGCCGACCGTGAGGTCCTCGCGCAGCTGGCTCTCGCCGGTGCCGACGTACAGCACGTTCGCGTCGCTCGGGGCGATCGCGATGGCGCCGACGGAGGAGATGTCGGTCCGGCCGTCGGTGAGGCTCTCCCAGGTCTGGCCCGCGTTGGTGGTGCGCCAGACGCCGCCGTTCACCGACCCCATATAGAAGAGGAGGGGCTGGTGGAGGTCGCCGGTGACCGCGACCGCGCGCCCGCCGCGGAACGGCCCGGCCTGGCGCCATCGCAGCGACTTGAACGCGCGGTCGGTCGCGGCGGGCGACGAGTAGAGCGTCGGGTCGTAGGGCGGGTTCGCGGCCGCGGCGGTGCTCGCGGCGGGCGCCGCCGCGGCGCGGGGG
>JAIBBJ010000087.1 GCA_019694735.1 Gemmatimonadaceae bacterium | reverse complement strand
CGGCGCGCGCCGCCTCGATCGCGGCGTTGAGCGCGAGCAGGTTCGTCTGCACCGCGAGCTCGCGGATCACCGCGATGAAGCCGGTCACCTGTGCCGTCGTCTGCGTGAGCGCGCGCAGGCGCCCCGCGCCGTCGGCCACCACCCGCTGCGCGCCCTCGAGGCGCTCCATCGCGGTGTCCACCGTCGTGCGGTGCTCGGTGGCGATCGCGCTCGCCCGCCGCGTCGCGTCGTGCGCCTCGCGGGCGTCGCCCGCGGTCGCCTTCACGCGCGCGTCGAGCGTGGCCGTCACGTCGAGGCCGCGGGCCACCTGCTCCGCCTCCTCCGCCACCGCCCGCCCGATCTCGCCCGCCGTCTTCGCCACCGCCTCGCCGCCGCCGCGCAGCGTCCGCGCCGACGCCGTGAGCGTCGCGAGCTCGCGCGTCAGCCGGTCCACCGTCTCCAGCAGCGGGTTGCGCAGGTCGAGGATGTGGATCGTCGTCGCGAGCTGGTTGGCGACGCGGCGGATGAGCACCGTCTCCTTCGGCCCGTACGACCCGCGCTTGTGCGTGTCGAGCTCGAGCACGCCGATCGGGTGGTCGCCGAACCGCAGCGGCACCACCGCGCGCGAGGCCGCGTTGGCGATCGGCCGCTCCACCCGCGCGTCCCTGTCGGCGTCGGCGAGGATGACCGCCTTCCCCGTCTGCATCACCTCGGTGCGGAGCCCCTCGCCGTCCGCGGGCGGCGGCTCCGGCGGGCTCACGAGGCCCTTCCCGGACCGGTAGATGAGCTTCAGCTCGCCCCGCTCCGTCCGCAGCACGCGCAGCTCCGTCCACTCCAGCAGCCGGTTCGCGAGGAGCTCGATCCGCGCGATCGCCTGGCCGAGGTCGGTGTCCGACGCGACCGCCACCTCCATCGCCAGCACGGTGTTGAGCTCCTCGGCGGCGATCGATTCCTCGAGGATGCGCTTGAGCAGCAGCCCCGCGAACGCGAGCACCACCGCGACGACCGCCGCGCCCACCCAGCCCAGGAAGCCCAGCGAGAGCAGGAACGCCGAGAGCCCCGCCGCCCCGGTGCCGAGGCCGATGACCTCGTACCGCAGGATGAGCGAGATCTCCTCGTCCGCCAGCTTCTGCCGGATGGAGAGCGTGAAGTAGTAGAGCGCCTTCGAGACGACGAACTGCGCGATCACGAAGAGCGCGATCGCCGGCACGGCTTCCCCGGCGAGAACGCTCTCTCCCGCCCCGAGCGGCGTGCGCAGCTGCGCGTACCAGCCGAACGCCGAGAAGAGCGCGGTGACCTCGCGCGCCGCGTTGATCCACGCCGCCGTCGTGTTGCGGCGGCCCCAGATCCGGTCGGCGGCGAACACGCCGAGCGCGAGGCCGATCGCCGTCGGCACCAGCCCGATGACGAGCGTGCCGCCCACCGCCACCGGTCCGAGCAGGTGCACCGCGGTGTACTTCGTGACCGGCAGCTGGTCCTTCCGCAGGAACGCGACCGCGCCCGTGACCGCGACGATCCACGGCAGGTGGTCGAGCCAGTCGGGGAAGAGCACGACACCGCCCACGAGGAGCAGCGCCCCGATCGTCGGGATCGCGTAGCGGTACAGCTGCAGGACGAAGTTCACGCCGGCCCCCCGTCGAGCGCCGCGCGCAGACCGCGCACCAGCGCGAGCGCCGCGTCCACGCCCGCCTCGCCGGCCGCGCGCACCAGCGCGCTCCCGACCACGACACCATCGGCGAGCGCCGCGACCTCCCGCGCCTGCGCCGGGGACGAGATGCCGAAGCCGACGCAGATCGGCAGCGTGCACACCTCGCGCAGCATCCGCACCGTCGCCGGCAGCTCGGCGGCCAGCCGGTCCTGCATCCCCGTCACGCCGAGGCGCGAGATGAGATAGACGAACCCCTTCCCGTGCTGGGCGATCTCCGCCATCCGCGCCCGCGGCGTGGTGGGCGCGACGAGGCGCACGAACTCGAGCGGGCCGCCGCCGAGCCACGCCTCGCGCGCCGGATCGGCGCCCACGGGGAGGTCGGTGACGAGCACGCCGGCCACGCCGGCATCGGCGGCGCGCTGCAGCACCTGCGGCCCCGCCGCGAGCAGCGGATTGAGGTAGCTGAACAGCACGACCGGCGCCGTCGGCCGCGCCTCGTTGACGAGCGCCAGCGTCCCCTCCAGCGTCATCCCCTGGTCGAGCGCCACCTGCGAGCTCCCCTGGATGACGGGGCCGTCGGCGAGCGGGTCCGAGAACGGCACGCCGACCTCGATCACGTCGGCGCCCGCGGCCGGCAGCTCGCGGAGGAGCCGGAGCGAGGCCGCGCGGTCCGGATGGCCGGCGGTGACGTAGCAGACGAGGGCCGGGCGGCGCGCGGCGCGCAGCTGCGCGAGGCGCCCCGAGAGCGGGGCCGCCGGTGGTGTGGTGCTCAGAGGAAGTAGTCCCCCACGCGGATCCCGTACCGCTCGGGATCGCCGGTCTTGATGATGGTGCGGCGGAAGCTCCCCGCCTCGTCCCGCTCGGCGAGGTCCACGAGGACGCCCGGGTGCATCACGTTGCCCAGCGCGTCCGACACGACGCGCACGATCGGGCGCGAGACCATGTCCTGCAGCGGGTTCGCCGCGTGCACGATCGCGAGCTCGAAGGTGTCGAGCACCACGAAGGTGCCCACCGGGTAGATGCCCAGCAGCGCCACGAACGCCTTCACGATCACCGGGTCCATGCCGCGCCGCGGGTTGTCGCGCATCTCGCGCAGCACCTCCGACGGGTCCATCGCCTCGCTCATGTACACGCGCCGGGTCGTCGCCGCGTCGAACCCGTCCGCCACCGCCACGATCTTCGAGTAGAAGGTCATGTCGGTGAGCCGCAGCGACCGCGGGTAGCCCGTCAGGTCGCGCTTCATGTGGTGCTGGTAGGCCACCAGCATCGAGCGGTACGGGAACTCCGAGTGCTCCTTGAGCTGGAAGAGCGCCAGCACCCCGAGCCACGGGTGCGCCGCGACGAGCTTCCACTCCTCGTCGGTCAGCATCTCGGGCTTCTGGATGATGTCGAGCGGCACCCGCGACTTGCCGATGTCATGGAAGAGCCCGGCCAGCCCGAGGTCGTACAGCTGGAGCCGCGTCAGCCCGAGGCGGCGGCCGAGCGCGACCGAGAAGATGCACACGTTCACGCAGTGCGTGAACGTGTAGTCATCGTAGTCGCGGATGGTGGTGAGCCCGATCAGCGACGTCTCGTCGGCGAGGATCTGGTCCACGATCCCCTGCACCACGCGCTTGATCTTCTTGATGTTCGGGCTCGCGCCCATCCGGACGGAGTTGATGACCTCCTTTGTCGTGCTCACCGACTGCGCGTAGGTGCGCTTGGCCCGCTCCTTCGCCTCGAGCGTGTCCTGCGGGTCGTCAGCCGAGTCGAGCGGCGGCGCGACCTCGAAGACGGTGACGAGCGTGTCGCTCAGCCGCTTCTGCAGCGCCTCGAACCGGTCGGCCGGCGTGCGCCCCTGCGGGTTCGCGAGGAACGAGAGCAGCAGCGTCCAGTCGCGCACGGCCGGCTTCTGCTGGAACCGGATGACGCCGACCCCTGCCTCGCGGCAGCGGCCGAGGATGAACGAGAAGCTCGAGTAGTTGTCGAGGTCGAGCTTCATCCGGGTCGCGTTGAGGAAGATGAACTCCCCCGCGAGCCGGAACTCGCACTCCCCGTCGCCCGCCAGCAGCTCGCCCGAGAGGTTCGCGAGCTCGTCGAGCGCCTTCTGCACGACGGCGTTCTCGAGCGGGTACATCTTGATGTTGCGGAGCGCGACGTAGAGGCCGAGGATCCAGCTGCGCCCGATGGCGCGCACGGTCCCCTCGCCCAGCCCGCCGCCGGCGGGCATGGACGGGCGCGCGACCGACGCGCGGCCCCCGGGGGGCGTGCCGCCCGGCGGCGTC
>JAIBBJ010000108.1 GCA_019694735.1 Gemmatimonadaceae bacterium | reverse complement strand
TGCAGTGCGCCCGGAGAGACTCGAACTCCCAACCTTCTGATCCGTAGTCAGATGCTCTATCCAATTGAGCTACGAGCGCATCGTCCCCGTGGGACCGCTCGGGCAGCGGTTCGAAGGGAACCCAGAATATAGGCCCCCCGGAGGGGGGAGTCAACGAGCGGAGGCCGGCGTCCCGAGCGGGACGCCGGCCTCCGCGGTGACTACTTCAGCGCCTCGTAGCGGTACGCCACGATGCCCGGCCGGGTCGGCGTGAGCGCGAAGGTGCCGCGCTCGCCCGGCTTCACGGTGACCTCGGCCGAGAGGGTCTCGAGGACCGCGCCCTTGGTGTCGAGGAAGTCCATCTTGACCGTGTAGGTCTTCTGGGCCCGCGTGAAGTTCTCGATCGTGCCCTCGAGGGCGGCGCCCTGCTCCCGGCGCTCGAAGCGCGTGATGAGGAGCTTGTGCTGCGTGGCGAGCGTGTTCTCCTTGGCGGCGAACTCGTCCTGCAGCTTCTGGAGCTCGGCCTTCTTGCGCGGGTCGCGCTCGGCCTGGACCATCAGCTGGTAGGCATAGGCGCGCATGAGGTAGTTGTCGCCGTTGGACGGGTCCACCTCGAGCAGCTTGTCGGTCAGGGGCAGCATCCGCTCGGGCTGCTTCGCCTCGAAGTACATGTACGCGAGGAAGTAGTTCGCGTCGCGGATGTTCGGGTTCTTGGCGAGCGCGCCGGCGTACATCGCCATCGCGTCCGGGTTGCGGCTCGAGGCGCGCGCGAGGTCGGCGGCGAGGAGGAGCGTCAGGTCGGAGTAGGGCGCCGGGTCGGCGACCATCGGCGCGAGGAGCTCGCGGATGCCGGCGGTGTCCTGGGCGACCTGGAGCAGCTCGCTGGCGGAGGCGAAGGCGTAGGAGCCGCCGGAGGTGCCGGGCTGCGCGCGGAGGAGCGCGACGAAGAGGCCGAGGGCCTCCTTGTTGAGCTCGGCCTTCTGCGCGGCGCCGCCGGTGGCGGCCCAGGCCTGCGCGGTCTGCGCGAGCTGGAACTGCATCTGCTGGCGCGTCTCGTTCAGCGAGGTGTCCTTCTCGGCCTCGATGATCGCGGCGCGGAGGTGGGCCAGCATCGCCGGGGTGTCGCCCTTCTTGTTCGCGATCTGGGCGAGGATGTTGTGCACGAACGGCGACGAGGCGTAGAGCTGGGCGGAGCGGCGCGCGTAGAACTCGGCCGAGTCCATCTGCTCGGCGCCGAGGGCCTTGTAGGCCTTGTTGATGCGCTCGGTCCACGGGCGCGCGGCGCGCCACTGCAGGGTCTCCTGCGCGCAGGAGGGGTCGAGCGCCTCGACCGCCTTGAGGAGCGAGTCGGCGGCGGTGATGAGGTCGATGGTCTCGGTCTTCACGCCGCCGGCGTTGAGCTTCTCGCGGGTGATGACGTCGGACTGGCCGGGCTGGTGGAGCCAGAGGATGTAGATCTGCGCCTTGATGTAGCCGGCGCCGACGGGATTGCTGGCGAGCTTGCGGTCGTCCTGCAGGAACTTCATCGCGTCGCGCAGGGGCTTCTGCGCGGCCACCGAGTCCGCGACGGGCAGGGCGCGGGCGATGAGCTGCCCGGCCTGCGTCAGCTGGATCGGCTGGTAGGTGTCGACCGGGCAGGAGCCGCCCTGGGCGAGCACGGGCGCGGCCACGAGGAGGGCCGGGAGCGCCGAGAGCACTCGAAGGAGACGCATCGGAAGGTGGGGCTGGAGGGGTCAGGGGCGCGGCGTGGTCCACGCCCCCCGGGAAAAACTACGCCTCACGAGTCGGACTCGTGAGGCGCGATGGGCGGTACAAGACTCGAACTTGTGACCTCCACGATGTCAACGTGGCGCTCTAACCAACTGAGCTAACCGCCCTCTCGTACCCGACGTGCCGCCTCAACGTTCCGGCCGCACGGGGCGTTGACCATCACGCTACCCGGGGGGTAGCAGAGCGGGAAACGGGACTCGAACCCGCGACCCCAACCTTGGCAAGGTTGTGCTCTACCAACTGAGCTATTCCCGCGATCGGTCGATACTGCAGTTCCGACCGTCCTTCGTGTCCACGCCGCCCGATCCTACCGCCGCCGGCCGGCCAGTGGAGGCGAGGGGAATCGAACCCCTGACCTCTTGAATGCCATTCAAGCGCTCTCCCAACTGAGCTACGCCCCCGCGCGCGACCCGGACCGGGTCCCGACAGGAACCAAAGAAGCTATCCGAGGGTAGGTCGAAGGTCAAGCCGGAAACTGGCGAAATCCCGCTGTCGTTTTATCTTAGGGCTCGCCGCAACTCCTCAGGAATCGCCGGGTCGCCTCGCGACCCAGGACATACGCCATGGCCACCGAAGTCAAGAAGCGCAAGCGCCGCACGGCCCCCGCCGGGATCGCCCCCAGCGAGCCCGAGCGCGACATCCTCGACCAGTACCTCTACGAGGTCTCGACCTACCCGCTGCTCAAGGGCAACGAGGAGATCGAGGTCGCGCGGAAGATCCGCGCCGGCGACCAGGACGCCCTCCAGGAGCTGGTCAAGCGCAACCTGCGCTTCGTGATCTCGGTCGCCAAGAAGTACCAGAACCGCGGCCTCCCCCTCATCGACCTGATCGGCGAGGGCAACGTGGGCCTGCTGACCGCCGCGCGGAAGTTCGATCCCGACCAGGGCGTGAAGTTCATCTCGTACGCCGTGTGGTGGATCCGCCAGGCGATCCTCTCGTCGCTCGCCCGCCAGGGCCGCACGGTGCGCGTGCCGCTGAACCGCACCGCCGACCTGTCGCGCATCATCAAGGCCTCGGAGATCCTCCGGCAGAAGCTCCGCCGCGAGCCCACCCCCGAGGAGCTCTCGCAGCTCACCGGCCTGTCGGTGGACGTCGTGCAGTCGCTCGCCGCGCTCAACACCGGCGACGTCCGCCTCGACGCCCCGATGGACCCCGACGGCGACCGCTCGCTCATCGAGCGCTTCGTCGCCGACGAGATGCCCGACACCGAGGAGGAGGCGATGAACCGCTTCCTCAACGACGAGATCGAGCACGCGCTCGGCACGCTGCCGCCGCGCGACGCCAAGGTCCTCCGCCTCTACTTCGGGCTCGAGGGTGGCCGCGAGCACACGCTCGAGGAGATCGGCTCGATGCTCGGCGTCACCCGCGAGCGCGTCCGCCAGCTCCGCGACCGCGCGCTCAAGCGGCTCCGCGAGGGCGACGTGGGCCGCGCGCTGGGCAGCTTCGCGGCCTGACCGCGCCGCGGGGGCGAGGGACGAGGGAGGGCGGGCCGTGCGGCCCGCCCTTCTGCGTTCGCGGCGGTCCCGGCGGAAGCGGGGTTCCCCCCACGCGCCCCACCCGATCGGCCGATGCGGCCGGGCGGGGGGCATCACATATTGTCCGGGAGCAGGTCCCCCACGCCCCCGCCGTCCCGTGATCCGCTTCGACAACGTCCACAAGGCCTTCGGCGAGAACCAGGTGCTCCGCGGCTTCACCCTCGACGTCAACGAGGGGGAGACCATGGTCATCATCGGGTTCTCGGGTACCGGCAAGTCGGTCGCGATCAAGCACATCGTCGGCCTCCTCGAGCCCGACGAGGGCACCGTCCACGTGGATGGCGTGGAGGTCGGCAGCCTGACGCGCCGCGAGCTCTACGCCCTGCGGGCGAAGATCGGGTACGTCTTCCAGTTCGCGGCCCTGTTCGACTCGCTCACCATCGCCGAGAACGTGGCGATGGGGCTCCGGAAGCAGGGCACGCTGACCGAGGCGGAGATCGACCATCGCGTGAACGAGGCGCTCGAGCTGGTGGACCTCGACCCCTCGGTCCGCGAGAAGCTCCCCGCCGAGCTCTCGGGCGGCATGCGGAAGCGCGTCGGCATCGCGCGCGCGATCGCGCTGCGCCCCAAGTACCTGCTGTACGATGAGCCCACCACCGGCCTCGACCCGGTCACGAGCGCGATCATCGACGCCCTGATGGTCCGCATGCAGCGGCAGCTCGGCGTCACCGGCATCGTGATCACGCACGACATGCGCAGCGCCTACACCGTGGGCACGCGGATCGCGATGCTCTACGAGGGGCAGGTGCGGCAGGTGGGGACGGTGGACGAGATCCGGCACTCGACCGATCCCGTGGTCCGGCAGTTCATCGAGGGCCGGGCCGAGCTCGAGCCCGCCGAGGCCGCCCGCGCGTGAGTCGGCAGCGCCGTCCACGGGAGGAGGTCTCCGCCGGCGGGGTGGTCTTCCGCCGCGACGGGGAGCGCACGCTCTTCCTCCTCATCCGCGACTCGTACCGCAACTGGGGGTTCCCGAAGGGGCACCTGGAGCAGGGTGAGGAGCCGGAGCAGGCCGCGCTGCGCGAGGTCGGCGAGGAGACGGGGCTCGCGGAGCTCGCGCTCCGCGCGCCGATCGAGGTCATCGATTGGGAGTTCCGCTTCCGCGGCCGGCGGATCCACAAGACCTGCCACTTCTTCCTGATCGAGACCCCGGACCGCCGCACCGAGCCGCTGAAGGCGGAGGGCATCACGGCCTGCCGCTGGGCGTCGTTCGAGCAGGCGGAGCAGCTGGTCGCGTACGACAACGCCCGGGCGGTGCTCCGCCAGGCGCAGGCCCTGCTGGCGGGCACGGCCGCGCCGGATCCGGCGGCGCACTGAGCCGATGCCCGAACGCGCGCTGGGGCCCCTGCCGCCGCCGGCGGTCGTCGCGTTCGGCGTCCGCGAACGTGCGCGCGACCTGCTCCGCCGCGGCTTCCCGCGCCGGCGCGGCCGGCTGACCCTCGCGCGGTCGCGGGACGAGGTGCTGGCGGCGCTCACGACCGACTTCGTGGACGCGGTGGTGGTGGACCTCGCCCAGCCCGCCGACGAGCACTGGGCGGTCGCCAAGCTCGCGCCCGACTTCCCATCCATCCCGTTCTTCGCGCTCGCGCCGCTCCGGCCCGCCGAGGCGGCGCACGCGGCGCGGGCCTGCCACGAGTTCGAGTTCGCCGACCTCCTGGTGGAGGGGGTCGAGGACGCGGTGCAGCGGGAGCTCGTGCTGCCGGAGACCTTCACCGCACGCTTCGCCTGGGCGCTGCTCCCGGCGGAGGCGGCGCTCGGGCTCCAGGACGGGCTGCAGCGCGCGGTCTGGCGGCTGGTGCTGGCGCACGGGGGGCGGACCGTGCGCACGGAGGCGATCGCGGAGGCCGTCCAGCTCACGCGCGAGCACCTGAGCCGGCGGTTCTCGGCCGACGGGGCGCCGAACCTGAAGCGGGTGATCGACCTGGTGCGGCTCCTGGCGGCGGCGGAGCTGGCCAAGAACCCCGGGTACGACCTGCCGGACATCGCCCGCGTGCTCGGGTTCGCGTCGGCGTCGCACCTGAACGCGAGCTGCCAGCGGGTGATCGGGGTGCGGTCGTCGTCGCTGGCGCGGCTGCGGGCCGGGGACCTGGTCGACCGATTCGTGCGGCAGGGCCGGGGGCGGTCGCGGGCGGGGTGAACGGGGTTCGGTCCCCCCTTCGGGCGGGGGGACGGACGGGCCGGGGGGATGGGTTGCAGGCCACCCGAACTTGTGATAATTTTCACAAGCTATACCGGAACCGCGCCCCGACCCGCGCAGCCGACGGGTCGTGCGAGGCGCGAAGCACCTCGTTTCCCAACCGCTCTGCCCCCCTGAACAATGGCTTCCCAGACGTCGCTCCGCCCTGGTGAGATCAAGGACATCCTCCTCCGCGAGATCGAGGCGGCGGACCTGAACGCCCTCGATGTGGAGGAGGTCGGTTCCGTCCTCGAGGTGAAGGACGGCATCGCGCGCATCTACGGCCTGCAGAAGGCGATGGCCGGCGAGATGCTCGAGATCAAGTCGTCCGAGACGGGCGAGGACATCACCGCGCTGGCGCTGAACCTCGAGGAGGACAACATCGGCGCCGTCATCCTCGGCGACTACCTCAAGCTGAAGGAGGGCGACGAGGTCCGCCGCACCGCGCGTGTGCTCGAGGTGCCGGTCGGGCCGGCGATGATCGGCCGCGTGGTGGACGCGCTGGGCCGCCCGATCGACGGGCAGGGCCCGATCGCGACGACGATGACGCGCAAGGTGGAGTCGGAGGCGCCGGGCATCATCGTGCGCCAGCCGGTGGGCGAGCCGCTGCAGACGGGGCTGAAGGCGATCGACGCGATGATCCCGATCGGGCGCGGCCAGCGCGAGCTGATCATCGGTGACCGCGGCACGGGCAAGACGGCGATCGCGATCGACACGATCATCAACCAGAAGGGCACGGGCGTCATCTGCGTGTACGTCGCGATCGGCCAGAAGGCCTCGACCGTGGCGAGCGTGGTGGAGAAGCTGAAGGAGGCGGGCGCGATGGAGTACACCATCGTGGTCGTCGCCGCGGCGTCGGACCCGGCCCCGATGCAGTACATCGCCCCCTACTCGGGCGTGGCGATGGCCGAGTACTTCATGTACCACGAGGGGAAGGCGACCCTCGCGGTGTACGACGACCTGACGAAGCAGGCGGCCGCGTACCGCCAGCTGTCGCTGGTGCTGCGCCGCCCGCCGGGCCGCGAGGCGTTCCCGGGCGACGTGTTCTACCTCCACTCGCGCCTGCTCGAGCGCGCGGCCAAGCTCTCGGCCGACGCGAAGATCGTGGACAACAGGACCATCTTCGCGCCGGGCGGCTCGCTGACGGCGCTGCCGATCATCGAGACGCAGGCGGGCGACGTGTCGGCCTACATCCCGACGAACGTCATCTCGATCACCGACGGCCAGATCTTCCTCGAGTCCGACCTGTTCTTCGCCGGCGTCCGGCCGGCGATCAACGTCGGCATCTCGGTGTCGCGCGTGGGCGGCGCGGCGCAGACGAAGGCGGTGAAGTCGGTCGCCGGCCGCCTCCGCCTCGACCTGGCGCAGTACCGCGAGCTCGAGGCGTTCGCGGCGTTCGCGTCGGACCTCGACGCGGCGACGAAGAAGCAGCTGGAGCGCGGCGCGCGCACGGTGGAGGTCCTCAAGCAGGGCCAGTACCAGCCGATGCCGTTCGAGCAGCAGGCGATGGTCATCTTCGCGGTGACCAACGGCTTCATCGACGACGTGGACGTCGCCAAGGTCCGCGAGTGGGAGGCGGGCTTCCACGGCTACATGAAGGCGCAGTTCCCGCAGGTGGGCGAGGCGATCCGGAAGGAGAAGGCGATCTCGAAGGAGACCGAGGCGGAGCTCCGCCGCGGGATCGAGCAGTACAAGAAGAGCCGATAGGCGCCGTGCCCCTCCCCCCGCACCTCCGCTAGTCGAATGGCCAAGGGCAGAGAACTCAAGGGACGGATCAAGTCCGTCGAGAACACGCGCAAGATCACGCGGACGATGGAGATGGTCGCCACGTCCAAGATGAAGCGCGCGGTGGACCGGGTCGTGGCGGCGAAGCCGTACGCCCGGGCCCTCGCCGAGGTGATCTCGTCGCTCTATTCGCCGGAGCTCGCCGAGCGCTTCCCGCTCCTCCGCCAGCCGGCGGCCGAGCGGACGGCGGCGCTCGTGCTGCTGACGTCGAACCGCGGCCTCGCCGGCGCGTTCAACGCGAACCTCATCAAGGAGGC
This sequence comes from Gemmatimonadaceae bacterium, assembly GCA_019694735.1. Lineage (GTDB taxonomy): Bacteria > Gemmatimonadota > Gemmatimonadetes > Gemmatimonadales > Gemmatimonadaceae > Pseudogemmatithrix. The sequence continues at coordinate 12,600 of JAIBBJ010000108.1, read as the reverse complement.
GCGCGCGACGCTGGCCCGCCTCGAGGCCGCGGGGACGCAGGTCGAGCTGCACGTCGTCGGCAAGAAGGGGCTCGGCTACTTCCGCTACGTCGGCCGCGCGGTCGCCGTGCCGCGGACCGACATCACCGACCGGCCGACCGCGCAGGACGCGGCCTCGCTGGTGGACGCGCTGATGCAGCGGTTCATCGACGGGGAGCTCGACGCCGTGTACGTCATCGGCTCGCGCTTCAACTCGGTGCTCTCCACGCCGCCGACGACCGACCGCGTGCTCCCGGTGGCCCCGCCGGCCGCGGCGGGCGGGCAGAAGGACTACCTGCTGTTCCCCTCGGCCGAGGCGATCCTCACCGAGCTCCTCCCCTCGTACGTGCGCAATGCGGTGTACCGCGCGCTCGTCGAGACCGTCGCGGCCGAGCAGGCCGCGCGCCGCACGGCGATGAAGAACGCCACCGACAACGCCGGCGAGATGCTGACCTCCCTCCGTCGCACCTACAACCGCGCCCGCCAGGCGCAGATCACGCAGGAGATCGCCGAGATCGTCGGCGGTGCCGCTGCGCTCCAGGGCTGACCATCATGACTACTGCCACCGCCACCACCCCCGGGAAGATCGTCCAGGTCATCGGCCCGGTCATCGACGTCGAGTTCGGGAGCGAGCAGCTCCCCGAGCTCTACAACGCGCTCGAGATCAAGGCCACGACCGACGCCGGCCAGACGGTCCGCGTCGTCGCCGAGGTGCAGCAGCACATCGGCCGCAACCAGGTCCGCGCGGTCGCGATGAGCTCGACCGACGGCATCACCCGCGGCATGGCGGCGCACGACACCGGCGCGTCGATCGCGGTGCCGGTCGGCGAGGCGGCCCTCGGCCGCATCCTCAACGTGCTCGGCGAGCCGGTGGACATGGGCGCCGAGATCCCGGCGTCGGTCGAGCGCTGGCCGATCCACCGCAAGCGCCCCGACTTCGTGAACCTCGAGCCCAAGACCGAGGTGTTCGAGACGGGCATCAAGGTCATCGACCTGATCGCGCCGTTCGTGAAGGGCGGGAAGATCGGGCTCTTCGGCGGCGCCGGCGTCGGCAAGACGGTCGTCATCCAGGAGCTCATCAACAACGTCGCCAAGGCCCACGGCGGCAAGTCGGTGTTCTGCGGCGTCGGCGAGCGCACGCGCGAGGGGAACGACCTCTACCTCGAGTTCAAGGAAGCGAACATCCTCGACAAGGTCGCCCTGATCTACGGCCAGATGAACGAGCCGCCGGGCGCCCGTCTCCGCGTCGGCCTCGCCGGGCTCACGGTCGCCGAGTACTTCCGCGACAAGGAGAAGGCGGACGTCCTCGTCTTCATCGACAACATCTTCCGCTTCACGCAGGCCGGCTCCGAGGTGTCCGCGCTCCTCGGCCGCATGCCGAGCGCCGTGGGCTACCAGCCGACGCTGGCGACCGAGATGGGCGAGCTCCAGGAGCGCATCACCTCGACCCGCGACGGCTCGATCACCTCGGTGCAGGCGATCTACGTGCCGGCCGACGACATCACCGACCCGGCCCCGGCCACCGCGTTCGCCCACCTCGACGCGACGGTCGTGCTCTCGCGCGCCATCACCGAGCTCGGCATCTACCCGGCGGTGGACCCGCTCGCCTCGGGCTCGCGCATCCTCGACCCGCAGTTCGTGGGCGAGCGCCACTACAAGGCCGCGACGGCGGTGCAGCGCATCCTGCAGCGCTACAAGGAGCTCCAGGACATCATCGCGATCCTCGGCATGGACGAGCTCAGCGAGGACGACAAGAAGATCGTCGGCCGCGCGCGCCGCATCCAGCGCTTCATGTCGCAGCCGTTCTCGGTCGCCGAGCAGTTCACCGGCCGCCCGGGCAAGTTCGTGAAGCTCGAGGAGACGATCAGCTCGTTCGAGCGCCTCGTCGCCGGCGAGTTCGACCACCTGCCCGAGCAGGCGTTCTTCATGGCCGGCGGCATCGACGACGTCGTCGAGAACGCCAAGAAGCTCCAGGGCTGACCGTGGCGCTCAAGGTCTCGGTCATCTCGCCCGAAGCGACCCTCTTCGAGGGCGAGGCGCCGTCGCTCACGGCGCCCGCCTTCGACGGCGAGGTCGGCATCCTGCCGATGCACGCCCCGATGGTCACCACCCTCGGCGCGGGCGTCCTCCGCATCGGCGACGGCCAGACCCGCTTCCAGGTCGAGGGCGGCTTCCTCCAGGTCGTGGACGACGTCGTGCGCGTGGTGACGGAGAAGGCCGCGAAGCTCTGAGCGGCCGGAACCGAAACCCGCCCCCCCGGGTATTCGTCCTGCAACGGGCGCTGCGCTTCGCGCGGCGCCCGTCGCGTTTCGCGGGCCGATGCCCGCGGTCCCGTTCCTCACCCCCTTCCCACACGGACCCGACCATGCTCCGTCGCATCGCCGGCCTCGGCGCCCTCGCCCTCGTCCTCGCCGCGCCCCTCCGGGCGCAGGCCTACGTCTACCCCGCGCTCCAGCCGTCGCGGATCGCCGAGCGCGAGTACAACTTCGCCCTCGCCGACGTCGGCGATGGCGGCGGCACCGCCCTCGTCTTCCAGTGGCGCGAGGGGCTCGGCAACCCGAAGCTCCAGTTCACGCTCGATGCGGGCTTCGCCGATCCCGATGCGGCCGGCGCCGACACCCGCCTCGTGATCGGCGGCGGGCTCGCCTACCAGATCGCGACCGCGACGAGCGAGATGCCGTTCGACATCGTCCTCGCCGGCGGCCTCGGCTTCTCGACCGGGGACGACGTCACCACCGTGCGCCTGCCGATCGGCGCGGTCTTCGGCCACCGCTTCCCGCTGGAGGGTGGCCTCGCGATCACGCCGTTCGTGCATCCGCGGCTCAGCTATGACCGCATCTCGTTCAATGGCAACTCGGACAGCAACACCAACCTGAACGTGGACATCGGCGCGAACTTCGAGTTCAAGCCGCAGATGGCGATCCGCGCCGCCGCCGCGCTCGGCGACGACGATGCGATCGCGATCTCGTTCGCCTGGACGCCGAAGGGGCTTCGCAAGTAGTCCGCCGGCCGGACCGGATGGAGAAGGGCCGCCCCTGAGGGCGGCCCTTCTGCGTTCCGGAGTGCCGCGGGCGTCCGCCACGCACCTTCAGTGCGCCTTCAGCGCGCCCTCAGCGCGCGCGCAGGACGAGCGATGCGACCAGCGCGGCGGACCGCTCGGCCGCGCCGAGGCCCGTCTGCACGACTCCCCGCGCGGCCGCGCCCGCGCGCGACCGGGTGTCGGGCTCGCCGAGCAGGATCGCCAGCGTCTCGGCGGCCGTGGCGGCGTCCGCCACCGCCGCGCCGCCCTGCGCGGCGAGCAGCAGGCCGGCGTCTCGGCTGTTCGCATGCCGTGGGCCGAACACGACCGGCGCGCCGAAGGCCGCGGGCTCGAGCACCGAGTGGAGGCCGGCCGCGTGGAAGCCCCCGCCGACGTACGCGGCGGTCGCGAGCGCGTAGAGCTCGCCAAGCACCCCCACGCGATCCACGACGACGACATCGTGCGTCGCATCGGCGTCGCCGAGCCGTGCCGCCCGGAGGGCCGGATCGGCCGTGCGTGCGCGGGCCACCCACGCGTCGATGGGCGCCAGGTGCGCGGCCGTGGGTTCGTGCGGGGCGATGACGAGACGGGCGTGCGGGACCTCGCGGCGCACCGCCTCCCACGCCGGGAGGAGCACGGCCTCGTCGGCCGGCCACGTCGAGCCGGCGACCAGGGTCGGACGGTCGCCCGTGAGTGGCGCGAGCAGGGCGCCGGTACGGTCCACGGCGGCCGCGCGGGCCGCGACCTGGTCGTAGCGCGTGTCCCCCGTGACGCGCACCCGGTCGGCGCGCACGCCGAGCGCGGCGAGTCGCGCGCCGTCCGCGGGATCGATGGTCCCCACGGCATCGAGCGCGGCGTAGGCGTCGCCGAGCAGGGCGCGCGCGAGCGTCCCGCTGCGGCCGGACCCGGCGCTCAGCGTGGCCGACACCATGCCGAGCGGGACGCCGCGCGCGTGAGCGGCCTCGGCGAGGCGGGGCCACAGGTCGAGCTTCGCGAAGACGAGCGCGCTCGGCCGCAGGGCATCGAGGAGGCGCCGCGCCGCGTGGGCGGAATCGAAGGGCAGGTAGTCGGCGACGTCCACGGCGAGCGCGGCGGCGAAGCGCTCGGCGCTCGGGGAGAAGAAGGTGTAGGCGAGCTGCCAGTCGGGATGGGCTGCGCGGATCCGCTCGAGCACGGGACGCGCCTGGAGGCCCTCGCCCACCGACGGGGCATGCATCCATAGGAGGGGACGGGCCGGGTCGCGGTGCGAGCGGCCCCACGCCTCGAGCCGCTCGAGGAGTCCGCGCCGCGCGCGGACCGCGCGCCGCGCCTTCGCCTCGCCGCCGATCGGGAGCCGGGCGAGCAGGTCGGCCGCGCCGGCGGCCGCCGCGTAGGGGAGGGAGAGGAGCGGGTGCATCGCGCCGGGCGCGGGCCGCTCAGGGCGCGGCCGGGCCCGCGAGCGCGGCGTCGATCGCGCGCTTGAACGCCTCGTACGGCTGTGCGCCGACGAGGGGCCGTCCGTTGATCAGGAAGCTCGGCGTGGAGCCGACGCCGGTGCGCGTGGAGCGGTCGATGTCGGCGTCGATGAGGGCGCGCATCTCGCCGCCGCGGACGCAGGCGTCGAGGCGGGCCTTGTCCACCGGGAGTGTGCGCAGGAGGGAGTCGAGGTAGGCGCGGACGTCGCGGCTCCCCTTCCACTGGTCCTGGGTGCGGAAGAGGGCCTCGGCGACCGGCCAGAAGCGCTCCTGCTCGGCGGCGCACATCGCGACCTCGTGGGTCGCGTAGGCGTTGGGGTGGATGCTGGCGATGGGATAGTTGATGTAGGCGAGGCGGACCTTGCCGGTACGCACGTAGTCGCGCTCGATCTGCGCCTCGGTCTCGTCGTGCCAGCGCTTGCAGAAGGGGCACTGGAAGTCGGAGATGACGACGACCCAGACGGGGGCGTTGGCGGCGCCGCGGATGCGGTTGGCGTCGGCGCGGGTGACGCGGGCGTCGCGGGCCGGGTCGGCGGGGCGCGCCTGGGCGGCGGCTGCGGCGGCGGTCGAGGCGGCGAGTCCGGCGAGGGCGCTGCCGAGCAGGAGAAGGGCGCGGAGCGAACGGCGCGCGCGGGAGGCGCTGAAGCGATCGGGGGCAGGTCGCATGATGGGGAGGAAGGTAAGGCGTCCGGGGGCGGGGCGCGCCGGGTGCGGCCGGGTCCAGCCGCGCGTGTGACGGGACCGGACGCGGCGAGGTAAGGGAGGTGGAACCGTGGTGTTCCGTGTGACCACGGTCACACCGGCGAAGGGGGGCCGAAAGGTGGCCCTTGGCGGCCTCCCCGAGCCAAGTCCGTGCGGACCCGAGGGTTGCGGATTTCGCATGCCCTAGGTTACCGTGCGAAGCCTTTGGTCCCCCCGCCCGTCCCACGGGTGGGGCGCAGGTGTTTGTCGGTCGCAGTGCCCAGAGAGGGCGCGAGCCCTCGACGGTGTGCAGTCCAGGCGATGGCACGTGAGCACGTGTCCATCCGTCGGAAAACCCCTTCACGAGGTATGCTCATGCTGGGACGGATCGGGATGCGGAGGCTTGGCGCCTCCATCCTCGCGCTGCTCCTGTCACTGACGTCGGTGAACGCCCAGGCGCAGGCCGGGGCGACGATCACCGGGACGGTCAAGAGTGACGCGGGCCAGCCGCTCTTCGGGGCGAATGTCACCATCGAGGCCCTGACGGTCAGCGTCGGGTCGTCGGAGGATGGCAAGTACACCATCACCATCCCGGGCGCTCGCGTGCGCGGGCAGCAGGTCGTGCTCCGGGCGCGTGCGATCGGCTACGTGCCGGTCGTGAAGACCATCACGCTCAGCGCCGGCTCGCAGACGCATGACTTCGAGCTCAAGGCGGACGTGAACCGCCTGAGCCAGGTCGTCGTCACGGGTGTGACGGGGGCGACCGAGGTCAAGAAGCTGCCGTTCACGGTGGCGCAGGTGACCGCCGAGGACATGCCGGTGCCGGGGGCGAACCCGCTCTCGCAGCTCCAGGGCAAGGTCCCGGGCGCGAACATCGTGTCGGCCTCGGGCCGTCCGGGTTCGGCGCCGGCGATCATCCTCCGTGGCCCCCAGTCGATCAACGCCTCGGGCCGTGGCCAGGACCCGCTGATCATCATCGACGGCGTGATCTCGCAGGGTGGCCTGCAGGACGTGAACCCGCAGGACATCGAGAACGTCGAGGTCGTGAAGGGCGCCGCGGCGTCCTCGCTCTACGGCTCGCGCGCCGGCAACGGCGTCATCCAGATCACCACGCGCTCGGGCAAGAACGCGGGTGAGGGCGTCCGGTTCCGCTCGCAGGTCGAGTACGGCACCTCGTCGATCGAGAACGAGTACCAGTACCCGAAGACGCACTTCATGCTGATGAACGAGGACTACTCTCGTTACTGCATCGTCGTCGCGGGCTCGCGCGACTGCTCGCGCACGGTGGACATCGAGGCCGAGGCGGCGCGCATCAACGAGGGCGAGTTCTTCGCGCTCACGCCGGCGACCTTCGCGAACGATGCGGGCATCGCCCGCAACCCGGGCCCCCAGAACGCGCGGTCGCTGTTCCAGACGACGCCGTTCGTGCGCACCTACAACCCGATCCGCCAGACCCTGACCAACGGCCAGACCATCAACGCGACGGCCGATGCGACCGGCCGCGTGGGCCGCACGAACTTCTTCGCCTCGGCGAACCAGTTCCGCCAGGAGGGCTCGGTCCGCTACATGAAGGGCTACACCCGCAACTCGGCGCGCCTCAACATCGACCAGCAGCTCGCCGGGTCCTGGAACTTCGCGCTCCGCACGAACTTCACGGACGCGCAGGACTGGAACTCGGGCTTCAGCTGGTTCCGCGTGACCCGCCAGCCGGCGAACGCGAACGTGCTGGGCCGTGACTCGCGCGGCCGCCTGTACATCCGGTCGGTCGTGCAGCAGCAAGGCGCGCAGAACGACAACCCGGTGCGCGTGGCGGAGGAGTTCCAGCCGCTCAACCGCATCAACCGCTTCATCGGCCAGGGCACGGTCCGGTGGCAGCCGCTCCTGTGGCTCGACGCCGAGGCGAACTTCGGCTACGACTTCCGCCAGAACCTGCAGGAGCAGCAGACGGACAAGGGCACGCGCACGACGACGGGCCCGGTGGGCTCGACGCAGCTGGGCAGCGTGGGCCGCTCGACGGACCGCGACATGTCGCTCAACAGCTCGCTCGACGTGACGGCCCGCAAGAACTGGTTCAGCGACAACCTCTCGTCGCGCCTGACGTTCCGCTCGCTGTTCGAGGCGCAGGACAGCCGCGGCCTCAGCGTCAGCGGCTCGGACATCGTGGTGCCCGGCCTGCGCGACATCTCGTCGACGCGCGCGACGACCCGCTCGGGTGACTCGTACATCCAGCAGGTCCGGCAGATCGGCATGTTCCTCAACCTCGACCTCGACTGGCAGGGCAAGTACATCGTGAGCGGCCTCGTCCGCCGCGACGGTGCCTCGCTGTTCGGCGCGGACACGCGCTGGCAGACCTACGGCCGCGGCTCGGTGGCGTGGCGCGTGAGCGAGGAGTCCTGGTTCGGCGTGGACGCGATCTCGGACCTCAAGCTCCGCTACTCGGTCGGCCAGGCGGGCAACCGCCCGGCGTTCTCGGCCCAGTACGAGACGTACTCGATCGGCGGCGACGGCGTGACGCTCTCGCCGGCGCAGATCGGCAACACGCGGCTCCGCCCGGAGGTCTCGACCGAGACCGAGGTCGGCGCCGACATCGAGCTCTTCAGCAAGTACGGGCTCACGCTGACGCACGCGACGAACGTGATCGACCAGCAGATCATGCCGGTGCCGCCGCCGGCGATCGCGGGCTTCACGAGCCAGTGGTCGAACGTGGGTGAGCTGTCGAACAAGACGTTCGAGGCCTCGCTCAACATCCCGATCATCCAGTCGCGCGACCTGAACTACTCGATCCGCATCAACTACGACCGCACGACGTCGACGATCAGCCGCCTGGACATCCCGGAGTTCTTCGTGAGCGCCGCGGGCCAGCAGGGGTCGGAGACGATGTTCAAGATCGTCCAGGGCGGCCAGCTCGGCGAGATGTACGGCCGCCGCTTCGTGACGAACTGCAACCAGCTCGTCATGCCGGCCGGTTCCACCCTCACCTGCGGTGGCTCGGGCTCGGACTTCCAGAAGAACAGCGACGGCTTCATCGTGTACGTCGGCGCCGGCAACACGCTCGGCGACGGCATCACGAAGAACCTGTGGATGACCCGCCTCGGTGCCGCGCAGGCGCCGTGGGCCGGCGGCACGGGCGCCGAGCCGCTGAGCTGGGGCATGCCGATCCTCCTCCGCAACGCGGCGGGCGCCGTCCCGGCGGTCACGGTGGGCCAGGCGCTGCCGAAGTACCGGTGGTCGCTCTCGCAGCAGGCCTCGTGGAAGAAGTTCTCGGCGTACGCGCTCCTCGACGCCACGGTCGGCAAGTCGATCTGGAACGAGGCGCGGCAGTGGTCGTACGGCGACTTCATGCACCGCGACACCGACCAGTCGGGTCGCTCGATCGCCTCGGCCAAGCCGATCGGCTACTACTTCCGCGCGGTCTCGACCGGCGGCGTGGGCGGCCTGTACGACGTGCTCGGCCCGAACAACAACACGGTCGAGGACGCCTCGTTCGTGAAGCTCCGCGAGATGTCGGTCGCCTACCGCATCGGCCGCCTGGCCGGCGTGGGTGACTGGAGCATCTCGGTGGTGGGCCGCAACCTCCTGACGTTCAGCGACTACAAGGGCTTCGATCCCGAGGTCGGGCTGGGCGGCGGGAACCTGGGCTCGGGCGTGCTGAACGCGATCGATGCGTTCACCTTCCCGAACCTGCGGACCTTCTCCTTCCAGATCCAGACGAGCTTCTGATCCGGTGCCGCGGCGGGGGGCCCGTCCCCCCGCCCGGCGACCCTACTTCGAGGATAGATGATGCGAATCCACGCACGGACGGTCGGCGCCCTGGCGCTCGTGGGCCTCGCGGCCTGCGGCGACGCGCTCGCCGTCAACAACTACAACTCGCCCGACATCTCGCGCGTCCTCTTCAGTGAGGCGAGCGTCGAGGCACTCGTGGCCGGTCTGGGGGCCCAGCTCAACAACCCCCAGCGCGCCAGCGAGTCGGTCAACACCCAGGCGAAGATCCTGTCCGAGGAGTCGTTCGCCTCGGTCGCGAACTTCGGCATGGCGGCCCGCGTCGCGAACCGCACGCTCATCTCCAATGAGCTCGGCAACGACAACCAGGTCGGCAACCTGGCCAACTTCAACTCGTTCCAGCGCGTGCAGCGCCTGGCGTTCACGGCCCTCAAGGCCTACAACGACATCAAGGTGCGCAACGGCGGCACCAGCTCGCTGACGACGACGGCCGAGAACCGGCTGCGCGCGTTCGCGTACTTCATCGCCGCGAATGCCATCGCCAACGTCGCGGCGGCGTACGACTCGCTCGCGCTGCTCGACGAGACGACCGGCACCTCGGCGATCCCGGGGCTCACCGGCGCGGTCCAGGCGAATGCCAAGGCCATCGAGTACTTCGACTCGGCCTTCACGATCGCTGGCCGCGGCATGGATGACCTCCCGGCCGCGTGGCTCAGCCAGACGGCGGTGGTCAACGCGGCGACCTTCCAGCGCCTGATCCGCTCGTACCGGGCCCGCGCGCGCGCCAACATCGCGCGCACCCCGGCCGAGCGCGCGGCGGTGAACTGGGCGTCGGTGATCGCCGACGCCACCGCCGGCATCACGGCGGACTGGGTGATCCAGATCAACGGCAACACGGGCTGGAGCGCCGGCTTCGACGCCGGCCAGATCTACGTGACGGGCGGCTGGCACTCGGTGCCGATGAAGTACGTCGGCATGGCCGACAGCTCGGGCGCGTACCAGGCCTGGGTGGCGACGCCGTCGGCGAGCCGCCGCGCCTTCCTCGTCCGCACGCTCGACGCGCGCTGGCCCACGGGCGACACCCGCGCGGCGCAGCAGGCCTCGACGCCGAACAACATCATCACGCCGAAGTACATCCGGAACCGGCCGACGGGCGACGACGTGGTCGCCGCCGGCGACGGCGAGTCGTTCTACGACCACCGCCGCTACGGGCTCACCAACAGCAACACGTCGGTGGCCGGCGGGTTCACCGAGCTGTCGAAGACCGAGATCGACATGCTCGCGGCCGAGGGCTACATCCGCACGGGCAACAACGCGGCGGCCGAGGCCCTGATCAACATCTCGCGCACGCGCAACGGGCTCCCGTCGGTGACGGGCGTCGGCGCGGGTGTCGTCCCGGGCGGCGCGGCCTGCGTGCCGAAGCTCCCGAACGGCAACTGCGGCTCGCTGCTCGAGGCGATGAAGTACGAGAAGCGCATGGAGACGGCCTTCACCGGCTACATGGTGTGGTTCACCGACAGCCGCGCGTGGAACGACCTCCCCGCGAACACGGTCGTCGAGTGGCCGGTGCCGTACCAGGAGATGCAGGCCCGCCAGCAGTCGTTCTACAATGGCACCCGGCAGCAGGCGGGCGCCACGACGTACGGCTTCTAAGGCGGGCGGTACGTGTTCGACCGACGTGAGCGGCGGGGCGGGCAGTGGTCCCGCCGCATCACGGCCGGGTTCTGCGCGGTGGGGATGGCCACCCAGGTGGCCTGCCATACCTACCTGCCGCCGCAGGATGTGGTCCCGGCCGCTGGGCACGAGATCGCGGTGGAGCTGAATGACCGTGGTCGCGTCCTCGTCGGTGGCCAGTTGGGCGAATCGGTGCAGGTGGTGCAGGGCCGGCTGATCGGCTCGACCGATTCGACCGTGACGTTGAGCGTGAACCGGACGGTGCTGTTGCGCGGCTCGTCCGCGGTGTGGGCCGGTGAACAGGCGACGATCCCCCGCGAGGGGGTGCGTGGCATCCGGCTCCGCCAGTTCTCGAGGGGCAGGACGGTGCTGCTGTCGATCGGGATCGCCGTGGGACTGGCGGTCATCGGCGGCGTCATCAGCCTGGCGGGCGGCGGCATCGGCAAGTCCGATGGCGGCAGTGGCCCTCCCAACGAGTCCTGATCGTCCGATATCGCTCTCTCTCCTTCAAGTCCGAACTTCCACGGAGTCCTCTCTGATGCGTTTTGCTCGAATCGCCCTCGTCGGCGCGCTGCTCTTCGGGGCGGCGGCCTGCCAGACGGATGACGGCGGCCCGGTGACCTCCAAGATCCCGCCGCTCGCGTTCGTCCGGTACATCAATGCGGTGCCCGACACCAACAACCTCACGGTCCGTTGGGTCGACCAGCTCGACTTCACCCCGCAGACGTTCGTGAACGTGCCGTTCCGCGGCCTCGGTCAGGGCGGCTATCAGGGCCTCGAGGCGGGCTCGCGGCACTTCCGCGTGTTCACCTACGACCCGCGCCTCGCGGGCGGCAACACGGACGCGGTCACGGCGCAGATGGCCGACACGACCTTCCAGTTCGTGGCCGGCCAGTACTACACGATCCTGCACCTCGGCTACGCCCGCACGGGCCAGACGCCGGCGCAGCGCGTGTACATCCTGAACGACGCCCTCCCGGCGGCGAACAACCTGGTGTCGATCCGCGCGATCCACGCGGGCATCGGCATCGGCGCGGTGGACGTCTTCGCCACGCCGCTCGCGAACACGACGCTCGTCGGCGCCACCCCGGCGTTCACGAACGTCGGCTACAACACCACGACGGCCTATGCCAACGTGCCGGTCGCGCAGTTCGCCGCGCAGATCGCCGCCACGGGCACCACGACCTCGCTGGCCGGCACTGCCGCGCCGGCCGGCGTGGCCGGCACCTCGGCCGCCGACCCGATCGCCGGCGCGACCGTCGGTGGCTCGGTGCTCACGGCCATCGCCTTCCCGGCGTCGGTCGCGGGCTCGCCGGCCGCGTCGTTCGCGACGCCCGGCATCGTCTGGTACTCGGACCGTCAGCCGCCGCGCACCACCACGCCCTGACGGCACGCAGTCCTCTTGCGGTCCACGGCCCCCGTCTCCAGTCTGGAGGCGGGGGCCGTGGGTCTCCGGGCCCCCTCGCACCACCCCTGCCCATGCGCCACGCCCTCCGGACGCTGCTCCTCGCCGTCCTCCTCGTCGCCCCGGTCGCCCTGCCCGCACAGGTGATCCGCGGCCTCGTTCGCGCCGGCGGCTCGGCCGGACCGGTTCCCGGCGCGACCATCACGGTGCGCGACTCCGCCGGGACCGTGCTCGCGATGACCAACTCCGATTCCGCCGGGGCGTGGGCGCTGAAGGTCCGCCAGCGGCGTGGCCCGGTGGAACTGCGGGTCCGGCGCCTGGGATTCGAGATGAACTCGATCACGATCGGCGCCGACGTCGTCGCGGACACGCTCGATTACGAGTTCCTGCTCACCGAGGTCGCCGCGGTCGCCGAGGAGGTGCGCGTCACCGCCGCGGAGTCGCAGAACGAGAAGCGGCTCAACGAGGCGTACCGTCGCGGATGGAAGGTCTTCGACCCGGAGCTGGTCGCGCAGCACCGCGAGCGCGCGTCGGACCTCGGGCAGCTCCTGCGGTCGCTCGGGACGGCGTCGATCTACATCCCGCGCGGGCCGAACGAGTGCTTCCGGGCCACCCGCAACAACCAGTGC
>JAIBBJ010000105.1 GCA_019694735.1 Gemmatimonadaceae bacterium | reverse complement strand
CGCTGGCCGCGGCGGCCGCGCGCCGTGCCGGCGCCGACAGCGCCGCGCGGCCCGACACCGCCGCCGCGCGCCGCGACTCGGTGCAGCGCGCGCTGCAGGCGGAGTTCGCGAAGGTGACGCCGCTCTTCGAGCGCGCCCTCGCGGACCTGCGTGCGCAGGGCGCGGTGGTGGTGGACTCGCTCACGATGCCGACGGTGACCGCGCGCCGGGTGGGCAACGACTTCGAGACCGAGGAGGCGACCGACCGCTACCTCGCGCAGCATCCCAACGCGCCCTACCGCACGCTGAAGGAGATCCTGCTCGCCGGCGGCGTGAACCCGACGCGGGCGCGCGCGCTGATGGAGTACATCGGCCGCTCGACCGACGAGGCCGACTACGGCGCGGTCATGCGCTACCGCGAGGAGCTGCGCATCGCGATGCTCAAGCTGATGGCCGACCAGCGGCTCGACGCGATCGTGTACGCCACCTACGACGCGCCGCCGTCCGAGATCCCCGCCGACGCGCTGACCAACCCGCGCGCCGCCGACGGCTACGGCCGCGGCGACAACCGTGGGCTCAGCCCCACGCTCGCCTGGCCGGCGATCACCGTGCCGATGGGCTTCTCGCCCGACGGCCTGCCGGCGGGCCTCGAGTTCCTCGGCCGGCCGTGGAGCGAGCCGCAGCTGCTCGGCTTCGCGTACGCGTTCGAGCAGGCCACGCACCACCGGCGGCCGCCGAGCACCACGCCGCCGCTGCCGCGCGGGCGCTGAGGCCGCGCGCGCCGCGCGCCACTCCGCGCGCCACTCGGCACGCCACGGAGCGCGCCTCTCAGCCCGCCGCGCGCGGGAGCCGGTAGAGCGTCACCGCCGTCTGGTCGAACGTGCGCGTGAGCGCGCCCGGCGGCAGCGGATGCGTCCGCGCATGCTCCACCGCGAGCACGCGGCTGAACCGGCGTGCCTGCCAGCTCTCGATCACGCGGTCCAGCATCCGCGACTCGTACGGCGGGTCCACGAACGCGAGGTCGTAGGCCTCCTCGCCGAGCGCGGCGGCGAACGGGAGCGCGTCCTTCTTGAACACGCGGGTGCGGTCCTTGAGCTTGAACCGCGTCACGTTCGACTTGAGCGCCGCGAGCGAGCTCGGCCGCGTCTCGACGAAGTCGCAGCGCGCGGCACCGCGCGAGAGCGCCTCGAGGCCGAGCGCGCCGGTGCCGGCGAAGAGGTCGAGCACCCGCGCGTCCTTCACGTCCTCGCGGAGGAGGTCGAGCAGCGCCGCGCGCACGTGCTCCGCGGTCGGGCGGACGCGGAAGTCGTTCGGCGACGCGAGGTCGCGGCCGGCGAAGGCGCCGGCGACGATCCTCACGCGGGGCTCCGGTGGGCGCGTGGCATCCTGAAAGCTACATTCCCCGCATGACCATCCGCGTCCTCGTCACCGGCGGCACCTTCGACAAGCAGTACAACGAGCTGCACGGCACGCTGACCTTCGGCACGACGCATGTCGAGCAGGTCCTCGAGCGCGGCCGCTGCCGCCTCGACGTCCGGGTGGAGGTCCTGATGATGATGGACAGCCTCGAGATGCAGGACCCGCACCGCGCGCGGATCGTCGCCGCGGCGCAGGCGTGCCCCGAGGCACAGGTCGTGATCACGCACGGCACCGACACGATGGTCGAGACCGCGCGCGCGCTCGCCGCCGCGGTGCCGCGCAAGACGATCGTCCTCACCGGCGCGATGGTCCCCTTCGCCTTCGGCTCCTCCGACGGGCTCTTCAACCTCGGCAGCGCGCTCTCGTTCGCGCAGGTGTTGCCGCCGGGCGTGTACGTCGCGATGAACGGGAAGTACTTCCCGTGGGACGACGTGCGGAAGAACCGCGAGCTCGGGGTCTTCGAGGCGATCCGCGGCGCGTGAGGCGCGTCCGCGGCGGCGCCCTCCGTGCGCCCGAGGCGGTCAGCCGGCGAGTGCGTGGAGCAGGTCGTTGACCCAGGCGATCTCGTCCTCGTTCACCTGGTGGCCCATCCCCGGATAGATCCGGAGCGTGACCGCCGCACCCATCCGCTCGAGGTGGGCCGCGCTCTCGCGCACGCGGACCTCGGGGATGTGCGCGTCCACGTCGCTGCAGCCGAGCAGGATCGGCGTGCCGGCGAAGTCGCCGTCGGTGCTCCAGGCGGTGCCCGGCGGGCCGATGAGGCCGCCGGAGAGCATCGCCACGCCGCCGTAGCGGCGCGGGCGGCGCTGGGCGGCGGTGCCGGAGAGGCAGGCGCCCTGCGAGAAGCCGAGCAGCACGATGCGGGACTCGGGGATCCCGGCCGCCGCGACCTCGTCGATGAGCCCGTGGATCACCGAGATGCCGGACGAGATGCCCGGCTCGTTCTGCGCGATCGGTGCCATGAAGCCGAGCGGGTACCAGGTCCCGCCCACGGCGGCGGGGGCGAGGTACGCGACGTCGGGATGGCCGATCGCCTCCACGAGCGAGAGGATGCTCTGCGGCGACGCGCCGCGCCCGTGGACCATCACCACGGCGGCGCGCGCGTCGGCGAGGGGACGGCCGCGGTGGAGCACGGGCTGGCCGGCGTGCGGCGGGAGTGCGGTGGCCATCGTCAGTAGGTGACCGGGGGGAGGTGCTGCTCGATGAGCGCGCGCCGCGTCTCCTCCCACGGCGGCAGCTTCAGGTCGCGGCCGAGCGTGGCGAGCGGCTCGTCGATCGCGAAGCCGGGCGGCATCGTCGCGATCTCGTAGAGGACGCCGTTCGGCTCGCGGAAGTAGATGGACGTGAAGTACTGGCGGTCCATCACGTCGGTGACCTGCAGTCCCATCGCGCGCAGCTCGCGCTGCATGCGCCGCTGGTCCTCCGGGGTGGCGACCGCGAAGGCGACGTGGTGCACCGTGCCGAGCCCGTTGACGCCGGGCGCGGTGTCGGCGGCGTGGACGAGCTCGACGATCGCGCCGGGTCGCGCCGCCCCGCCGATGCCGAACCGCTCGATCCCCGCGGCCTCGTCCGCCTTCACCGCGTCCATCATCCCCGTGAGCAGCGTGACCGACGCCGCCGGGAGCCGCACCGGCATCGCGACCGAGTGGATGCCGCGGATCGCCTGCCCGGCGGGGATGTCGGGGCGCGTCCACGGCGTGCGGTCGTCGGCCGCGACGCCGACGAGGCGGATCCGCAGCCCCGACGGATCGTCGAAGCGGAGCGACGGCTCGCCGAACGGCGTCGGGGCATCGGTGAACGGGACGCCGGCGGTGCGCAGCCGCGCGCGCCAGAAGTCCATCGCCGCGGCGGGGACGCTGAACGACGTCGTCTCGACCTGGCCGGCGCCCTTCGTGCCTACGCGCACGCCCATCCCCGCGTAGGGGAAGGTCGTCATGATCGTGCCCGGCTCGCCCGCCTCGTTCCCGTAGTAGAAGTGGTAGACGCCGGGATTGTCGAAGTTGACGGTCTTCTTGACGAGGCGCTGGCCGAGCAGGCCGACGTAGAAGTCGAGGTCGGCCTGGGCATCGGTCACCGTGGCGGTGACGTGATGCAGGCCGCGGATGAGCGCGTCCATCGGGAGCGGGAGGGAGGGAGGGCTACGGGCGCCGCGCCGACGGCACGATCGTGATCACCTGGATGACGCCGCGGTCGTGGCCGAGGCCCCACTTGGCGTAGGCCTGGATGCCATCATAGTAGCGGATCTCCTGGATCCGCGACGTCTCGATGTCGCGCAGCGCGTCGGTGCCGCCCATCCGCATCTCGTCGAGGTACACGAAGAGCGGCGTGGTGCTGTTGTAGCGGTCCTGCGGGCGCTCGTTGAGCCAGATGCGGCGCAGCGCGAACACGGCGTCGTACGCGTTGGCGTACTCGAACCGGTCGAGCTCCGCGCGGGTGAGGCGCGTGCGGTCCACGCGCGGGCCCGGCGGCGCGCCGGCGCCGGTGCAGGCGGTGCCGACCGGCGCGGCCGCGAGCAGCAGCGCGGCGAGGAGGAAG
>JAIBBJ010000038.1 GCA_019694735.1 Gemmatimonadaceae bacterium | reverse complement strand
GCCGCGCCGGCCCCGGAGGTGCAGGCCGCGATCGACGGGGCGCGCGCGGCGGCGACGGCGCTGCGGGCCTCGCTGCAGGCGCCGCCGGCCGAGACGGGCGCGGCGATCGAGGCGCTGGCCGCGGCGCTGAAGGGACCGGCGAAGTGAGGAAGGGTGGCGGGGCGATCGGCGGCTGTTCCGCCGACTGCTCCACCGACCGCTCCACCGGCGGCACGGTCGCCCGTCCCGCCGGTTGAGCGGGCCGGCCCGCCGGGCGTAGCTTCCCGCGGTGCGCCGCCACGTCCTCCTCTTCGGGCTCGTCGCCGGGCTCCTGATCGCGCTGCTGCAGCTGATCGAGTACCGCTGGCTCGTGCTGGCGCACTCGTTCGAGATCTATGGCGCGCTGATCGCGGCGATCTTCGCGGCCGTGGGGATCTGGCTCGGGCTCAGGCTGACGACGCCGAAGGTCGTGGTGCAGGAGACGGTGGTGGTGCAGGAGGTCGTCGTGGAGGCGCCGCGCGAGTTCGTGCGGGATGCGCGGCAGGTGGAGGCGCTCGGCCTGACGCCCCGGGAGCTCGAGATCCTCGAGTTCATCGCCGCCGGGCTGTCCACCCGCGAGATCGCGGAACGGGCCCACGTGAGCGAGAACACCGTGAAGACGCATTCGAGCCGGGTCCTCGACAAGCTGGGGGCGCGCCGGCGGACGCAGGCGGTGGAACGAGGGAAGGCGCTCCGCCTGATTCCCTGACCGCGGCGGGCGCGTCCGGTCCGAGCGATGCCCGGGTCCTGGGGGCGGCGGCGGTCATCCCATCGTATGATTTCCGGTGCCTCGCGCCGAAATCACCCCTTCGGGTGACGCGCGGTACGCCCGGCGCCGGGTAGGTTCGGCCACCTTTTCACCCCTCGGAGGGAATGGATGCGCCGGATCGTGCTCACCTTCGGCCTCATCGCGGGCGCCATCATGTCCGCGATGCTGGTCATCACCCTGGTCCTCTTCCGCGACGTGGAGCTGGACCGCGGCGCCGTCGTCGGCTACGCGTCCATGGTGCTCGCGTTCCTGATGGTGTTCGTCGGGGTGCGGAACTACCGCGACACGATCGCCGGGGGCCGGATCGGCTTCGGCCGGGCGTTCGGCGTGGGGCTGCTCATCACGGTGGTGGCGATCGCCTGCTACGTGGTGACGTGGGAGATCATCTACTTCAACTTCGCGCCCGAGTTCGGCGAGAAGTACGCGAGCTACGCGGTGGAGCAGGCGCGGCGGGCCGGGGCCGACTCGGCGGCGATCGCGCGGACGCAGCAGGAGATGGACGCGTTCCTGGTGCGGTACCGGAATCCGCTGTTCAATGCCGCGATCACCTTCCTCGAGCCGCTGCCGATCGGCCTGCTGTTCGCCCTCGTCACCGGCTGGCTCACCAGCCGCCGCCGCGGGAGCGCCGCGGCCGCTGCCTCCCCCACTCCCTGACCGGACCCCATCCCATGCAACTCGGTGCCTTCTCCGTCTCCCTCGCCGTCAAGGACCTCGCCGCCTCGAAGGCGTTCTATGAGACGCTCGGCTTCAGCCCGCTCGGCGGGAACGCGAAGAACTGGATCATCCTCAAGAACGGGGACACGGTGATCGGCCTCTTCCAGGGGATGTTCGAGAAGAACATCCTCACCTTCAACCCGGGGTGGGACCAGTCGGCGAAGGAGCTGCCGAGCTTCACCGACGTGCGCGTGCTGCAGCAGCAGCTGAAGGCGGCGGGCGTCGCGTTCGCGGTGCAGGCGGACGAGAGCACGAGCGGGCCGGCGCACTTCATCATCACGGACCCGGACGGGAACACACTGATGTTCGACCAGCACCGGTGAGGGCGACGCCGGGCGGCGCGCGGCCCGTCGCTCCGGGAGCGAACGCCGGCGTACCCCGTCCCGCGCCATTCGACGAGCGGTCGCTCGCCGCCGCCGTCCGTGCGCTCACGCGCGCGGACGGCGTGCTCGCGGGGATCGTGCGCCGGCACGGCCCGCCGCCGCTCTGGCCGCGGCGCCCCGGCTTCCGTACGCTCGCGCGCATGATCCTCGAGCAGCAGGTCTCGCTCGACTCGGCGCTGTCGCTCTTCCGGCGGCTCGACCGTACGCTCGACGGCGGGCTCAACGCACGGCCGCTGGGTGCGCTCGGCGCCGCGCGGGCGGAGACGACGCTGCGGGGGCTGGGGGTGACGCGGCAGAAGGCCCGGTATCTCGCGGTGCTGGCCGAGCGGGTGGCGACGGCGCCGCGGTGGCTGGCGTCGCTGGCGGCGCGGCGGGACGACGAGGCAGCGGCGGCCCTGACCGCGCTGCCGGGGATCGGGCCGTGGACGGCGCATGTGTACCTGCTGTTCGCGCTCCGGCGGCGGGACGTGTGGCCGTCGGGCGACCTGGCGATCCACATCGCGCTGGGGGAGGCACTGGGGCGGCGGGGGCCGCTGGCGCGGGCGGAGGCGGACCGGCACGCGGCGCGGTGGGTGCCGCACCGGGCGGCGGCGGCACGGATCCTGTGGCACGGCTACCTGCGGGACCGGGGGCGGAGCTGACGCAGGGTGGCGCGCCGGCGCGCGCGTGCTATCGTAGGAAGACAACCCGGAGGCTCCGATGCTGCTGAGTCAGTCGACGCTCGAGTCCGTCCATCGCTATTGCCACCACAACCGGCGGTTGCTCGAACGATCGAGCAGCGCCGGTTGCGTGCATTGCGGGGCCACCTTCGCGCCCAGCGAGATCCGGGACTGGGAACGCGACGAGGCGATGACCGACGGACCGGCGACGACCGCGCGGTGCCCGCAGTGCGGCGACCACGCGGTGCTGCCGTCGGCGGCGCCGATCGCGCTGGCGCCGGCGACGCTCGCGGCACTGCAGTCGTACTGGTTCTCGGGGCGGTAGGCGCCCGGGCGGTCGCCGCGGCCGGGCGGGCGTGGCGACCTGCCCCGGTGGTGGCCTGATGCGGTGGCGGGCGCGGGGGCTGGGTCGTCCGTGACAAGGGCCACCCCACCCACCGATGCGCACGCCGACCCCTCCGAACCCGCACGAGATCCCGCTGATCGACCGCCTCCGCGCGAAGACCGCGGGGCGGTACGTCGTGCACGCCGAACTCGGCGTGGGCGGGATGGCGACGGTGTTCAAGGCCACCGAGGTCGCGCTGGAGCGCGAGGTGGCGATCAAGGTGATGAACGCCGAGATGGCGACGACGCCGGGGGCGTTCGACCGGTTCCGGCGCGAGGCCCGCGTGGCGGCGGCGCTGAGCCATCCGCACATCGTCCCGATCTACGCGATCGGCGAGGACCCGGCGCTCGCGTGGTTCGCGATGAAGTACATCGAGGGGCGCGGGCTGGACTCGATCCTCCGCCAGGAGGGGGCGCAGCCGGTGGACCGCGTGATCGACACGATCGCGACGGTGGGGAAGGCGCTGCACGTCGCGCACGAGAAGGGCGTGGTGCACCGCGACGTGAAGCCGGCGAACATCATGGTGGGGTCGGACGGCTGGCTGTACGTGACGGACTTCGGGATCGCGAAGCGCGACGACGCGCAGGGGCTGACGCAGGCGGGGACGGTGGTGGGCACGCCGGCGTACATGTCGCCCGAGCAGTTCAACGGCCAGGAGGTGACGGGCGCGGCGGACCAGTACGCGCTCGGCATCGTGGCGTACGAGATGCTCGCGGGGCGGACGCCGTTCGACGCGAAGTCGCTGGGCGAGGTCATGCGGGGGCACCTGCTCGATGCGCCGCCGCCGCTGCGCGCGCGCCGGGTGGACGTGCCGGTGGGGCTCGCGGACATCGTGAACCGGATGCTTGAGAAGGACCCGGCGAAGCGCTTCCCCACGCTGGCGGTGGCGGTCGCGGCGCTGGAGGGACTGCAGGGCCGCTCGGGCGCGCGCCGGAGTGCCCCGATCACGGGCAGCATCCCCGCCCCGCCGCCGCCGCGGGTGAGCGCGAGCACGCCGACGTCGAGCCCGACGACGCCGATCCCGCGCTCGAACCCCTCGCTCGTGACGAGCGGCACGCGCCG
>JAIBBJ010000121.1 GCA_019694735.1 Gemmatimonadaceae bacterium | reverse complement strand
GCGCCTCCCCTGCCCCGATCCCTGGAGACCGCCTGTGATCCGCCGCGCCCTCCTCCTCGCCCTGTTCCTCTCCACCACCGTGGCCGCCCGGCCCGCCGCCGCGCAGCGGCGCGGCGGGGGCGGCGGTGACGGGGGCCCCCGCGGGGCGCCGGCGCCCGCCGCGGACAACCGCTCCGCCCTCCCCACCATCGCCCGCGTCCGCGAGGGGGCCAACGCTCCGGGCCTCCTGGCCGAGAAGCACAGGAAGCTCGGCCTCGCACCTGCGGCGGTGGACTCGCTCAAGCGGCTCGCCGCCGCCGTGGACGCCCGCAACGCCCCCCGTCTCGAGACCTACGACTCGCTCCGCACCCGACTGCGGGCCGCCCAGAACGCGCCGTCGGAGGACGGGGCCACCGAGGGCCGCGAGCGGATGCGACTTCTCGGCGAGACGGTCCGCGCCCTGGGCGAGGCCCGCCGCGCCGACATCGAGGCGGCGATGGCCCTGGTGCCGGCGGAGAAGCAGGACGAAGCGCGGAAGCTCCTTGCCGAGCAGGAGGAGGACCTCCGGAAGGCGGGCGGGGGACGGGGGCCGGGAGGCCCCGCCGGACCGGGTGGCCCCCGGCGGCCCTGACGCCGTTACATTTCCCGCTGTCCAATGGAACGGGTCGGCCGCCGGAGCGGCCGACCCGTCCGCGCTTCACCCCGCCGCCCCGACCTGCTGATGACGCTCCCGACCCGCGACGACGCGCTGCGCCTGATGGAGGAATGGACCGCCTCCGACTCCCTCCGGAAGCACATGCTCGCCGTCGAGGCGGCGATGCGCGCCTACGCCCGCCGCTTCGGCGAGGACGAGGCGCGGTGGGGCCTCGCCGGCCTGCTGCACGACTTCGACTACGAGCGCTTCCCGAACGACGCACAGGCCGCCGACGCCGAGCATCCGAGCGAGGGGGTGCGGCACCTGCGCACGCTCGGCTACCCGGAGGACATCCTGCAGGCGATCCTCGGTCATGCGGCGTACACGGGCGTCGCGCGCGAGACGCGGATGGCGCAGGCGCTGTTCGCGGTGGACGAGCTGTGCGGCCTGATCACGGCGGCGGCGCTGGTGCGGCCGTCGCGCAGCGTGCTCGACCTCGAGGCGTCGTCGGTCCGGAAGCGGATGAAGGACAAGGCGTTCGCGCGGGGCGTGAATCGTGAAGACGTCATTAACGGGGCCGCCGCGCTCGGCGTCGAACTCGAGGCCCACATCGCCTTCGTCATCGAGGCGATGCGCGGGAGCGCGTCCGCGCTGGGGCTCGCGGGGGTCGCGGCCGGCTGAGCCGCCCTGCGCCACCAGCCCCGCGACCCAACGCCCGCCGCCCGCCCCGCGTACTGGAGGACGTGACCCGTGAGCGCCTGCCGTGACCGCCATCGCCCTGCCCTGGGCGAGCGCACCCCGTCCGTTCGTGACTGAGCGGCCGGCGGACGAACGCGACCTCGTGCTCGCCGCGCAGCGCGGCGAGCGGGAGGCGTTCTCCGAGCTCGTGCGCCGGCACCAGCGGCGCGCGTACGTGGTCGCCCGCGCGATCGTGATCAACCACGAGGACGCGGAGGATGCGGTGCAGGAGGCGTTCCTGCACGCGTACAAGGCGATCGACCGGTTCCTGCCGGACCAGGCGTTCGGGGCGTGGCTGCACCGGATCGTCGCGAACGCCGCGCTGGACGTGACGCGCCGCCGCAAGGTGCGCGACGCGGATGAACTGCCCGAGACCGTGGCGTCGCCGTTCCGCGATCCCGCGGAGTCGAGCGAACTGCGGACGAGACTGAAGGACGCGCTGGAGACGCTGCCGCCCCGGCAGCGCGCGGTGATCGTCCTGCACGACGTGGAAGGATTCAAGCACGCGGAGATCGGCCGGATGCTGGACATCCCGGAGGGGACGGCCCGGAGCGACCTCCACTACGCCCGTTCGCAGCTGCGGCGGGTGCTCGGCGAGGTGAGGAGCGGACTATGAGTGACGAGATGCGGGGCCCGGTGCTCTACCGGGACGACGAGGTGACCCACGAGCTGCGCGCGATCGTCGCGCCGCCGGCCGACCCGGGGTACTGGGACGCGCTGGAGCGGCGGATCCTCGCGCGGCTGGACCAGGCGCAGGAGGAGGGGCGGTGGTGGGCGTTCTCCGAGCGCACCTACCGGCTCGGGATGATCGCGGCCGCACTGGTGCTGATCGTGGCCGGCTCGGTGTGGCTGCGGCAGCGGGCGGTCGAGACGCGGATGGCCTACGAGTCGGTGATCGAGGTGCCGGGCGCCGACCAGCCGGTCTTCGCGCGGCGCAACCCGCTCGACGAGCGCCCGGCAACCATGCGCGCCGTGCGCGGCCACTAAGGAGCGCGGGACGATGACGCGAACCAAGGGGATGGCGCTGGCGTTCTACCTGCTCGCGATGGCGGCCGGGGCCGCCATCGGCGTGACGGTGGACCGCTGGATGCTGCGCGAGCGGCTCGAGCGCGAGTGGGCGGACCCGCGGGCGATGCGCGAGAAGCTCGCGACCGACCTCGGGATGGATGCCACGCAGCGCGCGCGACTCGACTCCATCCTCGACACCCGGAACCGCCGGTTCGACGAGCTGATGACGCCGATGCGTCCGCGGCTCGACTCGGTGACCGTCGCCGCCCGCCAGCAGATCCGGGACCTGCTCACCCCCGAGCAGCAGACCATCTATGACCGTTTGCGGCGGGAGCGCGAAGCGCAGCGCCCGCCGCAGGAGAGGAAGTGAAGTGATGAACGCCTTCGTGCGTCCGCTGGCGCGGTCCCTCGCGCTGTCCCTCGCTCTCGCCGCCCCGCTCGCGCTCCGCGCGCAGGGCGACGCGCGGCCGATCTCGCTCGACGAGGCGGTGCGGCTCGCCCGGCGCAATGCGCCGGCGTCGGTGCAGGCCCGGAACGCGATCCGGTCTGCGGCCGCAACGGTCCGCACGCGCTACGGCGCGTTCCTGCCGACGCTCTCCTTCGGCGGCGGCGCGCAGACCCAGCAGGGTCAGCGCTACTCGGTGGACCTCGACTCGATCATCCGCCAGGATGCGCCCTGGCGCGCGAACCACAGCTTCAGCTCCAGCCTCGACCTCTTCAACGGCGGCCGGCGCTGGTTCGACCTGCAGACGGCGCGCGCGAACGTCGACGCGGCCGAGGCGACCGAGGTCTCCCAGTCGTTCTCGATCGCGCGCGACGTGAAGCAGCAGTACTTCGCCGTGCTGGCGGCGCGCGAGTCGCAGGCGGCCGCGCGCATCCAGCTCGAGCAGGCCCAGCAGCAGATGCGCGCCGCCGTCGCCCGGATCACCGCCGGGGCCGCGACCCGCTCCGATTCGCTGCGCACGGTGATCCAGGTCGGCAACGCCCAACTGGCGCTCCTGACGGCCGACAACGCGCTGGCGACCGCGAACGCGAGCCTGTCGCGGCTCGTCGGCGCCGAGCAGATCGTGACCGCGACGCCCGCCGACACGGCCGAGGTGGCCACGATCGCGCTCGGCGAGCCGCAGCTCTACGAGCTCGTCGAGCAGGGCCCGGCGGTCAAGCAGGCCCGGGCCCAGCTCGCTGCGGCCCAGCAGTCCAAGCGCTCAGCGTTCTCGCCGTACCTCCCGACGCTCTCGATGACCGTCGGCCAGTCGTACACGGCGAGCGTCGACGGCTTCGGGTTCCTCGGCGACGGCCGCAACAAGAACCTCTCGACCTCGCTCCGCCTGAGCTTCCCGATCTTCAACGGCCTGTCGCGCGAGCAGCAGGTGGTCACCACCCGCATCGCCGAGGACAACGCCGAGGCCTCGCTGCGCGACGCGCGGCTGAACGCGCGACAGCAGCTCGTGCAGCAGCTGGGCGCCTACCGCACGGCCCAGGCCCGCGTCGAGATCCAGCGCGCATCCGTGGTCGCCGGCGAGGAGGACCTGCGCGTCCAGCAGGAGCGCTACAACCTCGGCGCCGGCACGCTGCTGGACCTCATCACCTCGCAGACGACGCTCATCACGGCGCGGCAAGCGCTCATCCAGGCCCGCCTCGACGCCCGCAA
>JAIBBJ010000039.1 GCA_019694735.1 Gemmatimonadaceae bacterium | reverse complement strand
TCGGCGGCGGTGCGCTAGGCGCGCGGTCCTGGACCGCCGAGTCCCTCGAGGAAGAACGCCGCGAGCTCGGCGCGGCCCCCGAGCCCCGACTTCTCGTACACGCTCACGGCATGCTGCCGCACGGTACGCTCGCTGCGCCCCGTCGCCCCGGCGATCTGCTTGTGCCCGTCGCCCTTCAGCAGCCGGAGCGCGACGTCGCGCTCGGCCGGCGTCAGGCTCCACGCGGTGAACTGCTCGTCGATCGCGCGCGACAATCCGTGCAGCGCCGACTCGGCACGGCCCCGCCACGCGTCGCGTTCCGTCTCGCGCTCGGCCAGCGAGCGGCGCGTCCCCGCCAGCGTCGCCTCGGCGCGCCCCCAGCCGCGAGCCAGCCAGAGCGCGGCGGACGCACTCACCGTCATCAACGTGAGTTCCACCAGCACGTGCGCGCTCAGCCAGGAGGTCGGTCGGTCGAAGTAGAGGTCAACCGCCCCGATGACCGCCACCACCGCGAGGACCGCGGCGACCACCCGCCGCAGCTGCCGCGCCTCCAGTCCGTCGGATGTGTCGTCCATTCCCTCACCTCCACCGTCGGTAGGGCGCCAGACCGCCCCCGCAGGCATCCGGCATCCGCCGGAGCGGCTCCGGCACTCGTGCCGGCGGACGCGGGCACGACACACGTCGGATGGTGCGCGTGCGCCGATCCCCCGATGCTTGCCCACGAGGCCGCGGGAGTCGCCCGCCGGCCGCCACTGCCTGCCGCCGGAGCCCCCGATGCCCAGCAATCTAGTGCCGGACCCGCTGCATCCCGCGATCGTCCACCTTCCCATCGCGCTCACGCTCCTGGTGCCGCTGTTCGCGGCCGGCGCGCTCGTCGCGATCGCGCGCGGAGCGAACGTCGTGCGGGCGTGGGGCATCGCCGCGGCGATGCTCGCGGCGCTCTCGCTGAGCGCGTTCGTGTCCATCGAGACCGGCGAGGACCAGGAGGAGCGGGTGGAGCGGGTCGTGCCCGAACGGGCGTTCGAGTCGCACGAGGACGCGGCGAAGGGGTTCTTCCTGCTCTCGCTCGGGGTGCTCGCCGCGGCGGGGGTCGGGCTCGTGCGCGGGCGCACGGGTGCGATCGCGCGGTACCTCGCGGCAGGCGGCACGCTCGCGCTCGTGGTCGCGGGGTACCGCGTCGGGCACTCCGGTGGCCAGCTCGTCTACCGATACGATGCGGCGAGCGCGTATGCGGCGCCGGGCCGGGGGGGGGCCGCCGACGTCGGCGCGGGGGAGGCCGGCGGGGGCGCGCCGGACGTCGTGCGGAACGGTGACGCGGACGACGACGATCGTTGACGCGATCGGGACCGGGGGGATCCCGGGGGCGGCGGGGCGGCGAGTGGTCGGCGCCGCCCCGTCGTTCATCCGTCGGTCGTCTCGTCCACTGGGAGCACCAGCCGGAACTCGGTGTGGCCCGGCTCGGAACGCGCGAGCTCGAGCGTGCCGCCGTGCAGTTCGGCGATCCGACGCGCGATCGCGAGGCCGAGGCCTGCGCCGCCGGGACCGTCGCCGGCCGAGGCGCCGCGGGACGCTTCGGCGCGCACGAACCGGTCGAAGATCCGCCCCTGCGCTTCCACCGGCACGCCGGGGCCGTGGTCGGTGACCGACACGACGCAGCGCGGGCCCGGTGCGGCCGCCATCGCGACCTCGACGGTGCTCCCCGCCGGCGCGTACTTGATCGCGTTGTCCAGGAGGTTCAGGAGCACGCGCCCCAGCAGGTCGCCATCGCCGGTGAGCGGCGCCTGCACCAGCGACGTCACCGCGACGGTGACGCCGCGCCGCGCTGCGAGATGCCGCACGCCGAGCGCCGCGTCGTGCACCGACTCCTCGAGGTAGAGCGGGCCGCGCCGCATCGGCAGTTGCCCGGCGTCGGCGCGCACGAGCAGGAAGAGGTCCTCGACGATGCGCGTCAGCCGCAGCGATGCATCGTGCATCACCTGGAGCGCGGCCCGGTACTCCGCCTCGTCGCGGTGCGGGCGCGCGAGCGTGACCTCCGCCTCGGCCCGCACGATCGCCGTCGGCGTCCGCAACTCGTGCGATGCGTCCGCCATGAACCGCCGTTGCCGCTCGAACGACGCCTGCAGCCGGTCGAGCAGCGCGTTCACGACCGTCGCGAGCCCCTGCAGCTCCGCCCCGCCGCCGACGGGGAGGCGCTCATGCAGCGTGCTCGCGCTGATCTCCGCGG
Organism: Gemmatimonadaceae bacterium; assembly: GCA_019694735.1. Classification (GTDB taxonomy): domain Bacteria; phylum Gemmatimonadota; class Gemmatimonadetes; order Gemmatimonadales; family Gemmatimonadaceae; genus Pseudogemmatithrix. The sequence continues at coordinate 18,444 of JAIBBJ010000039.1, read as the reverse complement.
CGCGTGCCCCCATCGCCGCCACCGGCCGCAGGCCGCGACGGGCGATCAGCAGGCCGCCGGTGGCCGCGAGCCCGAGCAGCACCGGCACCGCGAGCAGGAACGCACCGCGGATGCGCACGAGCACCGCCTCCTCCTCGGCGCGCGGGTAGAGGCCCCGCACCTGGAAGGTCGCGCCCGCGAGCGTCACGGTGCGCGTGCCCTCGCGCGCGCCCGGGCCGGGAGGCGCGTCCTCGCTCGCGGCGACCAGCGCGCCGGCGGCATCGCGCACCTCGATGCGCAGGTCCTTGAAGTGCACCTCGCGCACCGTCGAGCGGATCGTCTCGAGCGCATCGCCGCGGACGAAGCGCTCCGCCTGCAGCTCGCGGGTGAAGGCCGCGAGCGCATCGTCCACGAACCGTTCCGTGCCGCCGCGGAGCGCCGACGCGAAGAGCAGATAGCCGACGAGCTCGAAGACGAGGAACGGGACCCCGATGACGATCGTGTACCAGAGCGTGAGGCGCCCGCGCAGGGTCGCCGGCCGCCACCTCATCGGGTCGGGCGCGCCCGCGCCGCCGCCGCGGCGGCCGGCGGCTCGAGCACGAAGCCGGTGCCGCGCACCGTCGTCAGCACGGGACCGCCGGGCGCCGCCTCCAGCTTCTTCCGCAGGCGGCTCGCGTACACGTCGATGATGTTCGAGTACGGGGCCCGCGCGTCCTCCCACACCACCGCCATCAGGTCGGCGCGGCTCACCACGCGGCCGGCCTGCCGCGCGAGGTGCAGCAGGAAGTCATACTCACGCGCCGTGAGCGTCAGCTCGCTGTCGCCGCAGGTCGCGCGGTGGCGCGCCGGGTCGATCACGAGCGCGCCGAGCACGACCCGCGCTGGCGTCTCGCCATGGCGCCGCGTCAGGGCACGCACGCGCGCCATCAGCTCGCCGAACGCGAACGGCTTCGTGAGGTAGTCGTCGGCGCCCGCGTCGAGGCCGGCGATGCGGTCCTCGACCGCGTCGAGGGCGGTGAGCATCAGGATCGGCACGCGGCATCCCTCGGCGCGCAGCGTGCGGCAGACCTCGAGCCCGGACATCCCGGGGAGCAGCAGGTCGAGCAGGATCAGGTCGTAGGGGCCGCTGCGGACGAGATCGAGCGCCTCGGGGCCCTTCGCCGCGAGGTCCACGGTCCACCCGGCTTCGCGCAGGCCGCGCGCCACCGAGGTGCGGAGCTGCTTGTCATCCTCCACGAAGGCGATGCGCATCGCGCCTCACTCGACCTGCAGCCGGACCGGCTGCACGACCAGGGACCGGACCGGGATGCCGTCCACGGTCGCGGGTGCGAACCGCTCGGCCTTCAGGGCCGCGAGCACCGCCTCATCCACCGACGCCCGCCCGCTCGATTCCAGCACCGTCAGCGACTCCACGAGCCCCTCCTTGGAGACGGCGAGCCGGACCCGCACCCGCAGCGCCGCCCCCGCCTCGCCCGCCTCCCGGGCGAACTGCTGGGCGAGCGGCCCGAGCCGGCGCTGGAGGTGGAGCGGATCGAGGAGCCGCGCCGGCGCCGACTCGAGGAGGGCCGTCGACCAGCCCGCCTCGGCGCCCGTGCCGAGGACGAGGTGCGTGTACCATCCGGCGTCGTCGCCCGACCGCGGCGGAGCAGGGCGCACGGCGCGCCGGAGCAACGCGAGGAGGCTGTCGCGTACCGCGTCCGGCATGAGCCCGTCGCCCACCAGCGAGGCCGGCACCGTCTCGCCGTTCGCCCGGACGCCGATGAGGAACGCGCGCGCCGCCGGTCGTGGGTCCTCCAGTCGCGGGAGGGCCGTGAGGCCCGCGCGGAGTGCCGTCGTGTCGAGCAGCTGCGCGACGCGCACGAGGCCGCTCGCGCCGGAGTCGGCGTGCAGGCGCGGCGCCGCCGCGCGGACACGGCCCGGAGCGGTCGGGGCCTCCTGCGCCCCACCCACCGCCGCGGCGGCCGACACCGTCCCGATCGCGAGCGCGAGGTGCGCGGCGGACCGGGCGAGGCGACGGGGGGTTGGGCGCGGCTTCATGCGCGAAAACTACCGAGGGTTCCCTCATCCGCCACGCTTGACGCCATCGCGCGCCGCCCGGACGTTACCGCGCGTGTCCCCCCTCCCGTCGTGGGCCCTCGTCCTGCTCGCGCTCGCCGTGCTGCTGCCCGTGGGCCGCGCCGTGTGGGACCGATGGACGCGCCGCGCCGCGCTGCGCGCGATGCTGCGCTTCCGGGCGCGGGTGGACCGCTTCAAGCTGACGGGCAAGCGCTACATCCGCGACGCCCTGCTCGCCGACGAGCAGGTCGCCGCCGCGGTGCGCGCGCACGCCGAGGCGCAGGGGATCACGCGCGACCGCGCGTGGGGCCGTGTACGGGAGTACATCGACGAGATCGTCCCCGCCTTCAACCTGCTGATGTACTACCAGGTGGGGTATGCGGCGTCGAAGGCCTCGCTCGACCTCTTCTACAAGGTGTCCGTGCGGGTGCGCGATCCGGGTGCCTTCGAGCGGCTGCCGCGCGAGTCGATCGTGATCTACCTGATGAACCACCGGTCGAATGCCGATTACGTGCTGGCGAGCTATGCCCTCGCCGGCCAGGTCGCCATCTCGTACGCGGTGGGGGAGTGGGCGCGCGTCTTCCCGCTCGAGTACCTGTTCAAGTCGTTCGGCTCGTACTTCATCCGCCGCCGCTACCGCGAGCCGCTCTATCACACGGTGCTCGAGCGCTACGTGCAGCTCGTCACGCGCAACGGCGTCACGCAGGGCCTCTTCCCCGAGGGCGGCCTCTCGCGCGACGGCCACCTCCGGCCGGCCAAGATCGGGCTCATCGACTACATGCTCGGAACCGCCGCCGAGCCGGGCTTCGCCGAGCGGATGTACGTCGTGCCGGTCGCGATCAACTACGACCGCGTGCTCGAGGACCGCTCGCTGCTGCGTGAGCTGCGCATCACGGAGGGCGGGCCGGCTCCGGGCCGGCTCACGCAGCTGCGCGAGGTGCTCAACTACACGGTCTCCAACTTCGGCCGCCTCTCGACGCGCCGGTGGAAGCGGTATGGGCGCGCGGCGGTCGTGATCGGGGAGCCGGTGCCGGTCGCGCCGTGGCTGGCCGAGGTCGCTGCCGAGGGGACCTCGCTCTTCGAACGCCCGCGCGCCGAACGGCTTGCCGAGGTGCAGCGCTTCACCGACGCGATGATGGCGCGCATCGGCGCGATCGTGCCGGTGACGGCGGTGCCGCTCGTCTGCGCTGCGCTGCAGACCTTCGATGCCGAGCTCGTCCCGGAAGCGCGGCTGCTCGAGCGGATCGAGCAGCTGCGGGATGCCCTCGTGCACGAGGGCGCGGAGGTGGTGGAGCCGGCGCGCGAGGCGGCGGAGACCTTCGAGCGCGCCTACCGGATGCTGCGGATGCGGCGCGTGCTCGCGCAGGATGGCGACGCCTACGTGATCCTGCCGCGTGGCCGGGAACTGATCAGCTACTATGCCAATGGGATCGCCCACCTCTGTGGGGCGTGGGAGGCGTCCGTCCGGGCGCGGGACGCGCTGCCGCTCGACACGCTCGTGGGCCGCTGACGGCGGAGGTGGCGCGGGCGGATGGCGTGCCGCCAGGACATCCGAGCGATGCCGGACCGGCCCGGTTGACCCCAGGGGGGTGGCCCGGGTAGGTTGAAAGGCTCTGTTCCGTGCCGCCCGTCCGGGCGATCCACGTAGTGGCAGATGGCCGAACAACCATAGGGTACGATGCCGACGATCAATCAACTCGTCCGGCAGAGCCGCAGCGCAGTTGTAGCGAAGGACAAGGCGCCGGCTCTGAAGCAGAATCCGTTCAAGCGTGGCGTGTGCACGCGCGTGTACACCACCACCCCGAAGAAGCCGAACTCCGCGCTCCGCAAGGTCGCGCGTGTCCGCCTCGTCAACGGCTTCGAGGTCACCGCCTACATCCCGGGCGAGGGCCACAATCTCCAGGAGCACTCGATCGTGCTCATCCGCGGCGGCCGCGTGAAGGACCTGCCGGGCGTCCGCTACCACATCGTCCGTGGCAAGCTCGACGCCTCGGGCGTGAACGGCCGCAACCGCAGCCGTTCCAAGTACGGGACCAAGAAGCCGAAGGCGGGTGCCGCGGCTGGGGGGAAGAAGTAAATGAGCCGCCGCAAGAGTGCCGTGAAGCGCCCGGTCCTGCCCGATGCGCGCTACGACAGCCAGACCGTCTCCAAGTTCATCAACGTCCTGATGTACCAGGGCAAGAAGTCCACCGCCGAGCGCATCTTCTACGGCGCGATGGACATCGTCGAGGCGAAGACCTCGCAGCCCGGCGTGAACATCTTCAAGCAGGCGCTGACCAACCTCAAGCCGGTCGTCGAGGTGAAGTCCCGCCGCGTCGGCGGCGCCACCTACCAGGTGCCGGTCGAGGTCCGTCCGGATCGCCGTACGGCGCTGGCCATGCGCTGGCTGATCAGCTACTCGCGCGACCGCAACGAGAAGTCGATGGCGGAGAAGCTCGCCGCCGAGACGATCGCCGCCTCGAAGGGCGAGGGCAACGCGATCAAGAAGCGCGAGGACACGCACAAGATGGCCGAGGCCAACAAGGCGTTCGCCCACTACCGCTGGTAGTCGGCGCGGCGCGCTCGGGATGCAGGGCGGGGGGCGGCCGCGTGGCCGCCCCCCGCTGTCGTTCGCCCGCCGCGGGACCGCGGTCTCAGCGCACGACCTCGAGCCGGCCGGCCTCGTTCGCGACGTAGGCTCGTCGGCCATCGGGGGCGAAGGCGACCCGCCGGCCCAGGCCGACGAACCCCTCGAGGTGGAAGGCGGTCAGCGAGCTCACGCGGACGGCGGCCACCCCGGCGGGGTCGCTCGAGGCGACCAGCAGGGTGGCACCGTCCGGGGAGAGGGCGAGTCCGAAAGGTGACACGGCGCCGAGGGCGTCGAAGTACACGTCGTCCACGTCGGCGAGCGTCTGGCCATCGAGGACCTTCACGCGCCCGGCGCCCTCCTGGGCGATGAACAGCCGGGTGCCGTCCTTCGAGAAGACGAGGTCCTGCGCCCCGCCCAGGACCGCACGGGTCCGAATGGTGTCGAGTGACGCGGGGTCCAGGAGGGTGATGGTCCCGTTGGTGGCGGAGACCGCGAGGCGGCCGTCGGCGCGGCGGGCGATCCCCTGGATGGCGCCCCCGAGGACGACCGAATCGGCCTTCTCGCCCGTGGCGATGCTGACGCGGTAGACCTGGCCGTTCACCGTCGTGACGAAGACCGACGCCGCGTCCGCCGACAGGGCGAGCCGGTACGCGTTCGGCCCGATGATCGTCGAATCGGTCTGCGCCCCCGTTGCCGCGTCCAGGAAGTGCAGCTTCCCGCCGTAGAAGGTGCTCACGATGGCCGTCGCGCCGTCGGGGGTGACGAGGACATCCCCGGGGTCGACCGAGACGTCGGCGTGGTCGCGGGGGGCGTCGAGGGCCGGCCCGACCCGGGTGACCCGCTGGTTGTCCTGCTGGGTCACGAAGATGCTGCCGTTGGGGGCCACGGCGACCGCGAAGGGACGGCCCGGAAGGTTCTCGTGGGGCGTGTCGAGCCGGCCGGTGAACGCGGGGGTGCTGGGGGCGGTGGGGGTGCTGCACCCGACGGCCGTCGCGCAGGCGATGGCTGCGACCGCGGCCCCGCGGACGAAGTGGCTGGGGAGCATTGACATAGGCCGTCCGGGGGGTAAGTTTGTATGGCTAACCCGAATCCCGCATAATGGGGTCGGTGCAGCGCGACGGCTAGGGTAGCGTCCCGGGGAACTGCGTCCCGGAAATATGGGCCCGCCAACGTCGGCCGGATTGACGCGCGGGGGGAGTGGACAGCCCGACCGATCCCGCCGGGGCAGTGCGCCGGCGCCGACGTTCCCGAAAAGCACGCAGGACAACTGAACGTCGGGTGGTGCGGCCTGCAGGACCGGGGCCGGCACGCTGACACCCGATGCGCCGTGGGTCCCCAGTCGCGCAGCAGCGGCGACTGTACCCGGCGAGAGCGGATGGATACCGGCCTCCCGGATGCGGGTCAGGGGGAGGCGCCCGGTCCAGCCGCGTTTTTGTTCCCCGCAGGTGATGGTCCGCAGCGCACGAGCAGCCTTCCACGCGACTCTGAGCGATATCCGACGATGGCACGCACGACCGACCTGAAGTTCTACCGGAACATCGGCATCATGGCGCACATCGATGCCGGGAAGACCACGACGACCGAGCGCATCCTCTACTACACGGGGAAGTCGCACAAGATCGGCGAGGTGCACGACGGCGCGGCCACGATGGACTGGATGGAGCAGGAGCAGGAGCGCGGCATCACGATCACGTCGGCCGCGACCACGTGCTTCTGGATGCGCCACGGCCAGTCGGACAAGAAGGGCGAGGGGCCGGAGTACCGCATCAACATCATCGACACCCCGGGGCACGTCGACTTCACGGTCGAGGTGGAGCGGTCGCTGCGCGTGCTCGACGGCGCGGTGGCGCTGCTGGACTCGGTGGCCGGCGTGGAGCCGCAGACGGAGACCGTCTGGCGCCAGGCCGACCGCTACAAGGTCCCGCGCATGATCTTCTCGAACAAGATGGACCGCGTCGGCGCGAACTTCGAGCGCTGCGTCGAGATGATCCGCGACCGCCTGACCAAGCACGCGCTGCCGATCCAGCTGCCGGTGGGCTCGGGTGAGCTCTTCACGGGTCACATCGACATCATCGAGCGCAAGCAGTACATCTTCGACAACGAGACCCTCGGCAAGACGTTCACCGTGGTGGACGTGCCGGCCGAGTTCAAGGATGCCGTCGAGAAGGCGCGCCATGACCTGATCGAGATGGTCGTCGAGCACGACGAGCAGTTGATCGAGAAGTACCTCGCCGGCGAGGAGCTCACGAACGACGAGATCCGCCACGCGATCCGCTCGGCGACGACGAAGATGAAGTTCGTGCCGATCCTCTGCGGCGCCTCGTTCAAGAACAAGGGCGTGCAGGCGCTGCTCGATGCGGTCATCGACTTCCTCCCGTCGCCGATCGACATCCCGGCGATCGAGGGGCACGCGCCGCACCACGACGCGACGCCGGAGTCGCGCGACGTCGCCGACGACGCGCCGTTCTCGGCCCTCGCGTTCAAGGTCGCGACCGACCCGTTCGTCGGCCGCCTGACGTTCTTCCGCGTGTACTCCGGCGTCCTCAAGGCCGGGTCGCACGTCTACAACTCGACGAAGGACAAGCGCGAGCGCATCGGCCGCCTGCTGCAGATGCACGCGAACAAGCGCGACGAGATCGAGGAGGTGCGCGCCGGCGACATCGCCGCCGCGATCGGCCTCAAGGACACCCGCACGGGCGACACGCTCTCGGATGAGGACAAGCCGATCATCCTCGAGGCGATGAAGTTCCCGACGCCCGTCATCGACGTCGCGGTCGAGCCGAAGACCAAGGCCGACCAGGACAAGATGGGCATCGCGCTGAACAAGCTCGCCGAGGAGGACCCGACGTTCCGCGTGCACACCGACGCGGAGACCGGCCAGACGATCATCTCGGGCATGGGCGAGCTGCACCTCGAGATCATCGTCGACCGCATGATGCGCGAGTTCAAGGTCGAGGCGAACGTGGGCCGGCCGCAGGTGGCCTACCGCGAGACGATCAAGAAGCGCGTCGACAAGGTCGAGGGGAAGTTCATCCGCCAGTCGGGCGGCAAGGGCCAGTACGGCCACGTCGTCATCAACGCGATGCCGGCCGAGCCGGGCCAGGGCTACGTGTTCGAGGACAAGATCACGGGCGGCGTGATCCCGCGCGAGTACATCAAGCCGGTCGAGGAGGGCATCAAGGAGGCCCTCGAGAACGGCGTGCTGGCGGGCTACCCGATGGTGGATGTGAAGGTCGAGCTGGTGTTCGGCTCGTACCACGACGTCGACTCGAGCGAGATGGCGTTCAAGATCGCCGGCTCGATGGCCATCAAGGAGGCGGCCCGCGCGGCCACCCCGGTCATCCTCGAGCCGATGATGAAGGTCGAGGTGGTGAGCCCCGACCAGTTCTTCGGCGACGTGCTCGGCGACATCTCGGCCCGCCGCGGCAAGATCGGCGGCATGACCCAGCGCGGCGAGGCGCAGGTGATCGGCGCCACCGTGCCGCTGAGCGAGATGTTCGGGTACTCCACGCGCCTGCGGTCGATGACCCAGGGCCGCGCGGTCTACTCGATGGAGTTCTCGCACTACGAGGAAGTCCCGAAGGCGAAGGCCGAAGAGATCATCGCGAAGCAGAAGTAGGCAGTAGGCAGCAGACCGTCACGCAGGCAATCGACCGCAGTACCCTTTCAACCATCTCAGGAAGCTCCAATGGCCAAGGCAAAGTTCGAGCGGAACAAGCCGCACGTGAACGTGGGCACCATCGGTCACGTCGACCACGGCAAGACCACCACCACGGCCGCCCTGACCAAGATCTCGGCGGACAAGTTCGGCAGCGTCAAGTACGTGGCCTACGACGAGGTCGCCAAGGCCTCGGAGTCGCAGGGCCGCCGCGACGCGACGAAGATCCTCACGATCGCGACGTCGCACGTCGAGTACGAGACGACGGCGCGCCACTACGCGCACGTCGACTGCCCCGGGCACGCCGACTACGTGAAGAACATGATCACGGGCGCCGCGCAGATGGACGGCGCGATCCTCGTGGTGTCGGCCGTGGACGGCCCGATGCCGCAGACCCGTGAGCACATCCTCCTGGCCCGCCAGGTGAACGTGCCGCGCATCGTGGTCTTCCTCAACAAGTGCGACCTCGTCGAGGACGCCGAGCTCCTCGACCTCGTCGAGCTCGAGGTCCGCGAGCTGCTCTCGAAGTACGGCTACGACGGCGACAACGCCCCGGTCATCCGCGGCTCGGCGTCGAACGCGATCGCCGGCGACGCGAAGTGGGTGGCGAAGATCGAGGAGCTCTACAACGCCCTCGACACCTTCATCCCCGAGCCGGTCCGTGAGGTCGAGAAGCCGTTCCTCCTCCCGGTCGAGGACGTGTTCTCGATCACCGGCCGCGGCACCGTGGCCACCGGCCGCATCGAGCGCGGCAAGGTGAAGGTGGGCGAGGAGGTCGAGGTCGTCGGCTACAACAGCGACAAGAAGACCATCGTCACCGGCGTCGAGATGTTCCGCAAGCTCCTCGACGAGGGCTTCGCCGGCGACAACGTCGGCCTGCTCCTCCGCGGCATCGACAAGAAGGACATCGAGCGCGGCATGGTGCTCGCGAAGCCCGGCTCGATCAAGCCGCACACGAAGTTCGAGGCCGAGGTCTACGTCCTCACGAAGGAGGAGGGCGGCCGCCACACGCCGTTCTTCAAGGGCTACCGCCCGCAGTTCTACTTCCGCACGACGGACGTGACCGGCGCGATCGAGCTCCCCGAGGGGACCGAGATGGTGATGCCGGGCGACAACATCCAGATGAAGATCGAGCTGATCATCCCGATCGCGATGGAGGCGCAGCTGCGCTTCGCCATCCGCGAGGGTGGCCGCACGGTCGGCGCGGGTGTCGTCACGAAGATCCTCGCCTAACAACGAACGGGGCACGCCGGGGCGGCGCACGCCGCCCCCGGCGGACCCAGTGGAGAATCAATGGCTGGACGTATTCGCATCCGTCTCAAGGCGTTCGATCACGCGGTGATCGACCAGGCCTCGGCGGACATCGTGCGGACCGCGGAGAAGACGGGGGCCCAGGTCTCCGGCCCGATCCCGCTCCCCACGAAGACGCAGCGCTGGACCGTCCTCCGCTCGCCGCATGTCGACAAGAAGTCGCGCGAGCAGTTCGAGCTGAAGACGCACAAGCGGGTGATCGACATCCTCGACTCGCGGGCGCAGACGGTCGACGCGCTCACCAAGCTCGACCTGCCGGCCGGGGTCGACGTCGAGATCAAGGTCGAGTAGCGCAGGGGGGCGATGTGGCGGTGGGGGGTGGGACGAGGGGGCGCGCCGCGCCTCCGGGTGTCCACGGCTCGCACCGCGCAACGCACCGCTGATGGTCCTCCGGCCTCAACGGATCGCACACTACGGTGCGACCGGGCCGCGACTAACGGAGCACATGAGAGAGTCATGATCGGAATCATTGGCAAGAAGCTGGGGATGACCCAGATCTTCGACGAGGCGGGGATGCAGGTCCCCTGCACCGTGGTGGAGGCCACGCCGAATCCCGTGACGAAGGTCGTCACGACGGAGCAGGCGGGGTTCGCCGCGGTCGAGCTGGGCTACGGCGCGCAGCGCACGGCCCGGGAGAACAAGAAGGGCGAGCGCACGCCGAAGGGCGCGCGCGCGACCAAGGCCGAGATCGGGCACGCGAAGAAGGCCGGCCTCGAGGCCGCGCCGGCCGTCCTCCGCTCGTTCCGCCTCGATGATGCGCCGGGGAAGGGCGCCGAGATCCCGACGTACAGCGTCGGGGACGTCGTGAAGGTGGACATCTTCGCCGTCGGCGAGATGGTGAAGGTGACCGGCACGACGAAGGGGCGCGGCTTCCAGGGCGTGGTGAAGCGCCACGGCTTCGGCGGCGGGCCGAACACGCACGGCAACACCAAGCACCGGCGCCCGGGCTCCATCGGCCCCGGTACCGACCCGTCGCGCGTGATCAAGGGCAAGCGCATGCCCGGCCACTACGGTGCCGAGCGGCACACCCAGGGCAACCTCCGCGTCGAGAAGATCGACGCCGAGCGCAATCTGATCTACATCCGCGGCTCCGTCGCCGGCCCGACCAACGGGATCGTGCTCGTCCGCAAGCAGGGCTGACCCGATGACCGAGACCATGAACCTGACGGCCGCCGCCTTCACGGCGCTGGGCACCCCGCGTGACGCGGTGGCGCTCCCGGGCGCGACGTTCGACGGCACCGTGAACCATCCGGTGATGCACCAGGCGGTGAAGGCGTACCTCGCCAACCAGCGCCAGGGCACGCACGCCACCAAGACGCGCCGCTGGGTGACCGGCGGCAACCAGAAGCCGTGGAAGCAGAAGGGGACCGGCCGCGCCCGTCAGGGCTCGACCCGCGCCCCCAACTGGGTCGGCGGCGGCACCGTGTTCGGCCCGCAGCCGCGCGGCTACACGCAGGTCCTGCCGAAGCAGGTCCGCCAGCTGGCGCGCAAGAGCGCGCTGAACGCGCGGGCCCGCGAGGGCGCGCTCGTCGTGATCGACCGCTTCGGCTACGACAAGCCGAAGACGGCGCAGGTCGCGCAGCTGATCGCCCGCGTCGACGCCACCGGCAAGAAGGTGCTCATCCTGACCGACGGCGCGAAGCCGGCGGTCCATCTCTCGGCCCGGAACATCCCGGGCGTCGAGGTCCGGCCCTTCGCCGAGGCGGCCGCGTACGACGTGATCTGGTCGGACGTGGTGCTGGTCGAGGCGACGGCGATCGGGCACGAGCTGGCGCCGGTGGCCGAGAAGGCCGCCGAGAAGGTGAAGCCGGCGAAGAAGACCGCCCCGGCGAAGGCCGCGAAGGCGGAGAAGGCCGAGGCGAAGGCCGCGGCGAAGAAGCCGGCGGCGAAGAAGGCCGCCCCGAAGGCCGCGGCGAAGAAGGCCCCGGCCAAGAAGGCCGCGCCGGCCGCGAAGAAGCCCGCGGCGAAGAAGGCGGCCCCCAAGAAGAAGGGGAAGTAACCGATGCCGACCATGCTCCGCACCATCGTCCGCCCGATCGTGACCGAGAAGACCTCGGCCGCGTACCAGGCGCGCGGTGAGTACACGTTCGAAGTCCACCCGGATGCCACGAAGACCACCATCAAGGCGGCGATCGAGTCGCTGTTCGGGGTGAAGGTCACGGGGGTCTGGACGTCGCAGCAGCGCGGCAAGCCCCGGCGGGTGGGCGGTGCCGCGGGGCTGCGTCCCCGCTGGAAGAAGGCCATCGTGACGCTCCGCGCGGGCGACACGATCGAGATCTTCGAGGGCTGATCACAATGGGTATCCGTCAATTCAAGCCGGTGAGCGCCGCGACGCGGTTCCGTTCCGTGTCGGACAACGACGTCATCACCCGTCGCACGCCCGAGAAGTCGCTGACCGAGCCGCTCAAGAAGTCGGGCGGTCGCGACAACCACGGCCACATCTCGATGCGCCGCCTCGGCGGCGGGCACAAGCAGAAGTACCGCATCATCGACTTCAAGCGGAACAAGCACGGCGTGCCGGCCACGGTCGAGCACATCGAGTACGATCCGAACCGTTCGGCGCGCATCGCGCTCGTCCGGTACGCGGACGGCGAGAAGCGCTACGTGCTGCACCCGAAGGGGCTCGCGGTCGGCGACACGATCGTGAGCGGCAAGGGCGCCGACGTCCGCACGGGCAACGCGCTCCCGCTCCGCGAGGTGCCGCTCGGCACCGCGGTCCACAACGTGGAGCTGAAGCCGGGCAAGGGCGGCCAGATGGCCCGCTCGGCCGGCACGAGCCTCCAGGTCGTGGCGAAGGAGGGCGAGTACGTGACGCTCCGCATGGCCAGCACCGAGATGCGCCTGGTGCACGGCGACTGCCTCGCCACGATCGGCGAGGTGGGGAACGCGGAGCATGAGCTCATCTCGTGGGGCAAGGCCGGCAAGACGCGCTGGATGGGGCGTCGGCCGAAGGTGCGCGGCGAGGTGATGAACCCGGTGGACCACCCGCATGGCGGCCGCACGCGCGGCGGCCGGAACGTGGTGAGCCCGTGGGGCAAGAAGGAAGGCGTCAAGACGCGCAACACGAAGAAGCCCTCGCAGCGCCTGATCGTCCGTGGCCGGAAGCGCGGCAAGGCGACGCAGAGCTAACCCGGAGAACCCAGACCAATGGCACGCAGCATCAAGAAGGGTCCGTTCATCCAGGAAGCGCTGCTGAAGCGGGTGCAGCAGATGAACGCGAAGAGCGAGAAGAAGGTCGTGAAGACCTGGTCGCGCGCGAGCACGGTGATCCCCGAGTTCGTGGGCCACACGTTCGCGGTGCACAACGGGAACAAGTTCATCCCGGTGTACGTGACGGAGAACATGGTGGGGCACCGGCTCGGCGAGTTCGCGCCGACGCGCCTCTTCCGTGGCCACAGCGGCAACAACAAGACCGACAAGAAGGCGGCGCCCGCCCCGGCGGCGGCCCCGGCGAAGGGAGGGAAGTAAGCGATGAGCCGGAAGAGCCGTGAGCGGAAGGAGCGGCACGAGGCGGAGCGCCTCGCGGCGCCGCCGTCGGCGACGCAGCGCACGACGCGCCAGTCGCCGTACAAGATGCGCCTCGTGATCGACCAGATCCGGGGCCTGAAGGTGAACGAGGCGCTGGCGATGCTGCAGTTCTCGAAGAAGCACGCCGCCGACGAGATCACCAAGGTGCTGAAGTCGGCGGTGGCCAACGCCGAGGCGAAGGCGCGCGCGGGGGGCGAGTCGCTGGACGTGGACGAGCTCTACGTGACGAAGGCCATCGTGAACGAGGGGCCGAAGCTCAAGCGCTGGACGCCGGCCGCGATGGGCCGCGCGACGCCGATGTACAAGCGGACGAGCCACGTCGAGATCGTGGTCGACACGAAGGAAGGGCGATAATGGGACAGAAGACGCATCCGGTGGGCTTCCGCCTCGGCGTGTCGAAGGACTGGCGCTCGAAGTGGTTCGCCACGAAGGACTTCCCGACGCTGCTGAAGGAGGATGCGCTCCTCCGGAAGTACCTGAAGGCGCGCCTCGGCGGCGCGGCCATCAGCGACCTCACGATCGAGCGCAAGCCGGGGAAGGTCGTGGTGACCATCCACACCGGCCGCCCGGGCGTGGTGATCGGGAAGAAGGGGCAGGCGGTGGAGGAGCTCAAGACCGAGCTCCAGCAGCTCACGGGCAAGGACGTGGGCGTGAACGTCGAGGAGATCAAGCGCCCGGAGATCGAGGCGCAGCTCGTCGCCGACAACATCGCGGCCCAGCTGGCGCAGCGCATCTCGTTCCGCCGCGCGATGAAGCGCGCGGTGCAGAGCGCGATGCGGATGGGCGCCGAGGGGATCAAGGTGAAGTGCTCGGGCCGCCTGGGCGGGGCCGAGATCGCGCGCGTCGAGGGCTACCATGAGGGGCGGGTGCCGCTCCACACGCTGCGCGCGGATATCGACTATGCGACCTCGACCGCGAAGACCACGTTCGGCACGATCGGCGTGAAGGTGTGGATCTTCAAGGGTGAGATCGTCGAGGGGCGTCGTGGCAACACGTACTCCTCGGACGCGTAAGGAGACCTGACCGATGCTCGCACCGAAGCGCGTCAAGTTCCGCAAGATGTTCAAGGGCCGCACGACCGGTCTCGCCATGCGTGGCGCGACGGTGGCGTTCGGCACCTACGGCCTGCAGGCGCTGGAGCCCGGCTGGGTGACGGCGCGGCAGATCGAGGCCAGCCGCGTGGCGCTGACGCGCCACATCAAGCGCGGCGGCAAGGTCTGGATCCGGATCTTCCCGGACAAGCCGGTCACGAAGAAGCCGGCCGAGACCCGCATGGGCAAGGGCAAGGGATCGCCGGAGCTCTGGGTGGCGGTCGTGAAGCCGGGCCGCGTCCTCTTCGAGATCGAGGGCGTGACGAAGGAGATCGCGCAGAAGGCGCTCGCGCTGGCCTCGGCCAAGCTCGGCGTGAAGACGAAGTTCGTGGCGCGCGAGGAGGCGCACACCGATGAAGGCTAAGGACATCCGGGACCTGGGCGCGGACGAGATCAAGTCCCGCATCGCGGAGCTGGAGCGCGAGCGCTTCAACCTGCGGTTCCGTGGCGCCACCGAGCCGCTGAGCAACCCGCTCCGGCTGCGGACCATCCGCCGCGACATCGCGCGGCTCCAGACGGTGCTCGCCGAGAAGGCGGGCGCGACGGAGGCCGCGCGCTGAGAGGCGCGCGAGGAGAACTGAATGGCTGAGACCGTGAAGAACGCCGCCGCCGGCCGGTCCTCGCGCAAGGTGCGCCAGGGCGTGGTGGTGAGCGACAAGATGGCGAAGACGGTGGTCGTGGCGATCGACCGCCGCGTCCCGCACCCCGTGTACGGGAAGATGGTGACCAAGACCACGCGCCTGAAGGCGCACGACGAGCAGAACTCGGCGAAGGTCGGCGACACCGTGCGCATCGTGGAGACCCGCCCGCTGTCGAAGGACAAGCGGTGGCGGCTCCTCGAGATCGTCGAGCGCGCGCGCTAAGGGAGACGACGACCGATGATCCAACAGGAATCCGTGGTGAAGGTGGCGGACAACTCGGGCGCCAAGAAGGCGCTCGTGATCCGCGTGCTCGGCGGGACGCGCCGCCGTTACGCCGGCCTTGGCGACAAGGTCGTGGTGGCGGTCAAGGACGCGCTCCCGAACGGGACCGTGAAGAAGAGCGACGTGGCGAAGGCCGTCGTCGTCCGCACCGTGAAGGAGACCCGCCGCAAGGACGGGTCGTACATCAAGTTCGACGAGAACGCGGTCGTCATCATCGACGACAAGGGCGAGCCGCGCGCGACCCGCATCTTCGGGCCGGTGGCCCGCGAGCTGCGCGAGAAGCGCTACATGAAGATCGTGTCGCTGGCCCCCGAGGTGATCTGAGATGCGCATCCTCAAGTACCGGAAGACCGCCGGGCGGAAGAACGTCGTCCGTCACGAGCGGAACGCGGCGCGGGTCCGCACGGCGATCACCAAGGGTGACGCGGTGATGGTCATGCGCGGCGAGAACAAGGGCAAGGAAGGGAAGGTGATCAGCGTCGACCTCAAGGCGGGGCGCGTGACCGTCGAGGGCGCGGGCTTCAAGATGCTCAAGAAGCACCGCCGGGCGCGGACCGCCGAGGAGCAGTCGGGGATCATCGAGATGCCGCGCACCATCGCGCTCTCGAACGTGATGCTCCTCGACCCCAAGTCGGGCAAGCCGACCCGCGTGCGCACGCGCGTGGACGTGGACCCGAAGACGAAGGAGCGGACGAAGGAGCGCGTGAGCGCGAAGAGCGGCGAGCCGATCCTCCGCAACCGCTGACCGAGGACTGACCGATGGCGACGACCAAGCAGCAGGGTGGGGCGAAGAAGGGTGGGGCGTCGGGCGGCGACAAGCGCGCCTCGATGCTCCCGAAGGAGCACAAGGGCGCCGGCACGCCGGCCCCGGCCCCGCGCCTGTACCAGTACTACCTGAAGACCGTGCGGGCGAACCTCGCGAAGCAGTTCGCGCTGGCCAACCCGCACCAGATCCCGACGCTCGAGAAGATCACGATCAACGTGGGCATGGGCGAGGCGATCAAGCAGCCCAAGGTCCTCGATGCGATCGTGGACGAGCTCGCCGTGATCACCGGCCAGAAGCCGATCCGGACGAAGGCGAAGAAGTCGATCGCCAACTACGGGCTGCGCGAGGGCCAGGAGATCGGCGCGGCGGTGACGCTGCGCGGGGCGCGGATGTGGGAGTTCCTCGACCGGTTCATCTCGACGGCGATCCCGCGCATCCGTGACTTCCGCGGGCTCTCGACCCGCTCGTTCGACGGCCGCGGCAACTACAGCCTCGGCATCAAGGAGCAGATGATCTTCCCCGAGGTCAACTACGATCTCGTCGAGCAGATCCATGGCATGGACCTGACGTTCGTGACCACCACCACCCGGGACGACGTCGCGTTCGCGCTCCTGCGCGAGCTCGGCATGCCGTTCCGCGGCGACGACAAGCCGATCGTCGTCCGGGCCTGAGGAGCGCACCGACCATGGCGAAGAAGAGCACGATCGAGAAGAACGAGCGCCGGAAGCGGATGGTGGCCCAGCAGGCCGCCAAGCGGAAGGCGCTCGCCGACACGGTCCGCAGCGTGAAGGCGACGGACGAGGAGAAGCGGGCGGCGCAGGTCGCGCTGCAGAAGCTCCCGCGCAACGGCGCCGCGGCGCGCGTGCGCAACCGGTGCCAGATGACCGGCCGCAGCCGCGCCTACATCGCGGCGTTCGGCCTGAGCCGCATCGCGTTCCGCGAGATGGCGCTGCAGGGCCTCCTGCCGGGCGTCCGCAAGGCGTCCTGGTAGGACCATGACGCGGGCCCTCCGGGGCGGGACCGCGCGGCACCGCCGCGCGCCCCGCACCGTGGCCCCGTCCGCAGGACCAACGGGAGCAGGCCGGGCGGCACTCCGTCCCCGGAACCACTCCCATCCCATCCTACAGGTCCGGCCGTGCCGGATACCATAGGAGATCGCAGTTCATGAGCATGACCGACCCGATCGCCGACATGCTCACGCGGATCCGCAATGCTGTCGGTTCGAAGCATCGCCGCGTGGACATCCCGGCGTCCAAGATGAAGGTGGAGATCGCGCGGCTCCTCAAGGAGTCGAACTTCATCTCCGACTACAAGACGCTCGAGACCGAGGACGGCCGCAAGGTCCTCCGCGTGGCGCTCAAGTACGCCGGCAACACGCCGGTGATCCGTGAGCTCAAGCGCGTGTCGTCGCCGGGCCTTCGCCAGTACGTCGGCGCGACGGAGATCCCGCGCGTCCGCAACGGCCTCGGCGTCGCCATCCTGAGCACCTCGCAGGGGCTGATGACCGACCGCCAGGCGCGCCAGGCGCGCACCGGCGGCGAACTCCTCGCCCTCGTCTGGTAAGGAGCCGCCCATGTCGCGAATCGGAAAGCTGCCGGTCCAGGTCCCGGCCGGCGTCACGGTGAAGGTGGACGGGCACACCGTCCACGTGAAGGGCCCGAAGGGCGAGCTCACCCGCACGATCCATCCGGAGATCGGCGTGAAGCTCGAGGGGAGCACCATCACGGTGTCCCGCCCCTCGGACGAGTCGGCGCACAAGTCGCTGCACGGCCTCTCGCGGACCCTGATCGCCAACATGATCGAGGGGTGCGCGAAGGGGTACGTGAAGTCGCTGGAGATCACGGGCGTGGGCTACAAGGCCGAGCCGAAGCCCTTCGGGCTGCAGCTCGCGCTGGGCTACTCGCACCAGATCCAGTACAAGGCGCCGGCCGGCATCAAGCTGACGGCCCCGCAGCCCACGCAGGTCGTGATCGAGGGCGCGGACAAGGAGAAGGTCGGCCAGGTGGCGGCGGAGATCCGCTCGCTGCGGCCGCCCGAGCCCTACAAGGGCAAGGGCATCAAGTACACGGGCGAGACGATCCGGCGGAAGGCCGGCAAGGCGGGAGGTAAGTGATGCCGGGGAAGCGTGTACCGAAGACGCGGGCGGGCCTCCGGGCCCGGCGCCACGTCCGCGTGCGGGCGAAGGTGTCGGGGACGGCCGAGCGGCCGCGCCTCGTGGTGTTCCGGTCGCTGAAGCACATGTCCGCGCAGCTGGTGGACGACGTGGCCAAGCGGACCCTGATGACGGTGACGGACGCCGGGCTGACCGGGAAGAAGACCGCGAAGTCGGTCGAGGTCGGCAAGCGCGTGGCCGAGCAGGCGAAGGCGGCGGGGATCACGAAGGTCGTGTTCGACCGCGCGGGTTACCAGTACCACGGCCGCGTGAAGGCGGTGGCCGACGGAGCCCGCGAAGGCGGGCTGGAGTTCTAAATGGCTGAGCAGACTGGTGGTGGCGCCCCGGCGGGGCGCGGACGTGGTGGTCCGGGCGGCGGCCGTGGCCGCGGCGGTCCCGGTGGGCGCGGGCC
>JAIBBJ010000169.1 GCA_019694735.1 Gemmatimonadaceae bacterium | reverse complement strand
CGGTGCAGACGTACTTCCACGAGGAGGTCGGGTACAACTCGCGGCTGGACGCGCTGCAGGCCACGGTGCTGTCGGCGAAGCTGCCGCATCTCGCGTCGTGGAGCGCCAAGCGGCGCGACAACGCGGCCCACTACACGGCCGCATTCGCCGATCTCGACGACGTCGTGCCGCCGTACATCGATCCGGCGAACGAGTCGATCTTCAACCAGTACACGATCCGGGTGCCGCGGCGGGATGCCCTGAAGGACCACCTCAAGGCGAAGGGGATCGGCCACAGCGTCTACTATCCGCTGCCGCTCCACCTGCAGCCCTGCTTCGCCCATCTCGGCTACCGCGCCGGGACCTGCCCCGAGGCCGAGCGCGCGTCGCAGGAGGTCGTGTCGCTCCCGATCTATCCGGAACTGACCCGCGCGCAGCTCGACGAGGTCGTCGCGGCCGTGCGCTCGTTCTTCGGCAAGTGACCGTCTCCCCACACCAATCCCGTCGATGAGCACCCAGCAGGCGCTGCTGCAGAGGATCCAGGATCGTTCCGCCGTGAGCTCGGTGATCGGGCTCGGCTACGTCGGCCTCCCGCTCGCGATGGAGCTCTGCGAGGCCGGGTTCCAGGTCGTCGGCTACGATGTCAGCGCGCGCGTCTGCGACCTGCTGATGCGCGGCGAATCGCACATCCAGGATGTGCCGGCCGAGCAGGTCGCGCGCCACGTCAGGAGCGGGAAGTTCGTCGCCACGACCGACCCGGCGGCGCTGGACCGCGCCGACACCGTCTCGATCGCCGTGCCGACGCCGCTCGCCAAGACGCGGGACCCGGACATGTCCTACGTGCTCTCGGCGGCCGAGACGGTCTCGGCGCACGCGCATCGCGGCATGCTCATCGTGCTCGAGAGCACGACGTACCCCGGGACGACGCGCGAGCTGCTCCAGCCACGGCTGGAGGCCCGCGGGCTGGCGGTCGGTTCGGACGTCTTCCTCGCGTTCAGCCCGGAGCGCGTGGATCCGGGGAATCCGACGTTCCACACCAAGAACACCCCGAAGGTGGTGGGCGGCATCACGGCCGCCTGCAACACCGTGGCGACGGCGTTCTACCAGAGCACGATCGACACGGTCGTGCCGGTCTCGAGCCCGGAGGCGGCGGAGCTGGTGAAGCTGCTGGAGAACACCTTCCGCTCGGTGAACATCGGGCTGGTCAACGAGATGGCGATCGTCTGCGACCGGCTTGGCGTGGACGTCTGGGAGGTCATCGACGCGGCGGCGACGAAGCCGTTCGGGTTCATGAAGTTCACGCCGGGTCCCGGCATCGGCGGCCACTGCATCCCGCTCGATCCGCACTATCTGGCGTGGAAGATGCGGGCCCTGAACTACAAGACGCGGTTCATCGACCTGGCCTCCGAGGTCAACTCGGCGATGCCGGACTACGTGGTCGAGAAGGTGGCATGGGCGCTCAACGATGACCGCAAGGCGGTGAAGGGCGCGAAGGTGCTGATCCTCGGGGTCGCGTACAAGCGCGACATCGACGACATGCGCGAGAGCCCCGCGCTCGACGTGATGCGGCTGCTGGAGGAGCGTGGTGCGCACGTGCAGTACCACGACCCGCACATCCCGTCGTTCCGCGAGGACGGGCACGAGTTCACCGGGGTGGCGCTCACGGACGCGCTGCTCGACGCGGTCGACGTCGTGGTGGTGGTGACCGACCACAAGGTCGTGGATTACCAGCGCGTGGCCGACCGGGCGGCGCTCGTCGTGGACGCGCGGAACGTGATGGCGAAGGTGACCCCCGGCCGGGCGCGCGTGGTGGCGCTCACCTCGTCCCGCCCCCAGGGGGGCTCGGGGGCCGCGTGAGGATCACGGTCATCGGGACCGGCTACGTGGGGCTCGTCGTCGGCGCGTGCTTCGCCGAGACGGGCAACGATGTGGTGTGCGCCGACGTGGATGCGGCGAAGATCGACGGGCTGCGGCGGAACGTGCTCCCGATCTACGAGCCCGGGCTCGAGGCGTACGTGGCCCGCAACCAGGCGGCGGGTCGCCTCACGTTCACCACCGACGTGCCGGCGGCCGTGGCCTCGGCCGAGGTCATCTTCATCGCGGTCGGGACGCCGCCCGACGAGGACGGCTCGGCGGACCTCAAGCACGTGCTCGCCGTCGCCGAGACGATCGGCCGCCACGCGACGCGCGAGATCGTCGTCGTCACGAAGTCCACCGTGCCCGTCGGCACGGCGGACAAGGTCGCGGCGGCGATCCGGCCGCTGATCGCGCATCCGTTCCACATGTGCTCCAATCCGGAGTTCCTGAAGGAGGGGGCGGCGGTCGACGACTTCATGAAACCCGACCGCGTGGTGGTCGGCGTCGCGAGCGAGTTCGCCCGCGACCGGATGGCGGAGCTCTACTCGCCGTTCGTGCGCACCGGCAAGCCGGTGATCTTCATGGACATCCCCTCGGCGGAGATGACCAAGTACGCGGCCAACGCGATGCTCGCGACGCGCATCTCGTTCATGAACGAGATCGCGAACCTCTGCGAGCGGGTCGGGGCCAACGTGGACCTCGTGCGGAAGGGCATCGGGTCCGATGCGCGCATCGGGCCGGCCTTCCTGTTCCCGGGGCCGGGCTACGGGGGCTCGTGCTTCCCCAAGGACGTGAAGGCGCTGGTGAAGACCTCCCACGACGCCGGGGCCCCGATGCAGGTCCTCGTGGCGGTCGAGGAGGCGAACGAGCGCCAGAAGACGCGCTTGTTCGACAAGGTCCGTGCCGCGCTCGGTGGCGAGGTTCGGGGGGCGCGGGTCGCGCTGTGGGGGCTCGCCTTCAAGGCGAACACCGACGACATGCGCGAGTCGCCGGCGCTGACCCTCATCGAGGCGCTCCTGGCGGCCGGTGCGACGGTGGTGGCGCACGACCCCGCCGCGATGCACGAGGCGGAGCGGCGGCTCGGCGACCGGATCACCTATGCGCGGACGTCCTACGATGCCGTCGCCGGTGCCGATGCCCTCGTCATCGTGACCGAGTGGAACGAGTACCGCTTCCCCGACCTCGCGCGGGTGAAGGCCGCCCTGCGGCGGCCGGTGCTCGTCGACGGGCGCAACCTCTACGACCCCGAGAAGGTCCGGTCGCTCGGCTTCACGTATCGCTCGATCGGCCGGGGTCGCGAGTGAGGGTCCTCATCACGGGGGCGGCGGGTTTCCTCGGGTCGCACCTCGCCGACCGCTTCCTCCGGGACGGGCACACCGTCGTCGGGCTGGACAACTTCCTCACGGGTCACCCCGACAACATCGCGCACCTGATGGGGCACGAACGGTTCACGTTCCTGCGTCACAACATCTCGGACTACACGTACGTGGCCGGGGCGCTCGACGGCGTGCTCCACTTCGCGTCGCCGGCGAGCCCGGTGGACTACCTCGAGATGCCGATCCAGACCCTCAAGGTCGGTTCCCTCGGGACGCACAACGCCCTCGGCATCGCGAAGGCGAAGGGCGCCCGGTTCCTGCTCGCCTCGACCTCCGAGGTGTACGGCGACCCGCTCGTGCATCCGCAGCCGGAGGCCTACTGGGGGAACGTCAACCCGATCGGTCCCCGCGGCTGCTACGACGAGGCGAAGCGCTTCGCCGAGGCGATCACGATGGCGTACCACCGCGCCCACGGCCTCGACACCCGGATCGTGCGCATCTTCAACACCTACGGCCCCCGGATGCGGCCCGGCGACGGGCGGGTCGTCTCGAACTTCGTCGTGCAGGCGCTGCGCGGCGAGCCCCTCTCGGTCTACGGCGACGGGGCGCAGACCCGATCCTTCTGCTTCGTCACCGACGAGGTCGAGGGGATCTACCGCCTCTTCCAGAGCGCCGAGACGATGCCGGTCAACATCGGGAACCCGAACGAGTTCACGGTCCGGCAGCTCGCCGAGCTGGTGCGGGAACTCACGGGGTCCGCCTCGGTTATCAAGACGCATCCGCTCCCGACCGACGATCCCAAGGTGCGGCAGCCCGACATCACCCGTGCCCGGTCCCTCCTGGGCTGGGAGCCGACGGTCCCGCTGCGCGAGGGGCTCGTCCGCACCATCGAGTACTTCCGCGGGC
>JAIBBJ010000041.1 GCA_019694735.1 Gemmatimonadaceae bacterium | reverse complement strand
CCGGCACGGACGTCGGCGCGGATGCCGGCACGGATGCCGGCACGGACGCCGGCGCGGATTTCGGCGCGTTCGCCGACCCGGCCGCCCCCGCCCACCGCATCCGCGACACGGGCACCGCCATCAGCGCCTCCCGCATCCCCCGCCACTCGGCGAGCGCGGCCGCGCTCTCGGACGCCTCGATCCGCCCTCGTGCGAGCAGCTGCGCCAGCATCGGATAGCGCTGGCCCGGCTCGCCCGCCTCGAGCTCGGCGGCCACGGTCGCGGCGAGCGATCGCAGGATCACCGGCGGGCCGATCTCGGAGAGGACGCTTCCGCACAGCAGCCCCTCGCACGGGGCATCGGCCGCGGGGCCGGCGCCCGCGGCCGGTGGGGCGCCGAGGGCCTGTCGCACGCGGTCCCACAGGCTCATGCCGGGACGCCGCCGCCGGCTAGGATGGCGTCCCACCTGGTGCGGTCGATGTTGCGGCCGCTCACCACGACGGCCACGGGGAAGGCGCGCGGACGGAGGGCGCCGATACGCAGCGCGGCGACCCCGACGGCGCCGGAGCCCTCGACGACGAGCCCATGCGTCGCGTGCAGCCAGCGGATCGCGTCGGCGATCGCGGCCTCGTCCACGGTCACGAGACCGTCGAGCGCGGCCTTGCCCTGCGCATACATCTCCTCGTCCACGAGGCCGGCAAGGCCGTCGGCGAGGGTGGGACGGTCGGGGATGTCCACGGCACCGCCCCGCGCGAGCGCGAGCGACATCGCATTCGTCCGCTCGGCCTGCGCCCCGTAGAGCTGCACGCCGGGCGCGGCGCCGCGGAGCCAGCCGCCGACACCGCCGGCGAGGCCGCCGCCGCCGACGCACACGACGAGGGTGCGCACGTCGGGCCGGCCCTCCATGATCTCCTTCGCCACGGTGCCGGCGCCGGCGAGCAGCGCGCGGCCGGTGCACGGGCTCACGAACGTCGCGCCGGTGCGCGCAGCGAAGGAGCGCGCGGCGCGCTCGGCGTCGTCATACCCCGGCGCGGAGGCGTCCACGGTCGCCCCCGCGGCGGCGATGGCGTCGCGCTTCACCTGCGGCGCGGTCGCGGGGACGAACACGGTCGCCGGGAGGCCGAGCCGCGCGGCGGCCATCGCGACGCCGATGCCGTGGTTGCCGGCGCTCGACGCGACGACGCCCGCGGTGCCCGCGGTGCCCGCGCGCGCGGCCACGGCGCCGATGGCGTTCAGCGCGCCGCGCAGCTTGAACGACCCGCCGTGCTGCTCGTTCTCCAGCTTCAGCAGCACCTCGCCGCCCACGCTCGCCGAGAGCGCAGGGGACGGGATGAGCGGGGTGTGCACCACCAGGCCCTGCAGGCGCGCGGCGGCGTCGCGGATCTCGGCGGCGGAGGGGAGGACGGAACTGGGCACAGGCGGAAGATAACGCCAGGGCCGGCGGCGACGCGGGGCGGGAACCGCCAAGGACAGGCCGCGCAGGCGCGTGATGCGGGCGCGCGGTGCGGGCGCGCGGTGACACGATAGATTCGCGGCATGCGCCCCCACCCCTTCAGCCCGTCCGCCGCCCGCGCGGCGGTCCTCCTCCTCGCGCTCGCCGCCGGCTGCGCGCGCGACACCCGCGAGCCGGTCGACCTCCTCATCGCCAACGGCACGATCATCACGATGGACCCGGCGCGCCGGGTCCTCGACTCGGCGTCGGTCGCCGTGCAGGGCGACCGCATCGTCGCGATCGGGCCGGCGGCGGCGCTCGCGGCGCGCTACGCGGCGCGCGAGACGATCGACGCGTCGCGGACGATCGTGATGCCGGGGCTCATCGATTCGCACGGGCACGCGGGGCATGGCCTCGTGAAGTCGCTCGGCATGGACACGGACGAATGGTATCCCGCCACGGAGCGGATCTACGCCGAGGGGAGCGGGGTGGGGTTCTGGCGCACGGAGGCGCTGCTCACCGGCATCGAGCGGGTGCGCTTCGGGACGACCACCGCGGTGACCTTCCTCGGCGGCGGCGACATGGTGATGCGCACGGACGCGACGGCGTACGGCGACGCGTACCTCGCGGCGACCGACACGGTGGGGATCCGGCTGATCCTCGGGGTGGGACCGCGCCGGCCGCCCTTCCCGAAACGGTACGTGGACTGGTCCGACGGGACGGCGCGGCCGCGCGACGTCACCTTCGCGCAGCAGCTCGCGGTGTCGGAGTCGCTGGTCACCCGCTGGCACGCGAAGGGCGACGGGCGCCTGCGCCTCGCGATCGCCTTCCCGACGCACCACCCGGAGCAGACGCCGCTCCGCGGCGCGGCGCTCGACTCGCTCGTCGCGCAGGCGCGCGCCGCGCGGGCGCTGTCCAGGCGGCACGGCCTGCTCTTCGTGCAGGACGGGCACTCGACGCAGAGCGTGCGGTTCGCGCACGAGGTGTTCGACGTCCTCGGGCCGGACGCGCTGCTCTCGCACACGACGGGGATGAGCGACGAGGAGATCGCGATCCTCGCGCGCACGGGGACGAAGGTGGTCCACAACCCGAGCGCGAACGCGGCGATGCGCGAGCCGTTCCGGCTCGTCGAGATGCTCGACGCCGGCGTCACGGTGGTGCTCGGCTCCGACGGCGTGGCGCCGGACCGGAGCTACGACATGTTCCGGCACGTCTTCCAGGCGATGCGCTACCAGCGGGCGCGGCTGCGCGACGCGACGGTGCTGCCGGCGGGCAAGGCGCTCGAGATGGTGACCATCGACGCCGCGCGCGCGCTCGGCCTCGGTGACGAGATCGGGTCGCTGGAGGTGGGGAAGAAGGCGGACCTCATCCTCATCGACTGGGCGCGCCCGCACCTCGCGCCACGGCAGATGCCGCTCTACCGCGTCGCCTACTTCGCCAACGGCAACGACGTGCGCACGACGATCGTGGACGGGAAGGTGCTGATGCGCGACCGGCGCGTGCTCACGGTGGACGAGGGGCGCGTGCTGGAGGCGGCCGACCGCGAGATCGCGCTGGCGCTGCAGCGAACGGGGCTCGACAGCCTCACGCGGACGCCGGCGGGGTTCTGGGGACGGAGCCGGCTGCGCTGAGGGTCGGGGCGGCGGCGCCCGCCGGGCGCGGCCGCCCGGTCAGCGCAACGCCGCCACCAGCCGCTGCACGTCGGACTCGTCGTTGTACACGGACGGCGAGCAGCGCATCCAGTCGTCGGCGATGCGCACGTGCACCTGCGCGGCGGCGAGCCGGCGTGGCAGGTCGCTGGCCGCGAGTCCCGGGCGCGTGAAGGTGAGGAGCGCGCCGGTGCTCCCGGGCGGCGTCACGCAGGTGAAGCCGAGCGGCGGCACCTCGGCGCGCAGCCGCGCGAGCAGCGGCTGGCGGTGCGCCTGGATGCGGTCCACGCCGAGCGCGAGCACGTAGCGCAGCGACGCCGAGAGGAGCGCGACGCCGGTGCCGACGCTGCCGGTGAGCGCGCCCATCTCGAAGTGGCCGGCGGCGGTGCGCTCGGGCGTGAAGTGCACGGGCGTCGGCGCCGACCAGCGCGGCGGGAGGTCCTGGGCGAGGTCGGGGGCCTGGTAGTAGCCCACCACGGGGCGCTCGAGCCGGTCGAGCACGGCCTCGCGCACGTACAGGAAGCCGAGCCCGAAGTCGCCCATCAGCCACTTGAAGCTGGAGCAGGCGGCGAAGTCCACGCCGGTGGCGGGGAGGTCGAGCGGCTCGGCGCCGGCGGCGTGCACGATGTCGGCGTACACGAGCGCGCCGCGCGCATGCGCGAGCCGCGCGATGGCGGCGAGGTCGTGCTGGAAGCCGTTGTACATCGCGGTCGCGGTGACCTCGACGAGCCGCGTGCGGGCGTCCATCGCGGCGTCGAGGTCCTCGAGCCGGACGCGCGCGTCGGCGGTGGGGCGGACGACGCGCACCTCGAGCCCGCGCTGCCGGAGCACCTCGAGGTGCATCAGCGCGCCCTCGAAGTGGAGCCCGTCGGTGACGACGTTGCCGTCGCGGCGGTGGTCGAGCCCGAGCGCGCGCACGACGAGGTTCTCGGCCTCGCTGGTGCTGGAGACGTAGGCGATCTCGCCCGGCGTGGCGCCGACGAGCCGCGCGAAGAGCGCGCGGGGGCTCGGCTGCGCGTCGGCAGCGGGGGCGGGCTGCACGCCGGCGCG
>JAIBBJ010000159.1 GCA_019694735.1 Gemmatimonadaceae bacterium | reverse complement strand
CGCGCACGCCGCGCTGACGCGGCCGGGTCAGGGGCGCCGCCCCTGCAGCGCGAACTGGAACTCCTGCGTCACGAAGATGCACTGCGGGGCCCCGCTGTACTGCGCCGGCGAGAACCGCAGCGACGCCAGCGCGCTCCGCACCGACGCCGTGAACAGCGGATGCGCGCTCTCCAGCACCAGCGCCGTGCGCGGGTCCACGCGGCCCGCCGTGTCGATCGCGAAGCCCATGATCACGCGGCCCTCGGTCCCGTTCTCCCGCAGTTCCGCGGGATAGCGCAGGGCGGGGCGCCCCGCGGTCGGGCGCGGCTCGAGGTCGATCCCCGCGTGCGTCAGGCTCGCCGCCGTCATCGTCCCCCGGGACCGCGTGAGCGCGATCCGGAACGGGATCTCGAAGTCCGTCGTCGGCCCCAACCGCAGCGTGTCCGTGTCCACGAGCTCCAGCCCCAGCCCCACGAAGTAGATCCGGTAGAGCCCCGGCTGTTCCGGCGCCGCGAGGTCGAACGTCCCGTCCCGCCGCGTCCGCGTCTGGCCGATCAGCCTCTCGGACTCCGACACCAGCGCCACGCCGAGGCAGGCGAGCGGCTCGTCCGTGCCCGCCTGCATCACGCGCCCGCCGAGGACGCCCTGCGCGTCGGCGGCCGGCGCGGCGAGCGAGAGGACCAGCAGCACGAACGGACGGGCGAGTCGCATCGGGATCGGGTCGGAGACCGGGCGAATGTGCGGCGCGGGACGCCACCGCGCCATTCCGCATGCGCGAGGGACCGCCACCGGCCTGACGCCACTGGCGCCGCCCCGGCGTGCGCGGCCTATTTCCCGCGTCCTCCACCCGACCCCGATGTCCCGCCTGCTCGCCCCGCGCCTCGCCGCCGCCCTCGTCGTCACCACCGCGTCCGTCGCGACGTCCCTCGCCGCCCAGGCCGCCCCTGCGCAGGCCCCCGCCGCCCTCACCCGCGGCGTTGCCGTGGACGGCCGCGTCGGCAAGGCCGACACCGCGCGCTTCACCCTCACCGCCGCCGACAGCACCTTCGTCCTCGGCGTCGTCACGCAGCGCGAGGCCCCCGTGTCGGTGCGACTCCTCGGCGCCGACGGCACCGCGCGCGGCACCTACGCCGGCCCCGGCACCGGCGACCTCCGCTTCTCGGCCATCATCGGCGCCGCCGGCACGTACCGCCTCGAGGTCACCGCCGCCGAGGGCAAGCCCGCCGCCTTCACCATCCGCCTCGACCGCCAGGAGCCGCTCGCGCGCGACCCGCGCCGCCGCACCGACCAGCTCCTCGCCCGCTACGACGCCCCCGGCGTCCCCGGGGCGGTGATCCGCGTCTGGCGCGGCGGCCGCGTGCTCTACACCCGCGGCTACGGCGCCGCCAACCTCGCCTACGGCATCCCGTACCGCCCCGAGACGCCCACCAACATCGGCTCCACCTCCAAGCAGTTCACCGCCTTCGCCGTCCTCCTCCAGGCGTCGCGCGGCAAGCTCTCCCTCGACGACGACATCCGGAAGCACTTCCCCGAGCTCCCCCCGCTCGGCGACACCGTGCGCGTCCGGCACCTCCTCACCCACACGTCGGGGCTCCGCGAGTTCCTCAACCTCCTCGACATGACCGACCGCAACGTCGGCCGCGACTGGATCGCGCGCGAGGAGCTCTTCGAGATCGTCCGCCGCCAGCCGAAGCTCCAGAACGCGCCCGGCGCCGAGTTCAACTACAACAACACCGCCTTCGCCCTCGCCGCGATCCTCGTCGAGCGCACCTCGGGGAAGGACTTCGCCACCTTCGTGCGGGACGAGGTCTTCACGCCGCTCGGGATGACGCACTCGATGGTGCGCACCGACCGCACCGTGATCGTCCCCGGCGGCGCGCCCGGCTACGAGGCCACCGCCGGCGGCTACCGCGAGACCGGCGACCTCGCCGGCGCGCTCGGCGCCGGCGGCATCTACACCACCGTCGAGGACCTGCAGCGCTGGGCCGAGAACATGCAGAGCGCCGCGCCGCGCGTCGGCACCCGCGCGATCTTCGACCAGATGATGACCGACACCCGCCTCACCGACGGCAAGATGAGCGGCTACGGCATGGGGCTCTTCCTCGATACGCAGCGCGGCCAGCGGCGCGTGCACCACGGCGGCGCCGACATCGCCCACCGCTCGATGCTCGCGATGTATCCCGCGATCGACGCCGGCGTGACCGTGCAGAGCAACGACGCCGGCTTCGGCTCCAACCTCGCCTTCGAGCTCGCGAACCTCTTCTTCGCCGACGCGTTCCGCGACTCGGTGCGCGCCGTCGCCGCCGGCGGCCGCTACGATCCCGCCGCGATGACCGCCGAGCGCTTCGCCGGCCTCGAGGGGCGCTACGCGCTCGACGCGGCGCCGGCCTTCGTGCTCCGGCTCTTCAAGGATGGCGCCGCCTTCAAGGTGCAGGCCACCGGCCAGCAGGCGATCCCCATCGTGCCGACCTCCGACACGACCTTCGACATCAGCGGCGTCGCGGCGCAGCTCCGCTTCACCCGCGGCCCCGACGGCCGCGCGCAGCGGATGACGCTCGTGCAGGGCGGGGAGCAGCGCGCCACCCGCGTCGCCGACACCCCGCCCGCCGCCGTCGCACGCGACCTGCGCGCGTACGAGGGCCGCTACGAGAGCGCCGAGCTCGAGACCGCGATGACGCTCGTCGTCCGCGGCGACTCGCTCTTCGTGCAGCAGCGCCGCCGCGACGAGGCCCGTCTCGAGCCCGGCGCCGCCGCCGACAGCTTCAGCGGACGCGACCTCACCTTCACCTTCGAGCGCGACCGGAACGGCGTGGTCGTCGCGTTCTACGCCGCCAACGGCCGCTCACGCGACGTGCGCTTCACGCGCGTCGGGCACTGACGGTCCCGGAGCGACGATGGTGCGCGCCGCCGCGACCGACGAGATCTTCCACGCCCTCGCCAACCCCACGCGCCGGCGCGTCCTCGAACGGCTCGGCGACGGCCCGGCCACCGTGAGCGAGCTCGCCGCGCCCTTCGGCATGCGGCTGCCGTCGTTCGTGCAGCATCTCGCCGTGCTGGAGCGGAGCCGCCTCGTCCGCTCGCGCAAGCGCGGCCGCGTGCGGACCTACGAGCTCGTCCCCGAGCGGCTCCAGGTGGCCGAGGACTGGATCGCGGCGCGGCGGCGGGAGTGGGAGGCGAAGCTCGACCGCTTCGACGCCTTCGTCACGCGCGTGTCACCGTCATGAACGCCGCCCGTTCCCCCGCCGCGTACCCGCTCGCGCGGTAGCCGAGCTGCGGCAGGTCGAGCCCCTCGAACAGCGATTCCCCCGACCCGAGCAGCACCGGCGACACCGCGAGCTGCATCTCGTCCACCAGCCCCGCGAGGAGATACTGCCGGATGGTCTGCGCGCCCCCGAGCAGCCGGATGTCCCGGTCGCCGGCGGCCGCGCGCGCCCGGTCGAGCGCCGCGTCGATCCCGTCGGTCACGAAGTGGAACGTCGTCCCGCCCTCCATCACGAGCGGCGCCCGCGCGTGGTGCGTCAGCACGAACGTCGGCGTGTGGTACGGCGGGTTCGGCCCCCACCAGCCGCGCCACGACTCGTCCGGCCACGGCCCGCGCACCGGCCCGAACATGTTCCGCCCCAGGATGTACGCGCCGATGTTCGCCATCCCCTGCTCGGCGAAGGCATTGTCGGCGCCCGTCGTGCCGCCGTCGCGCCCGGTCATCCGCATGAAGAACCGCGTCCCCGTGAGCCACGCGTGCAAGGACTCGGCGCCCTCCCCGAGCGGCGCCTCCAGCGACTGGTGCGGCCCGGCGCCGTAGCCGTCGAGCGAGATCGTGTAGCTGTGGACGATGAGGCGCGGCATGGGTGAGGCGCGTGAAGGGAAGGGGCGATGGTCGAAGGATACCCGCCGTCACCGCGGTTGGTAACGCGGGTCCCCGGTCTGCCAGAACAGGAACGCGAACGTCGCGGCCGCTGCCCGCGGCGGCCCGTAGAACACCGGCTCGTGCCCGCCCTCGGTCTCGGTCCACAGCACCGGCCGCGTGCCGGTGTTCGCCTGGCGCAGCCGCGCGACGTACTTCGCGACCAGCATCCCGCTGCCGAAGTTGTAGTCGCCGCGCGCACTGTGCACGAGGATCGCCGGGAGCGCCGCGGACTCCGG
>JAIBBJ010000100.1 GCA_019694735.1 Gemmatimonadaceae bacterium | reverse complement strand
GGAGGCGAGCGTGCTCGCCGGCGCCGGCTGGGACGAATGCGCGCCGGCCGCGGCGGCCGGCACCGTGCCCGAATGGGTGAAGGGGTATGGTGGCCGCGCCATCCCGGCCGGCGGTGAGGCCCGCCTGCAGGTCCCGTCGATCGAGCTCCGCACGGGCGCGGATGGGCACCGGCTCCGGTGCACGTGGCGCGGCGAGCGGCTACCGTGGACGCTCGAACGCACGCTGCACCTCCGCGCCGATGGCACCCTCGAGGTGCGCTACGAGGCGACGAACATCGGCGAGCAGCGGCTCCCGTTCCTCTGGTCGGCGTGCCTCGTGATGCCGCTCGATGGGACCACGCGACTGAAGCTGCCCGACGCCGCGCGCCTCCGCGTGCAGTCGGTCACCGGTGCGGACGGCGCCGCCGTGCTCGGCGGCACGCATCAATGGCCGCGCCTCACCCTCGAGGGCCGTTCGCGCGACCTCGCCACGCCGTGGGAGTTGCCGCGGCGGGCCTCGGTGCACGCGTGGGTCGACCTCGGGCGTGCGCGCTCGCAGGTGCAGGTGCGGCAGGGGGCGCAGGCGCTCACCATCGGCGTGGACGGTGCGGGTGGCCTGCATTGCGGGTTGCTGCTCGACCGCGGGGCGGCGCGCTCGGGCGTGCGCGGCGGATTGCTGTCGCGCCGGGTGCCCGCGTTGGTACTGCAGCCGTCGCTCGGTGCGCCGGACCGTCTCGCCGATGCGCTCGGGGATTGGCAGGCGGTCGCCTGGCTGACCCCGGGTGAAGTGCGGCAGTGGTCCCTCACGCTGAAGGTCGGGAGCGGCCCGTGAACGCCGCCGGCGGTCCGGCAGCCGGGACGCGGGCGCGTGATGCGCTGCTCGCCGGCCTCATCGATTACGCCGGTCTCTTCCCGCCGGCGGCGCGCGCGATGCCGGTGGCGGTCGCCGAGTACGCGGCGCACCGGGCGGGCCCGCAACGCGCGATGCTCGGGCGCTTCGTGGTGCCGGCGGCGCGACTGGACGAGTTCGCCGCGGCGCTGCCGACGCGCGCGGTCGCGTGGCCGACCAGCGTGCTGGGCGGTGTCGCGGATGCCGACGCGATCGCGAGGTTCGCCGCGGCGCACGGCTCGCGGTCGGTCGTGGACACGATCGAGGCGAAGGCCGAGGACCCCGCCGCCATCGCGGCGCTCGCGGCCGCGTTCGCCGCGCGCCATACCGTGTACGTGGAACTCGCGGTGCGTGACGACCCGGCGCCGCTCGTCGCGGCGCTCGCCGCGCACGGGATGCGCGCGAAGATCCGCACCGGCGGCGTGACCCTTGACGCGTTCCCGTCGCCCGAGGCGGTGCTCCGCTTCCTCGTGGCGTGCGCGAGGCATGGCGTGCCGTTCAAGGCGACGGCCGGGCTGCACCATCCGCTGCGCGGCGAGCATCCGCTCACGTACGCCCCCGATGCGCCGCGCGCGACGATGTTCGGTTTCCTCAACGTCTTCCTCGCGGCGGCGCTGCTCCGTGCGGGTGCGGCGCCCGACGCGGTCGCGCCGCTCCTCGAGGAGCGCGACCCGTCGGCGATCGCGCTGACCGACGACGCGATCACCTGGCGCGGCCACCACCTGTCGCGCGCCGCGCTCGCCGAGGCGCGCGCGACCTTCGCCGGCTCCTTCGGCTCCTGCTCGTTCGCGGAGCCGGTGCAGGACCTCACCTCGCTCCGGATGCTCTAGACGATGGCGACGGATCCCACGCTCGACCCGGCGTTGCGCTGCTGGGTCCCCTCCGCGCACGCGGAGGGGACGGACTTCCCGATCCAGAACCTGCCGCTCGGCTGCTTCGTTGCCGACGGGGCCGCGCATGTCGGCGTCGCGATCGGCGACCAGGTGCTCGACCTGCGCGCGGCGCGCGACGGCGGGCACCTCGACGGTCTGCCCGCCGCGACGGCCGAGGCGCTCGGACAGGGCCCGCTCAACGCGCTCTTCGCGTGCGGACGGGCGGCGCTCACCGCGCTGCGCGGCCGCGTGAGTGTGCTCCTGCGCGCGGACACGCCCGCCGGGGTGCGCGGGCAGGGCGATGCGGCGCGCCTGCTCCGTCCCATGCGCGAGGTCACGATGCAGCTCCCGTGCGCGGTGGGCGACTACACGGACTTCTACGCGAGCATCGACCACGCCACGAACGTCGGGTCGATGTTCCGGCCCGACCAACCGCTGCTCCCGAACTACCGGCACGTGCCGATCGGTTACCACGGGCGTTCGTCCTCGCTGATCCCGACGGGGACGCCGGTCCGTCGGCCGCACGGGCAGCTCGCGGCACGGCCCGAGGGGCCGCCGACGTTCGGCGCGAGTGCGCGGATGGACTACGAGCTCGAGGTCGGGGCGTTCATCGCGGGAGGGAATCCGCTCGGCACGCCGATCCCGCTCCGCGAGGCGGAAGGGCACATCGCGGGACTGGTCCTCGTCAACGACTGGTCGGCGCGCGACATCCAGTCGTGGGAGTACCAGCCGCTGGGCCCCTTCCTCGCGAAGAACTTCGCGACGACCGTCTCGCCGTGGGTCGTGACGCTCGATGCGCTCGCGCCGTTCCGTGCGCCGGCGCGCGCGCGCGCAGCGGACGAGCCGGCGCCGCTCCCGTACCTGCAGGATCGGGGGAACGCGGCCGCCGGCGCCGTGGGAATCACGCTCGAGGTGTGGCTCCGCACCGCGTCGATGCGCGCGCGCGGCGTCGGGCCCGAGCGGCTGAGCCACGGGGGGTTCACGACGATGTACTGGACGCTCGCGCAGCTGCTGGCGCACCACGCGTCGAACGGCTGCAACCTCCGTCCCGGCGACCTGCTGGCGAGCGGCACCGTCTCGGGGCCCGAGCGCACGTCCCGCGGGTGCCTCCTGGAGCTCGCGTGGCGCGGGGCGGAGCCGGTGACACTGGCGTCGACCGGCGAGACGCGCAGTTTCCTCGCCGACGGCGATGAGGTGATCCTGCGCGGCTGGTGCGAGGCACCGGGCGCGGTGCGGATCGGATTCGGCGAATGCCGCGGCATGCTCGTCGCGGCGGACCCTGGCGAGGAGGCGTGATGCGGACGACGATGGTGACCGGCGCGGGACTCGTGGTCGCGCTCCTGACGGTGCTCGGGGCCCGAAGCGCGTCGGCGCAGGGCGGGACCGACATCCTCGTCGTGCCCCTCGCCGAGATGGGCAGCCGCGTCACCCTCGGCACGCCGCTGAACGTCACGCGGCGGGCCGGTTACGACAATCAGCCGGCCTTCACGCGCGACGGGGCGGCGCTGCTCTACACGAGCAACCGCGGCGACGGGCAGACCGACATCTGGCGCGTCCCCGTCACGGGGGGGGCGTCGGTGCGCGTGACCGATACCCCGGAGAGCGAGTACTCGGCCACCCCCATCCCCGACGGCACCGGCTTCTCGGTGATCCGCGTCGAGCAGGACTCGACCCAGCGCCTCTGGCGGTTCGACGATGACGGCACGTCGCCGACGCTCGTGCTGCGCGCCCTGCGGCCGGTGGGCTACCACGTGTGGGTGGGGGCGACCCTGGGGACGTTCGTGCTCGGCCGTCCCAATGCGCTGGTCGTCGTGGACGCGCGCACCGAGCGGGCGGACACGCTGGCGCGCGACATCGGGCGCGCCCTCGCGCGCGTGCCGGGCCGCGACGCCTTCACCTACCTGCAGCAAGGCGCCGACACCAACTGGATCAGCGAAGTGGACCTCCGCACCCACGGGACGCGGCGCATCGCGCCGGCGCCGGCGGGCGCGGACTACCACCTCTGGACCCCGGGCGGCCACCTCATCACCGCAGCGGGGACGCGCCTGTTCCTGCGCGTGGACGATCGCTGGGACGTGCTCGCCGACCTCGCCTACCTCGGGGTGCGCGACGTCACGCGCCTCGCCATCAGCCCGCGCGGCGACCGGCTCGCGCTGGTGGTCGCGGACGCGCCGTGAAGTCCCGCAACACCCGCGCCTTCGCGGATCACTTCTCGTCGCACGCCGGCCTCTACGCGAAGCACCGGCCGCGCTATCCGCTCGCGCTCTTCCATTGGCTGGCGACCGTCGCGCCGGGGACGGCCCTCGCGTGGGACGCCGGCACCGGGAACGGCCAGGTCGCGACCGGGCTCGTCACGCGCTTCGCCCGGGTGCACGCCACCGATGCGAGCGCCGCGCAGATCGCGAACGCGGAGGCGCATCCGCGCATCACGTACGCGACGGCCGACTACGCGTCGGGGCTCGAGGCGGGGAGTGCGCAGCTCGTCACGGTCGGACAGGCACTCCACTGGTTCGACGTGGACGCCTTCGTGCGTGAGGCGCGCCGCGTGCTCCAGCCGGGCGGGGTGCTCGCCGTCTTCACCTATGAGTACAGCGCGGTGAGCCCCGAGGTGGACGCGCTGACGCGCCACCATGCCGACGTCACGCTCGGCCACTACTGGCCGCCCGAGCGGCAGCTCGTGAACGACCGGTACCGGTCCATCGCGCTGCCGATCGACGAGCTCGTGCCGCCGCCGCTCGAGCTGCACGAGGACTGGACGCTCGAGCAATTCACGGGCTACCTCCGCTCGTGGTCGGCGACGCAGCGCTGCCTCGCGGCGCGCGGGGAGGAGCCGATCGTCGCCTTCGAGCGCGCGCTGGCCGCCGCCTGGGGGGATGTCGGGCGGCGGGCCGTGCGGTGGCCGCTCACGATCCGCGCCGGCGAGATCCGCTGAGGGCGGTTGCGCGGGCGCCCTCGCCCGCGCCAGCATTCAGCCAACCCCACGCCCTCCCCCCTCGATGCCGACCAAGCCGTCCCCCCGCCCCACGAAGCCCTCCGCCCACCCCGTACGCGATGCGGCCGACGCGCTCTACCGGGCGGCGCACGAGAGCTGCCACCAGCACCAGCGGCTCACGAAGGTCCTCGGACACCAGCTCGACGACCTCGAGCTCGAGGGCGTGGCCGAGGTGGTCGAGCTCTGCGACCAGCTGCTCGTCAAGGCGACGGCACGCTACGAGGAGCTGGCGAAGGACGGCAAGGGGAAGGAGAGCGAGGAACTCTGGCACGCCGCCAACGCCCTCTGGATGGCGGCCCGCGAGTATGGGCGCCGCAGCGGCTCGAGCGACGCCGCGGTCGCGAAGCTGCGGAAGCACGGCGCGGAGCAGCTCAACTCGATCTCGGTCGAGTATGAACTCGAGATGTCGGCACGTCTCGCGCTGAAGCAGGCGCTCGTCGCCTACGGGAAGCTGCGGCCCGAGGCTGCCGCGTAGGCCCCACCCGGCGCGCCCCGATGCGCGCCGCGCCCCCACCCCGAGGTCCCGATGTCCGGTGCGATCACGCGCGCGTGCGCGCTCACCCTCGCGGCGTGGTCGGCGGCCGCGGCGCAGCGGCCGAGCACGCTCGCCGGCCGCTCGACCGTCTACGCACCCCACGGGATGGTCGCGACGAGTCAGCCGCTCGCGTCGGCCGCCGGGCTCGAGGTGCTCCGCACCGGCGGCAACGCCATCGACGCGGCGGTCGCCGCGGCCGCCGTGCTGGGCGTGACGGAGCCGCACATGACCGGCCTCGGCGGCGACATGTTCGCGCTCGTGTGGCTCGCGAAGGAGCGTCGGCTCATCGCCCTGAACGCGAGCGGCCGTGCCGGGTCGCGGATGCGGCGCGACACGCTGGCCGCCCGTGGCTTCCGCGCCGGCTCCCAGCAGGGCGCGATGTCCGTGACCGTGCCCGGCGCGCTCGCCGGATGGGACCTGCTGCTGCGGACGCATGGCACCCGCTCCCTCGCGCAGGCGCTCGCGCCGGCGATCGGCTACGCGCAGGACGGCTTCCCCGTCACCCCGATCATCGCGGCCCAGTGGGCGGAGCAGACCGCGTTCCTGCAGCGCGACAGCGCGGCGGCCGCGACCTTCCTTCCCGGTGGCCGCGCGCCGCGCGCCGGCGAGTGGTTCCGCAATCCCGACCTGGCGCGCACCATGCGGACGATCGCCGACGAGGGGATCGGGGCCTTCTACGGCGGGCCTCTCGGGGCGCGCCTCATCGCGCATCTCGAGCGGCAGGGCGGGTTCCTCACGCTCGATGACCTCCGCCGCAACCGGCCCGACTGGGTGACGCCGATCTCGGTCCCGTTCCGTGGCTACCGCGTGTGGGAGCTCCCGCCGAACAATCAGGGCATCGCCGCCCTCGAGATGCTGCGCATCCTGGAGCCCTATGACCTGCGCGCGATGGGGCACAACAGCGCGCCGTACCTGCACCACCTGATCGAGGCCAAGAAGCTCGCCTACGCCGATCTCGCGCGGTTCGTGGGGGACGCGGACCATCTCGAACTCCCTCCCGACGCGATGCTCTCGGACGCATTCATCGCCGAGCGCCGGAGCCACCTCGACCCGGCGCGCGCCGCGGAGCGCGTCGATCCGGGACCGGCCCGGACCCGGAGCGAGACGATCTACCTCACGGTCGCGGACGCCGAGGGGAACATGGTCTCCTTCATCAACTCCATCTACGACTACTTCGGGTCGGGCGTCGTGGTGCCGGGGACCGGCTTCGCGCTGCACAACCGCGGGGCCGGGTTCACGCTCGAGCCCGGGCTGCCCAACACCGCCGCCCCGGGCAAGCGGCCCTTCCACACGCTGATCCCCGGCTTCGTGACGCGTCTCGTCGACGGCCGCGAGGAGCCGTACATGAGCTTCGGGCTCATGGGTGGCGGCGTGCAGGCGCAGGGGCACGTGCAGTTCCTCCTCAACCATCTCGTGTTCGGGATGGATGTGCAGCAGGCGATCGACGCCGCCCGGTTCCGGCACTACGACGGGCTGCGGGTGGCGCTCGAGGCGCCGGTGGGCGACGACGTGCGGGCCGCGCTCGCCGCGATGGGGCACGTCCTCATCGAGCAGCCGCCGATCGCGTTCGGGGGGGCGCAGGCGATCGTGCGGCTCCCGCGCGGCTGGGCGGCCGGGAGCGATCCGCGGAAGGACGGGATGGCGATCGGCTACTGAGTGAGACGGCGGCTGCGGCCGCGACCGGCCGCGCGTCGCCGTGCCGCGTCGGTCAGTTCAGCTCAGCTCGGCCCACGTGCTCATCGCCTCGTCGAGCGC
Organism: Gemmatimonadaceae bacterium; assembly: GCA_019694735.1. GTDB lineage: Bacteria > Gemmatimonadota > Gemmatimonadetes > Gemmatimonadales > Gemmatimonadaceae > Pseudogemmatithrix. The sequence goes on along the minus strand of JAIBBJ010000100.1, from coordinate 14,076 downwards.
CTTGCGCGCGCCGGCGAGCTCCTGGTCGAGCCGAGCCGCCTGCTTCGCCTTCTCCGGCGAGCCGTCGTAGAGGTCCTCGTCGGCGAGCTGCGCCTCGAGCGCCTGCACGCGCGCCTCGGCGCGCTGCACCGCGGCCTCCGCCTCGTCGGCGGCGCGCTTGCGCGCGCGGCGCGCGGCGTGGTCATCCTCCTGGGCGGCGGCGTTCCGCTTCGCCTTCTCGCGCTCCTGCGCCCGCTTCTGCTCGGTGGCGGCGGTCGCCGCGCGTGAGGCGGCGGTCGCGCGGGCGGCCCGGTCGGCCTCCCACTCGATGAACGGCCCGTCGTAGTCCACCAGCCGCGTGCCGTCGAACGCCCAGACGCGCGTCGCGACCTCGCGCAGGAACGCGCGGTCGTGGCTCACGAGCAGCACCGTGCCCTCGTACTCCTCGAGCGCGTCCTCGAGCGCCTCGATGTTCTCGACGTCGAGGTGGTTCGTGGGCTCGTCGAGGACGAGCAGGTTCGCGTGCGAGAGGCAGATGAGCGCCATCGCCATCCGGGCGCGCTCGCCGCCCGACAGGGTGCCGATCTCGCGGAAGACCTCGTCGCCCGAGAAGCCGAAGGCGCCGAGATGGTTCTGCACCGCACCGCGGCTCCAGAGCGGGCGCTGGTCGAGGATCGCGTCCATGAGCGACTTCCGCAGCGGGAGGTCGGCGAGATCCTGGCGGAACCACGCCGGCGTGATCGAGCCGCCGATGCGCGCGCGGCCGGCCGCCGCCGGCCGGTCGCCGAGGATGGTCGAGATGAAGGACGTCTTCCCGGCGCCGTTCGGTCCGACGAGCGCGACGAAGTCATTGCGGCGGAGCACCGCCGTGAACTCCTCGACGAGCGTGCGCTCCGGCACCTCGACGCGGACGCCCTCGATCGCGATCACCTGGTCGCCGCCGCGCTCGGCGGGCTCGAAGCGGAGCGACATCGCGGCCGGATCGCCCGGTGGCGGCGCGAGGCGCGGCAGCCGCTCCAGCCGCTTCCGCTTGCCCTTCGCCTGGAAGGAATTCACCCCGGCGATGTTGCGGCGGATGTACTCCTCCTCCTTCTTCACGAAGGCGATCTGCCGCTGCAGTTCGCGCTCGCGCGTGAGCCGCCGTTCGGCGCGCTGCGGCACGAACGCCGAGTAGTTCCCCTTGTACCACTCGCCCGAGCGCCCTTCGATGTGCAGGATGTGCGTGCAGATCGCGTCGAGGAACGCGCGGTCGTGCGAGACGACGATCACCGTCTCGTCGGCGTCGCGCAGCCAGTCCTGGAGCCAGGTCGTGGTGTCGAGATCGAGGTGGTTGGTCGGCTCGTCGAGGAGGAGGAGGTCGGCCGGCGCGATGAGCTGTGCCGCGAGCCCCACGCGCCCGCGCTCACCGCCCGAGAGCGTGGAGACGGCGCGATGCTTCGACTCCTCGGCGTCGAACCCGAGGCCCTGGAGCACGGCGTCCACGCGGGCATGGTAGACGTAGCCGCCGAGGTCGGCGAAGCGCTCCTGGTCGCGACCGAAGCGCTCGAGGAAGTCGTCGGTGACCTTCTCCCCGAGCTCGCCGAGCTGGATCGCCTGCGCGGCGATGCTCTGCTCGAGCGCGATCACCTCGCGCCACGCCGTCGCGGCGGCCTCCCACACGGTGGTGACGCCCTCGAACGCCCGATGCTGGTCGAGCAGGGCGTGCCGGAGCCCCGGTTTGCGGGCCACCGTGCCCACCGTCGGCTTCAGGTCACCGGTGATGACCTTGAAGAGCGAGGACTTCCCGGCGCCGTTCCGTCCGATGATCCCCCAGCGGTCGCGCTCCCCGACGGTGAAGGTGACGTCCTTCAGGAGTTCGGTGGCGCCGAAGCTGATGCCGATGCTGGAGCAGGAGACGATGGACATGGGGAACGCGGGGGGACGGCTCAGGCGACGTCGGTCGGGGTCGGGACGGTGAGGTCGCCGGTGTCGAGCGCCCGCTGGGCGACCTTCCGCATCAGCTCGTCGGCATTGCGCTCGAGCGCACGGATCGCGCGCCGGGTGCGCCGCATCGCCATCGGGATGAAGAGGCGTGCCGCGTCGAGGTCGGCCGCCGCGCCCTCCGGCCCGTGCGCGCGCAGCGCGGCGGTCACGCGCGAGAGCACCGCCGTGCTCAGGTAGATGTCGATCGCCGCGTTCGCCATCCGCTCCTGCAGGAACTGGCGCTCGATGATCGCCTTGCCGTGCTCGATCAAGGCCCGCTCGACCGCCAGGGCGAGGCCGTGGATGTTGTCGGCGACGAGGTCGGCCTCGTCGGCGAGGAGCTCGTGCACCTTCGTGAACTCGGGCTTCACGAGCGTCCGCTTGACGCGGCCGGTCAGGTAGCTCGAGATCGCGCCGATCGAGTGCAGCGGGTCCTTGAACGCCTTGCCCACCGCCTTGAGCTCCTCGCCCGGCTGCTGCAGGCCCATCAGGGCGATGAGCGCGCGCAGGATCTCGTTCGTCCCCTCGAAGATCATGTTGATCCGCGCGTCGCGCAGTGCGCGCTCGTACGGATACTCCTTCGAGTAGCCGATGCCGCCCGCGATCTGCATCGCCTCGCTCGCCGAGCGGAAGGCCAGCTCGGACGCGTAGATCTTGCATGCCGCCGTTTCGAGCGAGAAGTCCACGCCGCCGCGGTCCACCATGCCGGCGCAGAGCATCCAGCCGGCGTCGGCCGCGTAGCAGTCGGCCGCCGCCACCGCGATCTTCCGCTGGATCATCTCGAACGACGCGATCGGGCGGCCGAACTGCTCGCGCTGCCTCGCGTACTCGATCGCGTGCCGGAACATCTCGCGCGTGCCGCGCGACGAGCCCGCGGAGAGGCCGAGCCGGCCGGAGTTGAGGATCTCGAGGGCGATCTTGAAGCCGCCGCCGACCTCGCCGAGCAGATTCTCCGCCGGCACGCGCACGTTCTCGAACGTCACCGTTCGCGTGTCGCTCGCCTTGATGCCCATCTTCTCCTCGATCTTCCCGAGGGAGATGCCCGCGCTCGCGGCGTCCACGATGAAGGCCGTCACGCGCTGCTTCTCCTTCCCGTCCACGGTCACCGGCACCTTGGCGAACACCGTGAACACGCCGGCATAGCCGGCATTGGAGATCCAGATCTTGGTCCCGTTCAGCGTGTACGCCGTGCCGTCGGCCGTGGGGACGGCGGTGGTGCGCATCGCCTGCGCGTCGGAGCCCGAGCCGGCCTCGGTGAGGCAGAAGGCGCCGATGAGCTCGCCGCTCGCGCAGCGCGGCAGCCACTGCTGCTTCTGCGCCTCGGTGCCGAAGAGCGTGATGCCCTTGATGCCGATGCTCTGGTGCGCCCCGAAGTAGACGGCGAGCGCGGCATCGTGCGAGCCGATCTCGCCGAACACGCGGTTGAACACCATCGCGCTCGCGCCGAAGCCGCCGTAGGCCTCGGGGATGTTCAGTCCCATCAGGCCGAGCTCGGCCATCCCTTGCCGCACCGCGTCGGGGAACCGGCCATCGTGGTCGAGCTGCGCCGGATCGAGCGTGTCCGCGGCCCATGCCCGGAACGCGTCGAGGATCTGCGTGAGCGCCTCACGGTCCTCGGCGCTCGGTTCCGGGAACGGGAACACCAGGTCCTCGCGGATCTCGCCCTGGAAGACACCGCGGGTGAAGGACGGGTTCTTGTCGGGGTCCGCGAGGTGCGGCGTGTGCGGCGAGGCGGCCATGGCAGGAGGGGTGAGGACCCTCGAAAGGTAACCGCTTGCCCCGGCCCGGCCGACCGTCGAGGTTGCGGCATGCTCCGCACGATCCCGCTGCTCGCCGTCGTCGTCACCGCGCCCGCCCTCGCCCAGGGGTTCGGCGCGCGCCCCGCCGCCCCAGCGCCCGAGCCGACCGCCGTCACGGTCGTCGTGGACTCCGCGTCCCCGCGGGCCGCCATGCGCGCCTTCCTCCGCGCGATCGACGCGAACGACGACTCGACCGCCGCCGGCTGGCTCGACCTTCCCGACGGGGTGTCCGCCGACCGACGGGCCGAGCTGGCCCGCCGGCTGGGCGTCGTGGTCGAGAGCCGCATGCACCTCGATGTCGAGCAGGTGTCGCCCGCCGCGGTCGGTGACCTCGAGGACGGCCTCGCCCCCGACCGCGAACTGCTCGGCGAGGTGCCCGGGCCCGATGGCCGCGCGGTGCGCATCGCCCTCGTCCGCCGGGCCGGGGAGGCGGGGACCCGGTGGCGCTTCTCGGCCTCCACGGTCGAGCAGGCGGACGAGGTGTTCCTCGCGCTCCCCGACGCCTGGGTGCGCGAGCACCTGCCGGCCGCGCTCCGGCGATCGGGACCGTTCGGCATCCAGTGGTGGCAGTGGCTCGCCCTGCTCACCCTCATCCCGCTCGCCGCGGTCGTCGGGCTGCTGCTCGCCGGCCCGACGCAGTCGCTCCTGAAGCGACTCGTGGCCAAGACGGAGACCGACCTCGACGACCAGCTCGTCGATTCGGCGCGCGGGCCGATCGTCCTGCTCATCGGTGTCCTCACGTCGCGCCTGCTCCTGCGGTGGCTCGCGCTGCCGGTCTCGGCCGAGGGCTTCGTGGTCGACCTGCAGCGCGCGTTCGCGGTCATCGCGTGCTTCTGGATCCTGCACCGCGTGATCGGCGTGCTGCAGGGCGCGCTGCCGGCGACCGAGTGGGGTGCCTCCCACCCGGCGCTCCGCTCGCTGATCCCGCTCGGCGGACGCATCGCGCGCATCGTGGTGATCATCACCGGCCTGCTGACCGTGATCGCGAGCTTCGGCTACCCGATCGCGACCATCCTCGCCGGGCTCGGGATCGGCGGCATCGCCGTCGCGCTCGGCGCGCAGAAGACGCTGGAGCACTTCTTCGGCTCGGTCTCGATCGGCGTGGACCAGCCGTTCCGTGTCGGCGACTGGGTGATCATCGACGGCGTCGAGGGCGAGATCGAGGCCATCGGCCTCCGTTCCACGCGCATCCGCACCCTCGAGCGCACGGTGGTGAGCATCCCGAACGGACGGCTGGCCGACATGCGGGCCGAGAACTTCGGCCCACGCGACCGCATCCGGATGCGCACGGAGATCGGGCTCGAGTACGGCACCCCGGCCGCGCAGGTCGCGCAGGTGCGCGACGGCATCGAGGCGATGCTGCGCGCGCATCCGAGGACCTGGCCCGGGCGCGTGATCGTCCGGTTCTTCCGGTTCGGTCCCTCGTCGCTCGACCTCGAGGTGTTCTGCTGGATCCAGACGACCGACGCCGACGAGTTCCGGGCCATCCGCGAGCAGCACTACCTCGGGATCATGCGCGTCGTGGAGGGCGCGGGCGCCCGGTTCGCCTTCCCGACGCAGACGGTGCGGATCGAGGGGCGCGCCGCTCAGCCGTCGTAGGGGGCGCCGCCCGCAGCGGACACCAGCCGCGACACGCCGCTCCCGTCCGCCGCGGCGCGGCACATCGGACACGGGGCCGCCGAAGTGAAGAGCTCGTGCGCCGGCTGGCCCACCGCGGCCAGGGCGTGGTGCACGAGCCGACGCTCGGCGAACTGCAGTGCGAGCAGTGCGGCGTGCGCCGTGGAGTTGTTGAGTCGGCGGACGCTCTCCACTCCCACCGCGACCAGGCGGCCGGTGCCGGCCTCGAACACCGCTGCGGCGGACGGTGCGCCGGTGCCGAGCCGTTCGTTCTCGCGCGCGAGCGAGAGCACGAGGCCGATCCGGGCCTCGTCCGACGGGTACGGCTCGTCGTAGTCCACGTGCTGCGAGACCCAGCCGGGGAGCGTGAGCGCGACCTCGTGCTGCGGCGGCCGGTCGCGGCGCATGGTCAGGTCGGCACCACATCGGCGATCGCCGAGCGGCCGGTCAGCGCCAACTGCGCCGCGGCGCGCCCGAGCAGGGCGCCCACCACGTTCCCCGTGCCGCTGTACGCGCCGACCACCCGCACCCCGCCGCCGAGGTCGCGGAAGATCGGACGGCCCGTGGTCGTATACGACACCGTCGCGCCCCACCGGTGGGTGACCGACGCCTGCACGCCGAGCCGCTCGCGCAGCATCCGGGTCAGGTACGCCTGGATCGCCTCGCTCGGTGCGGGGTCGGCCGTCCACTCGGCGTCCGCCGCCGTGTCGCGTCCGCCGCCGAGCACGACGCTGCCGTCCGGCAGCTGCTGCCAGTAGTCGTAGCCCCAGCGCGTCGAGACCGGACGCGGGTAGCGCACCGCGTGGTCCGGCGCGCTCGCGAGCATCTGGAGCCGTGCCGAGCGCACCTCGCCGGCGAGCGTGGGCACCACGCGTTCGAGCCCGCCGTCCACGCAGATGATGATGTGCCGCGCCCGGAGCGTGCCGCGGTCGGTGCGCACGCGGCCGTCGGCGATCTCAAGCGCCCGTGTCCCGCCTCGCAGTCGTGCGCCGCGCTCCAGCAGTCGGGCCGCCAGGGTGCGGCAGCGGCGCAGCGGATGCATCGCGGCATCCGTGGGGATGAGGAGGCCGCGGCCCTCGGGCCCGGCGTAGGCCTCGCAGGTGAACCCGTCGGCGGCCATCTGCGCGCGTTGGGCCTCGCAGTCCGCGAACTCCGCCTCGTCGGACGCGATGCGCAGCGATCCGGTGAGGCGGACCGCGGCGGGGACCTCCCGCGCGATGCGCTGGATCTCCTCGTTCGTGAGCCGCGTGAGCGCCACGGCGGCGTCGCGTCCGATGAGACGGACGAGGTCATGGTGGTACTCGGAGGTCCCCGAGAGCAGGAACCCGCCATTCCGGCCCGCGGCCCCGGCGGCGATGCCCGTCGCGTCGACACCGATCACGCGCGTCGCGCCGAGCGCCATCGCCTCGGTCAGGCAGGCGAGACCGCTCCCGCCGAGGCCGACGACGCAAAGGTCGGCCTCGGCGTCGCCTGCGAGCGACGGCAGCGGGAGGTCGTCGTGGTCGTCCCAGCGCGGCAGGCCGGCAGGATGCGGGGGGGCGGCCGTCATCGGGGCAACATGCATCCGCGCGGCGTGCGGCACCACATGGCTAGCGCCAGAGCTTCGGCAGGTCGCGCCAGAGCCAGAACGCGCCGGCGCCGCTCATCGCGAGCGTCACGACCACGCCGAGCGCGGTGAGCACGCGCGGATGGCGGTAGGCGCCGACGATCGCCGGCCGATGCGCCGCGGCGAGCATCGTCGCGAGCCCCACCGGGAGGATGAGCCCGTTCAGCGCCCCGACCAGCACGAGCACCCGCACCGGCTGCCCGACCAGGAGGAAGACGACCGTGGACAGGGCGATGAACGCGATCACGACCCGCGACCACCGTGCCTCGATCGCGGGATGCAGGCGCCGCAGGAAGCTCACCGAGGTGTAGGCGGCGCCGACGACGGAGGTGATCGCCGCCGACCACAGCACCACGCCGGCGGCGCGGTAGCCCAGCTCGCCGGTGGCGTGGCGGAACACCGAGGCCGCGGGATTCGCGGCGTCGAGCACGCGGCCCTGCCGCACGACGCCGAGCGCCGCGAGGAAGAGCACCGTGCGCATCACCGATGCGATGCCGATCCCGGTGATGGCGCTTCGCGTGGCCTCGCCCAGGCGCGCCTCGCCGTGCAGGCCCGCGTCGACGAGCCGGTGCGCGCCGGCGAAGGTGATGTAGCCGCCGACCGTGCCGCCGACGATCGTCACGATCGCGACCACGTCGAGCGTCGCCGGCCACGCCGTGCGCGCGGCCGCCTCGGCGAGCGGCGGATGGCTCGCGACCGCGACGTACGCGGTCAATGCGACCATGAGGAAGCCGAGGGCGACGCTGAAGCGGTCCATCGCTCGGCCTGCCTCCTTCACGACGAAGAGCACGACGGCGATCCCCGCGCTGAGCACCGCCCCGCCCGCGACCGGCATCCCCGTGACGACATTGAGCCCGAGTCCCGCGCCGGCGACGTTGCCGACGTTGAACGCCAGACCGCCTAGCGCGACGAGGGTGGCGAGCAGCGGCCCGAGCCCGGGACGCACGGCGTCGGCCACGTCGGTCGCGCGGCGGCCCGTGACGATGAGCACGCGCCAGATGTTCAGCTGCGCGACCAGGTCGATCACCACGCTGACCAGGATCGCGAACCCGAAGCTGGCACCCAGCCGTGCGGTGAAGGTCGCCGTCTGCGTCAGGAAGCCGGGGCCGATGGCGGATGTCGCCATCAGGAAGGCGGCGCCGATCAGCGCGCCCGCGTGTCGATCGCGCATCCGATCCCCCAGAGGGCGAGCGAGCCCGCGAGCGAGGTGAGGAAAGGGGCCGTCACGCCGGCCACCGCCGCTGCGATGTACGTGCCGATCCCGCCGACGAGGGTGAGGGCGGCGGTGCGCGGCGAGCCGAGGTCGGTGAAGAGCGCGAACAGCACCGTCACCAGCAGGCCCGCGCTGCCGAACGCCGAGGCCTGCTCTACGAGCACGAAGACGCCCTCGGCATTCAGCGCGAGCCCGTACGCCATCGCGCCGAAGGTCACGACGCCCCAGCGGGCGATCGCCACCTTGCGGCCCTCGTCGGTCACGCGCGCGAGCGGTACGATGAGGTTGTGCGAGAGGAGCCCGGCCGCGACCAGCAGCGTCGAGTCCACGGTCGAGAGGATGGCGGAGATCAGGCCGCCGGCGAACACCGCGAAGAGCAGCGTGGGCAGGTGCTCGCGGGCCACCGTCGGGAGCAACTGCTCCGGGTCGGCGAGTGTGCCGACGAGGTGGGTGCCAAGGAGCGCGATGACCACGGGGATGCTGCCGACGGCGATGTAGAGCGCGCCGGCCGCGAACGAGGCGCGTTGGGCGATGCCCCGGGTGCGCGTGGCGATCACGCGGCTGATCACCTCGGTCGCCGCCAGCGAGCCGCACACGGGGATCGCCCACGCCTCCAGCGTCGTGAGCCACGAGCCCGCCGCGGACGGCGCGAGGTCGACCTTGTCGGTCGCCGCGAGGAGCCGCACCGCCTCGCCGGGCCCCCCGACCTGCAGCACGACCGCGACAAGCATCGCCACGAGGCCCGTGGTGAGGATGAGTCCCTGGAGGACGTCCGTCACGGCGTCGGCGAGCAGCCCACCGAAGGCGGTGTAGCCGACCGTGAACACCGCCGCGATCAGGATCGCCGTGCCGACGTGCATCTCGCCGGCGGTCGCCAGCACCTGCCCGAAGGCGCGCACTTGAGCCGCGGCCCACAGCACCGAACTCGGGATGAGCAGCACCGCGGCGAGCCGTTCGACGCCGGTGTCGAAGCGCATCCGGTAGAGGTCGGCGAGCGTGGTGAGGCCGCGGTCCCACAGCGGCTTCGCGAGGAACGCCCCCATCAGGATCAGGCAGAGCCCGTAGCCGAACGGCTCGGCCGAGGCGAGCGTGATGCCGCCGCCGTAGATCTCGCCGCTCGACCCGATCACCGTCTCCGCGCCGAACCAGGTCGCGAAGATCGAGAAGGTCGCCAGCAGCATCCCGAGCTGCCGCCCGCCGACGAGGTAGTCGGCTTCCGACGTGATGCGCTTCGAGATCCAGATGCCGATCCCCAGCTGCAGCGCGAGGAAGGCGAGCAGCGCGGCGAGGGTCGGCGTCACGTCAGGGGGAGCGGGCGGGGCATGGGGGCGGAATATCTCCGCGCCCCGCCGTCAGCGGAACAGGTCGGCCAGCGCGTCGGGGCCGATCGGCGCCGCCGACGGCTGCAGGCCCGACAGGTGCGCAGCGAGCCCGAGCACCTCGGCGCGCGTGTGGCCGGCGGCGCGCAGCTCGGCGAGGCCGGTGTCGCCGGCGCTCTTGCTGAGCTTCCGTCCATCGGGATGCCGCAGCAGCGGATGGTGCAGGAACCGTGGCGGCGACGGGCGACCGAGCATCCGCGCGAGCCGGAGCTGGCGCCCCGTCGACGCGAGGAGGTCCTCGCCCCGGATCACGAGGTCCACGCCCTGCTCGTGATCGTCCACCACCACGGCGAACTGGTACGTCCAGTGGCCGGTGCGGTCGCGGACGAGGAGGTCGCCGCATTGTGCATCCGGGTCCTGCGCCTGCGGCCCGAGCCGCAGGTCATCGAAGGTCTCGGCGGTCCCGGGGCGCATCCGCACGCGTCGCGCCTGCGTCGCGTCCGGCGCGATGGCGCGCTCGCGGCAGGTTCCCGGGTATCGGACCTCCCCGCCGGTGGCCGCCCCACCGCCCGCGGCGCGCGCAACGTCGGCGCGCGAGCAGGCGCACGGATAGGCCTGGCCGTCCGCCTCGAGGCGCGCGAGGTGCGCGGCGTAGCGCGCCGTGTTGTCGCTCTGCCGCTGCGCGAGCGGCCCGGCGCGGAACGCGTCGGTACCCGGGCCGTCGGGGACGAGACCGAGCCAGTCGAGATCCTCGAGCAGCGCGGCCTCGTAGGCCGGCCGGCAGCGGCCGCGGTCGTGGTCCTCGACGCGCAGCAGCACGCGTCCACCGTGGGCGCGTGCGATGCCCCAGACCCAGACGGCGTTCACCGCGTGCCCGAGGTGGAGCAGGCCCGTCGGGGCCGGCGCGAAGCGCGTCGTGAAGCCGGGCGCGAGCGAAGGGAGGCGCATGGGCGTCTGCGGGAGGGACCTGTCGGGCAATCTCATCAGGAGGACGCGTGCGGACAACGCGGCGCGCGGCCATGCCTGACGTCCGTCGCGGTCCACGGCGAGATTTCGCCGACCCCCCTCGCCCGCGCCCGATGCCTGCCGCCCCCGAGTTCGTCACCGTCGTCGAGGTCTCGCCGCGCGACGGCCTGCAGAACGAGCAGCGCCTCCTCGGCGCCGACGTGAAGGTCGAGCTCGTGGACCGGCTCGGCCGCTGCGGCTTCCGCGCGATCGAGGTCACCTCGTTCGTCTCGCCCAAGGCCGTGCCGCAGATGGCGGACGCCGCCGAGGTGATGGCGCGCATCCACCGCGTGCCCGGCGTGCGCTACAGCGTGCTCACGCCGAACCTGCGCGGCTTCGCGGGTGCGCACGCCGCCCGCGCCGACGCGATCTGCGTCTTCGGCTCGGCGAGCGAGACCTTCTCGCAGCGCAACATCAACTGTTCGATCGCCGAGTCGCTGGACCGCTTCCGGCCCGTCGTCGCCGCGGCGCGTGAGGCGGGGATCGCGGTGCGGGGCACCGTGTCCTGCGCGCTGGGGTGCCCGTACGAAGGCGCGGTCGCACCGGAGGCCGTCGCGCGCGTGGCACGGGCGCTGCTCGCGATGGGCTGCGAGGAACTCTCGATCGCCGACACGATCGGCGTCGGCACCCCCGAGGCCACGACGCGCGTGATGCGCGCCGTGCTCGACCTCGTCGCGCCGGCGCGCGTGAACGGGCACTTCCACGACACCTACCAGCGCGCGCTCGTGAACATCGACGCCTGCCTCGCGCTCGGCATCCGCTCGTTCGATGCGAGCGCGGCCGGGCTCGGCGGCTGCCCGTTCGCCCCCGGCGCGACGGGGAACGTGGCGACGGAATCGGTGCTGGAGCGCCTCGCGGCGCAGGGCTTCGCGACGGGCGTCGACGTCGACGCCGTGCGCGCCGTGGGCGCGTGGATCCGCGCCCAGCTCGTCGCCTGACGGGCCGTCGGTCGGCCGAGCCCCTACAGGAGTCCGCCCCGAGTCGAGCGCGGGAACCCTGCACGCAAGTCGCGGGAGCGGCCTGATGGAGAGCGCTTGCACCTTTTTTCACATTCTCTCGTGTCAGCAGCCACGAGGGAGAGATGATCCGGTTCGAGGGGAAGGTCGCCATCGTCACCGGCGGGGGGAGCGGCATCGGGGCCGCCACCGCGCGGCGGCTGGCCAGCGAGGGGGCGGCTGTGGTCGTGGCCGATGTGGACCTCGGCCATGCCGAGGCGGTCGCCCGCGAGATCGTGGCGGCGCGCCGGAAGGCGATCGCGGCCGCCGCCGACGTGTCGAAGGAGGCGGATGTCGTCGCGCTGGTGGACCGCGCGACCTGCGCCTTCGGCGCGCTCGACGTGATGGTGAACAACGCCGGCATCGGCGGCGTGCAGGGCGACATCGACGAGGTACCGCTCGAGGTCTGGCAACAGGTCATCGGCGTCAACCTCACCGGCGTCTTCCTCGGGCTCAAGCATGCTGTGCGCGCGATGAAGGCCGGCGGCCGGAAGGGTGCGATCGTGAACGTCGCCTCCATCCTCGGCCACGTCGGCTTCGCGCATGCCGCGGCCTACACGGCGAGCAAGCACGGCGTCATCGGGCTCACGCAGGCCGCGGCGCTCGAACTCGGTCCCCTCGGCATCCGCGTGGTGACCGTGGACCCGGCCTTCATCCGCACGCCGATGATCGCCGGGATGGAGGACGGGGTGATCCCGTTGCACCCGATCGGGCGGCTGGGGATGCCGGAGGAGGTGGCCGCGTTCATCGCGTTCCTCGCGAGCGACGAGGCGACGTTCCTCACCGGGGCGAGCTACCTCGTCGACGGCGGCTACGTGGCGCGGTGAGCGCCACCGGGACCGGGGCCGCGCGTCGTCGGCGCGGACCGGTCGCCCGCAGGTATGCAGGACACCGCGTCGGGGGGCGCGGTGGTTGGGCGGCGGGGCATCGTGCCGGGGGGCGCGGTGCCCCGTCGCGCGTGCGGGGGTGTGCCCGGTGCGGGCAGGACCTGCATTCCGCGCGCGCCCGGCGCGCGTCAGTACCCCGCGCCGACGCGCTTCCGCACGTGGAGGCCGTCGCGGAGCGCGCGCAGCAGCAGGTCCGCGACGTCCTCGACCGAGATCGTCCGCCCGCCCTCGGGCAGTCGGTCCTCGAGTGTGCGGTAGCGGCCGGTGCGCTCGCCGGGCACGATGTCGCCGGTGGCGACCATCGTCCAGTCGACGTCGCCGTCGCGCATCGCGTGCCATGCGGCCTTGTGGCGCAGGCTCACCTGGCGGAACACCGCCGGGAAGGTCGGCTGGTCATGGCGCAGGCCGCCGTCGGGCGCGTCGAGGATCCCGCCGCCCGCGACGCCGAGGACGCGCTGCACGCCGGCGGCGCGCATCGCGGCGACGATGTTCGCCATGCCGCGCGACTGCGCCTCGCCCGGCTCCTGCAGTCCCGCGCCACCGAGCCCGGAGATGACGGCGTCCGCACCGGCGACGACCGCGGCGACCGCGGCCGGGTCGAGCACGTCGCCGGCGACCACTGTGAGTCCCGGGCGAGGCGCGAGCTTCGCGGGGTCGCGCGCGAGCGCACGCACGGTGTGGCCCTCGGCGAGGGCGTACTCGAGGACGCGGCCGCCGACGCGGCCGGTGGCACCGAACAGGGCGAGCTTCATGGCAGGGCGGGGGGTGGGTGGAGGACGAAAGATGTGCGCGGCGCGCCATCGGCGCGCCGGGGCGCGCCCGCGCTACCGGAAGTCGTGGCTTCGCGCCGCCTCCTCGCCCGCGCCCGCCTTCAGGGGGGCGAACGACTTCGCGCGGATGTTGTACACGCCGCTCTCCACCTGCAGCACGCCGCGCACGAGCAGCAGCGGCGTGCGCGAGATCAGCAGTGCCTGCCGCTCGAACCGCTGCGGCGTGATGACGACGTTGATCGTGCCGGTCTCGTCCTCGAGCGTGAGGAACACGAACCCCTTCGCCGTGCCGGGCCGCTGGCGGCAGATGACGAGCCCGGCGTGCGCGACCGCCTCGCCGTCGCGCAGGGCGAGGATCTCGCGGGCCGAGCGCACGCCGTTGGGGGCGAGGAGCGCGCGCAGGTGCCGCATCGGATGGCCGTTGAGCGAGAGCCCGGTGAGGCGGTAGTCGGCCTCGGTGAGCTCGGGAGGACGGAAGCCCGGGAGGTGCGGCGGCACGCGCGACTCCGGGAAGAGCGCGAGCGGCCCGGCCGGCATGCGCGCCGCCTCGAGCACGCGCCAGAGCGCGACGCGCCGGCGCCGTGCCGGCGGTTCGTCCGGCACGAATGCGTCGAACGCGCCGGCCTCGGCGAGGGCGCGCAGGGCGCGGCGGTCGAGGCGGGTGCGGGTGACGAAGTCGTGGATGCTGGTGAAGGGCGTCGTCGGATGGTTCGGAGCTGCGGACACCACCGGGGGCGCGGAGGGCACGAAGGACGGCGGAGGTGCCGGTGTGGCGGGCCGGGCGACGGGGTGGCTGCTGCCGTCGGTGCCGTCGGTGGGGTCGCTGTCCCTGGTGTCCTGCTCCACGTCCTCCGTACCTGCGGTGGTGGCGGTCGTCCCTGCATCCCGCAGCGCCGCCTCGATCCGCCCCCGCGCCTGGGATCC
>JAIBBJ010000162.1 GCA_019694735.1 Gemmatimonadaceae bacterium | reverse complement strand
GCTGTCGGCCGCCGCCCGACGCGCGAGCGAATCCGGCGAGGGCTTCGGCGGCGCCGCGGCCGGCCAGACGCCGTCCACGCCCGCCTCCGCGCGCGCCGCCGAGACGATCAGCACCGAGGTCACGTCCGCCGGGCGCACGGCCGGCTTCAGCACGTAGGTGCGCTCCCAGCCGCCGGCGTCGGACTTGAGCTCGGCGAGCACGGTGCCGATCGGGATCCCGCGCGGGTAGACGCCGCCGAGCCCGGAGCTGACGACCATGGTGCCGTTCGCCAGCCGCGAGCGGAAGGGCACGCCGCGCAGCTCCAGCAGGAAGCCCTCGGCGCCCGGCGCCGCGTGGCGCGAGACGATGCCGAACGCCGACCCGTCGGCGGAGACGGCGCTGACCCGGAAGTCGGGATGCGGCCAGGTGATCGCCACGCTGGTGGCGGCGTCCACGTGCTGGATCATCCCGACGAGACCGTCGGCGCTGACGACGCCGGCGAGGCGCTCGACGCCCTGCGCGCGGCCCGCCGAGAGCAGCAGCGTATGGTCGTCGCCCATCCCGCGGCCGACGAGGGCCTCGGCGGGGACGAAGCCCCAACCGAGCGCGTGGCCGAGGCCGAGGAGGCCGCGCAGCCGGGCGTTCTCGGCCTCGAGCTCGTCGAGCCGCTGCGAGCGGCGCACGACGCTGTCGGCGATCCGGACGAGGGAGTCGTTGGCGCCGAAGGCGCGGCGGGCGAGTGCGGCGCGCTGCTGCATCGCCGCGAGCGGGGCGACGACGGTGCCGCGGATCATCCCCGCGGCGCGGTCACGCGGGGCGTCGGGCAGGACGAGCAGGATGAGGGACGCGAGCGTGCAGGCGGCGGCGACCAGGACGTCGGCTCGCGTATCCGAGCGGGCTCCGCGCGGCACGGGGGCCCCCGCTCAGGTGGTCAGCACGGACCAGTACTTCGCCTCGTCGTCGAGGATGCGCCCCGTCCCGCGCACGACGCAGGTGAGCGGGTCCTCGTCCACGTGGATCGGCAGCCCCGTCTCCTGCGTCAGCAGCACGTCGAGCCCGCGGATGAGCGCGCCGCCGCCGGTCATCACGATGCCGCGGTCCACGATGTCGGAGGCGAGCTCCGGCGGCGTGATCTCGAGCGCGCGGCGCACCGCGTTGACGATCTGCTGGATCGGCTCCTGCACCGCCTCGCGGATCTCGGCCGAGTGCACGCGGACCGTCTTCGGGATGCCCGAGACGAGGTCGCGGCCCTTCACCTCCATCTCGCGCTCCTCGCCCATCGGGGCGGCGGACCCGATCTGGATCTTGATGAGTTCGGCCGTCGGCTCGCCGATGAGCAGGTTGTACGCCTTGCGCATGAACTGCACGATGCTCGCGTCGAGCTCGTCGCCGCCGGTGCGGATGGACGTGTCGGAGACGATGCCCGAGAGCGCGATGACCGCGATCTCCGTCGTGCCGCCGCCGATGTCGATCACCATGTTGCCGGTGGGCGTCTCGACGGGGAGCCCGACGCCGATCGCGGCCGCCATCGGCTCGGCGACCATGAAGACGTCCTTCGCGCCCGCGCCGAGCGCCGAGTCGCGGACCGCACGCTTCTCCACCTCGGTGATCCCCGACGGCACGCAGACGATCACGCGCGGCTTCATCGGGAAGAAGCCCTTCTTGATCACGAGGTTGAGGAAGTAGCGCAGCATCTTCTCGGTGACCTCGAAGTCGGCGATCACGCCGTCCTTCATCGGCCGCACCGCGATCACGCCGTCGGGCGTGCGTCCGAGCATCCGCTTCGCCTCGAGCCCCACGCCCTTGATCGCCTTCGTCTCGCGGTCGATCGCGACGACGGAGGGCTCGTTCAGCACGATGCCCTCGTCCTTGACATAGACGAGCGTGTTCGCCGTTCCCAGGTCCACGGCGATGGCGTTCGCCGGGAGGAAACCACCTTTCTTGAAGAACGGCCACTTCATGTGGGCAGGGCTCTCGCTCGTCTGGACCCTGAATGACGGGTCAGGGCGCAGTTCGGCAACCGGGGGACGCGGGAAGATACCCGGCGGCGCCCGCACGGGACAAGTCATTGTGGCGCCAGCGCTTCGCGGCGCCCCCGCCCGGCGGCCGGGGGGATGCGAACCGGGGGCGGCGCCGCGGCGCCGCCCCCGTGCCCTGCCCCAGGCCGGCGACCCGCCGCCGGCTCACTTCAGGAACTGCTCCGGCGCGTGGTACTCCATCCCGAAGGCCTCGGCGACGCCCTGGTAGGTCACCTTCCCTTCCACGACGTTGAGCCCCTTGAGCAGGCCGGCGTCCTCGCGGAGCGCCTGCTTCCAGCCCTTGTTCGCGAGCTTCAGCGCGTACGGGAAGGTGGCGTTGGTGAGCGCGAGGGTCGAGGTGCGCGGCACCCCGCCCGGCATGTTGGCCACGCCGTAATGGATGATCCCGTCCACGGTGTAGACCGGGTTCTCGTGCGTGGTCGCCTTGATCGTCTCGACGCAGCCGCCCTGGTCGATCGCGACGTCCACGATGACGGCGCCCGGACGCATGAGCTTGAGGTCCTCGCGGCGGATGAGCTTCGGCGCCTTCGCGCCGGGCAGCAGCACGCCGCCGACGACGAGGTCGGCCGTGGCGATCGACTCGAGGATGTTGGCGCGGTTCGAGTAGATCAGCTGGACGTTCGCCGGCATCACGTCGCTCAGGTAGCGGAGGCGCGGGAGCGAGGTGTCGAGGATGACGACCTTCGCGCCGAAGCCCGCGGCCATCTTCGCCGCATTGACCCCGACGACGCCGCCGCCGAGGATCACGACCTTGGCCGGGGCCACGCCGGGCACGCCGCCGAGGAGCACGCCGCGGCCGCCGTAGAGCTTCTCGAGGTACTTGGCGCCCTCCTGCACCGCCATGCGTCCCGCGACCTCGGACATCGGGGTCAGCAGCGGGAGCTCGCGCGTCGGGAGCTCGACCGTCTCGTACGCGATGCAGGTCGCGCCGGAGTCGAGGTGCGCCTTCGTGAGCTCCTCGTCGGCGGCGAAGTGGAAGTAGGTGAAGATCGTCTGCCCCTTCTTCATGCGGGGCCACTCGACCTTGATCGGCTCCTTCACCTTGATGATCATCTCGGCTTCCTTCCACACCGCGTCCGCCGTGGGGAGGATCTTCGCGCCGACCGCCGTGTACTGCGCGTCCGAGAAGCCCGAGCCCTCACCGGCGCTCTGCTCGACGAACACCGTGTGCCCAGCGGCGACGAGCGCCTCGGCGCCGGCCGGGACGAGCGAGACACGGTTCTCGTTCGTCTTGATCTCCTTCGGGATCCCGATCTTCATGGTCTGAGATGGTGTTGTGTTGGGGGGTCAGGGCGTCGGGCCCAGGCGCACCACGGTCTGCTGCCCGACATCGTAGAAGTCTCGGCAAACGGCGGCCACGTCGCCAGCCGTCACCGCGTCCACCCGTGCCAGCACCTCGTCGAGGGGGCGGTAGGGCTCATGGAAGAGGTCCACCGCCGCGGCACGGTACATCCGGGACGACACGCTCTCCATCGAGAGCGTGATCTGTCCCTTGAGCTGCTGCTTGCCCATCGCGAGCTCGTCCGCCGGGATGCCCGGATCGGTGAGGGCCCGCAGTTCCGCGCGCACCGCCTCGGCAGCCTCCTCGGCCCGCTCCGGCGCGCACCCCACGTAGATGC
The DNA here is from genome assembly GCA_019694735.1 of Gemmatimonadaceae bacterium. GTDB lineage: Bacteria > Gemmatimonadota > Gemmatimonadetes > Gemmatimonadales > Gemmatimonadaceae > Pseudogemmatithrix. Next base: position 17,981 of record JAIBBJ010000162.1, on the reverse strand, counting down.
CCTGGGCGCCGGCCGAGACGTGGAACGTCTGGAACGAGTGCACGGAGTATGCCAGCCCGAGCTCCTCGCGGACCCGCTGGAAGAGCCGGGAGCTCATCCCGCCGCCGAAGAGCGTGTTGACGAGCAGGAGGGCGTGGCGCCGCGGGTCGCCGTGGGGGACGATCGCGTTGCCGAGGACCAGGTGGAGCTGGTTGGTATCGCGCTCCACGACCTGCTCCGACGGCGCCGCCGGGCGCGCCGGCGGGACGCGCGGCGGTGCCCCGGAACCCGACGGCAGCCCGGCCCAGCCGGCGGCCGTGAGCACCTCGAGGAGCTGCTCATGGCGCACGTGGCCGGCCGCGGCGACGACGACGTTCGCGGCGCGGTAGGCCCGGTCGTGCAGCGCGCGCAGGTCCACCACCTCCAGCGCCTCGACCGTCTCGGGGGTGCCGAGGATCGAATAGCCGAACGGGTGCTCGCCCCAGAGGGCTGCGTTGTGGAGCTCGAAGACGATGTCGTCGGGGGTGTCCTCGACCATCGCGATCTCCTCGAGCACGACGCCGCGCTCGAGGTCGAGGTCCGCCTGGCGGAGCGCGGGGCGGAACATCAGGTCGAAGAGCACGTCCGCGGCCTGCGGCAGGTGCTCGTCGAGCACGCGGGCCTGGAACGCGGTGTGCTCGCGGCCGGTGTACGCGTCGAGCGAGCCGCCGAGGGACTCGAGCGCGAGCGCGAGTTCCTTCGCCGAGCGGCGCTCGGTGCCCTTGAAGACCATGTGCTCGAGGAGGTGGCTGACCCCCATCTGCTCGCGGGCCTCGTGGAGCGAGGCCGACCGGACCCAGGCCCCCAAAGCGACCGACCGCACTCCCGGCATGAACTCCGAGAGTACGGTCAGTCCGTTCGGCAGGACGGTCCGGTGCACGCCGCGCTCGGGGGAGGCGGCGGCGGTCACCGAGGCGTCACTCACTCGCGGGGCCGGCCCCCGCGGCCGCCACGGCCGCCGCGATCACCGCGATCACCGCGGTCACCGCGCGGGCGGTCGCCGCCCTCACCGCCCTCGGGCGCGTCGGGCATGCCCTCGGGCTTCGGCAGCAGCGCCTTCATCGAGAGCCGGAGGCGGCCGCGCTCGTCACGGTCGATGAGCTTCACGGTGACCTGCTCCCCCTTCTTCACGATGTCCTCGGGCTTCTCGACGCGCGTGTGGCGCATCTCCGAGACGTGCAGGAGGGCCTCGGTGCCGGGCATGATCTCGACGAAGGCGCCGAACGCCGTCACCGACTTGACCGTGCCCGTGTAGGTCTCGCCCACCACCGGCTCGGCGGTGATCGCCTGCACCATCTGGCGCGCGCGCTCCATGGACTCGCCACCGACGGCGGCGATGGTCACGAGGCCGGTGTCGTCCACCGTGAGCTCGGCCCCCGTCTCGTCCTGGATCCCGCGGATGGTCTTGCCCTTCGGGCCGATGAGGTCGCCGATCTTCTCGGGGTTGATCATCATCGTGACGATGCGCGGGGCCCACGGCGAGAGCTCGGGGCGGACCGTCGGCAGCGCCTTGTCCATCTCGCCGAGGATGTGCAGGCGGCCCTGCTTCGCCTGCGCCAGCGCCTCGGTCATGATCTTGAGGTCGAGGCCCTGGATCTTGATGTCCATCTGGATCGAGGTGATGCCGTCCTTGGTGCCGGCCACCTTGAAGTCCATGTCGCCGAGGTGGTCCTCGGTGCCGAGGATGTCGGTGAGGACCGCGTACTTCTTGCCTTCCTTGATGAGGCCCATCGCGACGCCGGCGACGGCGCCCTTGAGCGGGATGCCGGCGTCGAAGCAGGCGAGCGAGCCGCCGCAGACGGAGGCCATCGACGAGGAGCCGTTCGACTCGAGGACGTCGGACACGATGCGGATCGTGTACGGGAACTCCTCGAACGCCGGGAGCACGCCCTGGAGCGCGCGCTCGGCGAGGTTGCCGTGGCCGATCTCGCGGCGGCTGGTGCCGCGCACCGGGCGCACCTCGCCGGTGGAGAACGGCGGGAAGTTGTAGTGCAGCATGAACGACTTGGTGGTCTCCTTCGCGTCGTCGATGCTGTCCATGCGCTGGACGTCGTTCGCGGTGCCGAGCGTCGCGGCCACGAGGGCCTGCGTCTGGCCGCGCGTGAAGAGCGCCGAGCCGTGGGCGCGCGGGAGCACGCTGGTGTCGATCGAGATCTGGCGGACCTCGGTCGGCTTGCGGCCGTCCACGCGGAGGCCGGTCTCGAGGACCTGCTCGCGCAGCGCGTTGTACTCGAGGTCGCCGAGCACCGTGCCCACGAACGGCAGCTGCTCCGGCGTGAGCGCGGTGGCCATCTCGCCCTTCACCGCCTCCTTCACCGCCTCGACGGCCTGGATGCGGGTGTGCTTCTCCTTCTGGTTGATCGCGTCCTCGATGCGCTTCTTGGCGGCCTTGCCGACCGCCTTGGCGACCTCCTCCGGGACCTCGTTCCGGGTCCACGCCATCTTCTCGACCGCGCACTTCTTGAGGAGCTCCTCCTGCATGCCGATGAGCTCGCCGATCCCCTTCTGGGCGATCTTGAGCGCGTCGACCACGTCCTCCTCGGACACCTCGAGGGCGCCGCCCTCGACCATCATGATCGACTCCTCGGTGCCGGCGACGACCATGTCGAGGTCGCTGAACTCGAGCGCCTGGAAGGTCGGGTTGAGGAGCCACTTCCCCTCGACGCGGCCGACGCGGACGCCGGCGATCGGGCCGAAGAAGGGGATCTTCGACGCGTTCAGCGCGAAGCTCGTCGCCAGGAGCCCGAGCATGTCGGCGTCATTCTCCTGGTCGGCGGAGATGACGTAGACGAAGACCTGCACCTCGTTCTGGAAGCCCTCGGGGAAGAGGGGCCGGATCGAGCGGTCGATGATGCGCGCGGAGAGGATCTCCTCGTCCCGCGGGCGCCCCTCGCGCTTGATGAACCCGCCCGGGATCTTGCCCGCGGCGTAGGTCTTCTCGCGGTACTCGACCGTGAGCGGGAAGAACGGCAGGGTCGACTTCTTGTCGGAGACGACCACGGAGGCGAGCACCATCGTGTCGCCGAACTGGACCATGGCGGAGCCGGCGGCCTGCTTGGCCATGCGCCCCGTCTCGATGATCAGGGGGCGGCCGGCGAAGGTCCGCTCAATGCGATGCATCATTCTGTTGTCTCTGCTGGAATGTGCACGAAGCGCGCGACTCGCACAGGGGCGGTCGCGCGCTCGTGTCGGTGGGTGCGCTCAGTAGCGCAGGCCGAGGTCGGCGATGATCTTGCGGTACGCCTCGATGTTCGACCGCTGGAGGTACTTCAGGAGGCGCTTCCGCTGCCCGACCATCTTGAGGAGCCCACGGCGGCCGTGGTGGTCCTTGTGGTGGGTGCGGAAATGCTCAGTGAGGTAGTTGATCCGCTCCGTGAGCACCGCCACCTGCACCTGGGTGGAACCGGTATCGGTCCCGTGCTGGCGGTGCTTCTCGACCGCCGCCGACTTGACGAACGCCATCCTCGATCCTTGCCTGCGCTGCGCAGTGCGTTTGGAATGCCGATTCTGTTGTAGCACGGTAAGTTAGACGCCATCCGCGGTGCTGTAAAGGGCACCCGGACCACGCCAGCGGAGCCCCGATGCCCGGTCCCCTTCACCGCCCCGTCACCGCCCTGCTCGCAGCCCTCCTCGTCGCCGCGGCGGCCACGGCCCGGGCCCAGGAGCTCCACGGGCGGATCACCCTCCCCGACGGGACGCCGGCCGCCGGCGCGATCGTCGAGGCGACCGCGGGCGCCGAGCCCGCGGTCCGCCGGGCGGTCACCGGCGCCGCCGGCGACTATCTGCTGCGCCTCGCCCCGGGCGCCTACCGCATCCGGGCCCTCCGCATCGGATTCCGGCCGACCGACGGGGGCCTCGTGACCCTCGCCGCCGGCGAGCGCCGCCGCCTCGACCTGACCCTCACCGCGACCCCGGTCCGGCTCGCGGCCGTCACCACGCGCGCCGAGGCGCGGTGCCAGGTCCTCGACCGCGCCGGAGGCGCGGTCGCGACCCTCTTCGACGAGGCCCGCAAGGCGCTGCTCGCGAGCCAACTCGCCCCGCCCGAGGGCCGCCCGGCGGCGCGGGTGCTCCTCGAGACCTCGGTCGTCGAGCTCGACGGCCGCCTCCGGCTCGCCCCGGTGCGCGAGGTCCGCAGCGGGAACGCGCTCCGCCCCTTCCGTGCCACGTCGCCGGACTTCCTCGCCACGCGCGGCTACGCGGTGGAGGAGCCCGACGGCACGCGCTTCTTCGCCCCCGACGCCGACGTGCTCCTCTCGGAGCGCTTCGCCGCCGCGCACTGCCTGCGCCTCGCGGAGGCGCGACCGGACCGGCCGGACCTCGTCGGCGTGGCGTTCGAGCCGGTCGGGCGCGCGCGCGGGATCGTGCGCATCCGCGGCACCCTGTGGCTCGACCGCGCCACCTTCGCGCTGCAGCGGCTCGACTACCTCTACGTCGGACTCCATCCGGCCCTCGAGGATGCCGGCCTCGGCGGGTCCGTGGACTTCACGCGGCTGGAGGACGGCCTCTGGTTCGAGGATCGGTGGGAGATCCGCATGCCGCGACTCACCATCGAGCGCCAGACGCGGATCGGCGCGATCCCGGACAGCCGCGCCGCGCAGCTCGTGCGGCTCGACGCGATCCAGCGGACGGGCGGCCGCGTGGTCACGATCGAGAGCGGCGGGCGCCGACTCTACGTGGCCGCCGGGCTCGAGCCGCTGACCGGGGAGACGACCGACGCCGCCACCGCGGAGTTCAACGCCCTGCTCCTGCGCGCGGCCTGCGCCGCCGACCCGGGCGATGCGCGGGAGGCCCGCAGCACGCTGGTCGGGCTCGTGCGCGACGGGACGTCGGCGGGCGCGCGCGGGATCGACGTGGCCGCCACCTGGCAGGAGGGCCACCGCGTCACGAACGGGAACCTGGCGTGGACGTACCGGACCATCCGGACGGCATCGCAGGACGACGGGTTCTACGCGCTCTGCGGGATCCCACGCGAGCGCCGGTTCACGCTCCAGGCGCAGCGCGCCGCCGTGAAGGGGGCCGCCGTCACCGTGCGCTTCGAGGCCGACCAGCCGGCGGCGCGGGTGGACCTGACCGCGCCGCGCTGAGGGCCGGGACGCGGCTCAGTCGCCGAGCCACCCCATCACGATGCGCTTCAGGTCGTTGAAGGTCACGGTGAGGAAGAGCGCGCCGATCGCCACGAGGCCGATGCGCGCGTACCACTCCTTCACCATCACCGGGAGCGGCCTGCGGTACGCCGACTCCACCACCTGCAGCAGGATCTGCCCGCCATCGAGCAGCGGGATCGGGAGCAGGTTGAGCACGGCGAGGTTGATGCTCAGGAACGCGATGAGCCCCCAGAGGTTCGCCGCGCCGGTCTGCGCTGCCGCGACGCTCGAGCGGGCGATCTCGAGCGGCCCCCCGAGCTGGCTCACCCCCACGCGCCCGGTCACGAGCCGGCTGAGCACGGTCAGCACCTCGCCCGCCATCCCCCAGGTCGCGTTCCAGCCGGTGGCCGCGGCCTCGCCGAACGAGATGGCCTGGCGGATCACGTGGCGGCGCACGTAGACGCCGACCTGCCCGACCGTGACCGAATCGCCGGTGGCGGTCATGGTGCGGGCCGAGTCGGGGACCATCGTGAGCGCCACGCGGGCCCCGGCGCGGATCACGTCGATCGTCAGCGCACGCCCCGGCGCCGACGAGACGAGGTCCTGGACCTCGTCCCAGCGCGTCACGGGCCGACCATCGATGGAGACGACACTGTCGCCGGCGAGCATGCCGGCGCGCGCGGCGGGCCGGTCCGCCACCAGCGAGTCCACGACCGGCGTGAGGTACGACTTGCCGTAGTACTGCGCGAGCCCGGTCGTGACGCCGAGCGCGAGGACGACGTTCATGAAGACGCCGGCCGTGAGGATCACCACCCGCTGGAACAGCGACTTCGACTCGAACCACCGGTCCGCGGGGATCGGCTTCGGGCCGTGCGGGATCATCGAGTCCTCGTCCCAGTGGCGCGAGCGTTCCGCCTCGGCACCCTCGCCGCCGCCCTCCAGCACGGCGGCGGTCTCGTCCTCCTTGCTCGCCATCCGCACGTAGCCGCCGATCGGCAGCCACGAGAGCGCGTACTCCGTCTCGCCGCGGCGGACGCTCACCAGCGGCGCGCCCCAGCCCAGCGAGAAGCGCGGGGCGTACACCCCGGCCCACTTGGCGGCGAGGAAGTGCCCGAGCTCGTGCACGAAGATCACGAGGCCGAGGACCAGCAGGGGGGCGAGCCAGCTCAAGCTCATCGGTGCGGATGCTCCAGCACGAGGGCACGCGCCTCGCGGTCCACCGCGAGGAGCGCATCAAGGTCATTCCCCGGCCGGTCGGCGAGGCGCGACAGCGCCGCCTCGATCGCCGCCGGGATCCCGCTGAACGGTAGCGCCCCGTCGAGGAAACGGGCCACCGCGGCCTCGTTGGCCGCGTTGAACGCCGCCGGCGCCGCCCCGCCCCTGATCCCGGCCGCGATCCCGAGGCCCAGCGTCGGGAAGGCCTCGTGGCGGACCGCCTCGAACGTGAGCGAGCCGGTCGCCGCCGGGTCGAACCGTGGTACCCCGGCATCCGACACCCGGTCCGGATAGGTCAGGGCGTAGAGCACCGGCAGTTCCATGGAGGGCACGCCCAACTGCGCGAGGATGCTCCCGTCCTCGAACTCGACCATCGAGTGGATGATGCTCTGCGGGTGCACGACCACCTCGATGCGCTCGTACGGCACGCCGAAGAGCACGTGCGCCTCGATGACCTCGAGCGCCTTGTTCGCGAGCGACGCGGAGTCCACGGTGATCTTGCGCCCCATGGACCAGGTGGGGTGGTTGAGCGCGTCCTGCACGCGGGCGGCGCGGATGCGCTCCGTCTCCCAGGTGCGGAACGGTCCACCGGACGCGGTGATGATGAAGCGCTTCACGCCGGCGACCGGGAGCAGGCCCGGACCGGCGCCGCCGACGCGCCCGGCGAGGCACTGGAGGAGCGCCGAGTGCTCGGAGTCCACCGGGATCACCGCGCCGCCGCCCGGGGCGCGCGCCGCGCGCTGCACGAGCGCACCGCCGACCACGAGCGACTCCTTGTTGGCGAGCGCGACGCGCTTCCCCGCCCGCACGGCGGCGAGCGTCGCCTCGAGTCCGGCGGCGCCGACGACGGCGTTGAGCACGACGGCAGCCTCCGGGTGCGTGGCGGCCTCGACGAGCGCGGCCCGCCCGCGCCGCCACCCGTCCGGCAACGCGGCCCCGTCGTCCTGCACGAGGCCGACGAGCCCCGGCCGCCAGCGGGCGACCGCCGCCTCGAGTCCGGCGCGGTTGCCGTGCGCCGTCAGGGCCGCGAAGCGCCACCGGTCGGGATGCCGCGCGACGACGCGCTGTGCGGTCTCGCCGATCGAGCCGGTCGCGCCGAGGAGCGCGACGCCGACCGGCGCCGTCACGCGCCCACCTTCAGCAGGACGTCCAGCAGCACGTACCCCAGCGGGATCGTGAAGAGGAGCGAGTCGACGCGGTCGAGCACGCCGCCGTGGCCCGGGATGAGGTGCGAGCTGTCCTTCACGCCGGCCTGACGCTTGAGCAGCGACTCGGCGAGGTCGCCCACCTGCGCGGCGACGCTGAGCGCGGTGCCCAGGATCAGGACGCCGGCCCACGAGAGCCCGAGCTGGGCCCGCGGCGCGAGGAGGAAGAAGACGTACGCCCAGGTGCCGACGAGCGAGGTGAGCAGCGCGCCGACGGCGCCGGCCTGCGTCTTCCCCGGGCTGACGCTCGGCATCAGCTTGGTGCGCCCGAAGCGCTTGCCGACGAAGAACGCGCCGGCGTCGTTGAGCCACGTGATCACGAGCGGGAGCATCAGCAGCAGCGTCCCGGCGAGGGGCCCGATCGCGAAGCGATGGTAGCGCAGGGCGAAGGCGAAGGCGAGCATCCCGCCGGTGTACCACGCGCCGAAGAGCGTGACGGCGGTGGCCTCGAGCGGCCGGCCCTCCACGCCGCGGGTCCACATCGCGACGGTGAGCAGGAGCGGCGCGAGGAGCGCGACCACCGGGAGCGGCGGGACCCAGAGGCCGAGATGGACGGCGAAGGTCGCGAGCGGGAGGAGTGCGGCGAGGCCGATGAGCCAGCCGGTCATCGGCCGCTGGCCGGCAGCCTCGGCGAGCCGACCGTACTCCCAGGCGGCGAGCGCCGCGGCGATGGCGAGCAGGGTGGCGAGGGCCGCCCCGCCGTACCAGACCGCAGCCGCCACGACGGGGATCGCGGCCACCGCGAAGAGGACGCGCTTCGTCAGTTCGGACACGCGGGACTACGCGGGCGCGCGGCCGAAGCGGCGGTCGCGGCTCTGGTACTCGAGGATCGCCTCGTAGAGATGGCGGCGCCCGAAGTCCGGCCAGAGCACCGGCGAGATGACGAGCTCGGTGTACGCGACCTGCCAGAGCAGGAAGTTGCTGATGCGCTTCTCGCCCGAGGTGCGGATGAGGAGGTCCGGGTCGGGGCAGTCGTGCGTGTAGAGTCGCGCGGCGAAGGCCTGCTCGTCCACCTCGTCGGGGCGGAGCGTGCCGGCGGCGACCTCCTCGGCGATCCGGCGCGCGGCGCGCGTGAGCTCGGCGCGGGAGCCGTACGAGATGAACAGGTTGAGCGTGAGCTTCGTGTTGTGCGCGGTCTGGCCGACGACGCGCTCGACCGCGGCGCGCGCGGTCGGGACGAGCCGGGCGACGTCGCCGAGCACGCGCACGCGCACGCCCTGGGCCTCGAGCTCGTCGGCCTCCTTCTGGATGTACTCCTCGAGGAGGGACATCAGGGCGCTGATCTCGACCGGCGGCCGCTGCCAGTTCTCCTGCGAGAAGGCGAAGAGCGAGAGCACCTCGACCCCCGCCTCGATGGCGCCCTCGACCACCTCGCGCACCGCCTTCATGCCGTTGCGGTGGCCGACCGGGCGCGGCAGCATCCGCTCACGCGCCCAGCGCCCGTTGCCATCCATGATGATGGCGACGTGGCGCGGGATCGCGCCGTGCACGCGGAGGCGGTCGAGCAGGTCCTGGGCGCTCATCGGAGGGCGGGGGCCGGGCGCGGGCGCGCTCAGACCTCCATCAGCTCCTGTTCCTTGGCCTTCATCAGGGCGTCGATCTTGGCGATCTCGTCGTCGTGCACCTTCTGGAGCTCCTTCTCGGCGTGCTTCACCTCGTCCTCGGAGACGCCGTTGAGCTTCTTCAGCAGGTCGCGGGCATGGGTGCGCGCGTGGCGGACCGCGATCCGGCCGTCCTCGGCGTACTTGTGGACCATCTTCGCGAGCTCCTTGCGGCGCTGCTCGTTCATCGCCGGCAGGGGGACGCGGATGATCGTGCCCTGGATGGCGGGATCGAGGCCGAGGTTCGACTCGCGGATGGCCTTCTCGACGGCCTTGAGCTGGCCCTTGTCGAACGGCGTCACGACCAGGAGGCGCGGCTCCGGCGCCGAGACGTTGGCGCACTGGTTCATCGCCATCAGCTGGCCGTACATCTCGACCTTGACGGTGTCGAGCATGTTGGGCGAGGCCTTGCCGGAGCGGACGGAGGCGAACTCGCGCTTGGCGGCCTCGACGCCCTTGTCCATCGCGGCCTTCGCGTCGGTGATGATCTGCTTGGTGCTCATGAGACGAGGGTCCCCACGGGTTCGCCGCGCAGCGCGCGAGCCACGATGCCCGGCGTGTGGATGTTGAGGACGATGAGCGGGAGCGCGTTCTCCTTGCAGAGCGTGATCGCCGTCTGGTCCATCACGCCCAGCTCCCCCGCCATCACGTCCTTGTACGAGATGCGGTCGTACTTCTTCGCGGTCGCGTCCTTCTTGGGGTCGGCCGAGTAGACGCCGTCCACGCTGGTCGCCTTGATGATGACGCTCGCCTTCATCTGGATGGCGCGCAGCACCGCAGCGGTGTCGGTCGAGAAGTAGGGGTTCCCGGTGCCGGCGGCGAAGATCACCGCGCGGCCCTTCTCGAGGTGGCGCACCGCCCGGCGGCGGATGTACGGCTCGGCGATCTCCTCCATCCGGATCGCCGTCATCACGCGGGTGTCGAGCCCCTCCTTCTCCAGCACGTCCTGGAAGGCGAGGGCGTTGATCACCGTGCCGAGCATGCCCATGTAGTCGGCGGACACGCGGTCCATGCCCATCTTGGAGATCTGCGAGCCGCGCACGATGTTGCCGCCGCCGATGACGAGGCCGATCTGCGCCCCCATCGCGGCGATCGCCTTCACCTCGTGCGCGAAGCTGCGGAGCGTGTCGAAGTCGAACCCGAAGCCACGCTCCCCGGCGAGGGCCTCGCCGGAGAGCTTGAGCAGGACGCGGGGATACTTCAGGTCGCTCATCGCGCCGGGCCGGGTCAGGCCTCGCCCATCTTGAAGCGCACGAAGCGCTTCACCGCCAGCGGCTGGCCCGACTCCTTCGCGGTCGCCTTCACGAGGTCGCCGATGGTCTGCTTGTCGTCGCGGACCCACGGCTGGCCGAGGAGGGTGATCTCGGAGAGGAGCTTCTGGATGCGTCCCTCGACCATCTTCTCGGCGATCGCCTGGGGCTTGCCGCTCTCGACGGCCTGCCCGACGAAGATCTCGCGCTCCTTGGCGATGAAGGCCGGGTCCACACCGTCCTTGTCCACGGCGACGGCGACCGACGGCACGCCCGCCGCGACGTGCTCGGCGACCGACTTCGCGAGCTGGGCGGCCTGCTCGCCCTTCCCGCCCGCCACCTCGGCGATCACGCCGGCCTTGCCGTTGAAGTGGAGGTAGCTGCCGACGACGCCGGCGGTCGCGAACCGCGCGATGCGCCGGAGCTCGACCTTCTCGCCGGTCTTGGCCGAGGCGGCCTTCACGATGGCGCCGACCGTCTGGGCCGCGTCGGCGTGCCACGGCGTCTCGAGGTACGCGCCCTCGGCGCCGACCGCGACCAGCCCGTCCACCTTGGCATCCTGCGCGACCTGGGCGACGAGCGACTTGGCGAGGGCGACGAACTCGTCGTTGCGGCCGACGAAGTCGGTCTCGCAGTTCACCTCGATCATCGCCGCGACGGTGCCGTCGGGGCTCGTCCACGTGACGATCTGGCCCTCGGACGCGGCGCGGTCGGCGCGCTTGTCGGCCTTGGCGATGCCCTTCTTGCGGAGGATCGCGGCGGCGGCCTCCATGTCGCCGTTCGCCTCCTCGAGGGCCTTCTTGCAATCCATCATGCCGGCGCCGGTGCGGGCCCGGAGCTCGGCGACATCCTTCGCGGTGATCGTGGCGGCCATCGGTATGCTCGTCTGCTGAAACGTCAGCGGTGTCTGCGGTATCTGTGGAATCGCCGCCGGGGACTCAAGCGCTCCTCCGGCGGCGATGGGAAGTTACTCAGGGAGTGGGGCTCCCTGCACTACCGGGCCGCGGTCACTCGGCCGCGTCCTCGCCCTCGGGCGCCTCGGTGCCCTCGGCCCCGCCCTTCAGGCGCGCCGCGATCGCCTCCGGCTTCGCGCGGCGGCGACGCGGACGGCGCTTGCGGTCGCCGTCGCCGCGGTCGCCGCGCTCCTTCTCGGTGCCGCGCTCCGACGACCACGTGGTCGCCTCGCCCGGCTCCTCGACCTCGTTGCGGACCGGCGCCTCGCGGCGGGCCTCGGCGAGGGCGTCGGCGAAGGCGCCCGTGATCAGCTCGACCGAGCGGATCGCGTCGTCATTGCCGGCGATCGGGACCGTGATGAGGTCGGGGTCCGAGTTCGTGTCGCAGATCGCGACGATCGGGATGCCGAGCTTGTTCGCCTCGTCGACCGCGATCCGCTCCTTCTTGGCGTCGACGATGAAGAGCAGGCCCGGGAGCCGGCCCATCGACTTGATGCCCGACAGGTTCTTCAGGAGCTTGTCGCGCTGGCGGGTCATCATGAGCTGCTCCTTCTTCGTGTAGTTCTCGAAGGAACCGCCCGCCTCGGAGCCCGCCTCGAGCTCCTTGAGCTTCTTGATCTGCTTCTTGACGGTCGCGAAGTTCGTGAGCAGGCCGCCGAGCCAGCGCTCGGTGACGTGCATCGCGCCCGCGCGCTCGGCCTCGGCCGAGACGATCTGCGCGAGCTGCTGCTTGGTGCAGACGAAGAGGACGTTCTCGCCGCGCATGATGACCTCGCGCGCGAGCTTCTGCGCGAGCTCGATCTGCTTGAGCGTCTTCTGGAGGTCGATGATGTGGATCCCGTTGCGCTCCGCGAAGATGAAGCGGCGCATCTTGGGGTTCCACCGGCGCGTCTGGTGCCCGAAGTGGACACCGGCCTTGAGGAGCTCGTCGAGCGAGGGCTGGGACATCGGATGGGTCTCTGCTGGAGTGGTTGGGAGCGTCGCGGGTCCTCGGCGCCGCCCCCACCGCGCCGGAAGGCGCGGCACCGGGGGTCGGCTCAGACCTGCTGTGAGATGCGGCGGGACGCGGGCTGCCGGCGTGGTCCGGTCCATCGGACAGGCCGTCTCCGGCGGCCCGCCGTCCTGCCGTCCTGCGACTAGCGCTTGCTGAACTGGAACCGCTTGCGGGCCTTCGGGCGGCCCGGCTTCTTGCGCTCGACCGCGCGGGCGTCGCGCGTGAGGAGCCCGAGGTCGCGCAGCTTGCGGCGGTGCGACTCGTCGATCTTGACCAGCGCGCGGCTGATCGCGAGGCGGAGCGCGCCGGCCTGGCCGGTCTGGCCGCCACCGGTCAGGTTCGCCTGCACGTCATAGCTGCCGAGCGTGTCGGTGGCCGTGAACGGCTGCTGGATCGCCGTCACGAGCGCCGGACGCGGGAAGTAATCGCCGAGCGTGCGGCCGTTGAGGTCCCACTTCCCCGTGCCGGGGGTGAGGTACACGCGGCAGACGGCCTCCTTGCGGCGGCCGACGGTGTGGGTCGTGTTGGTCGTCGCCATGGATTACTTCGCCTCGTGCTTGCCGAAGGTGAGCGTCTGGGGCTGCTGCGCCGCGTGCGGGTGATCCGCGCCCGCGTAGACGCGCAGCTTGAGGCGCAGCTTCTGGCGCCCGAGCGCCGTCTTCGGCAGCATGCCGTAGACCGCCTTCTCGATCACGCGCTCCGGATGCTTCGCGAGCATCGAGGCGAACGGGGTGTAGAGCTCGTGGCCCATGTAGCCCGTATGGCGGAAGTAGTTCTTCTGCTCCGCCTTGCGGCCCGTGACCTTCACCTTCGAGGCGTTGATCACGATGACGTTGTCGCCCGTGTCCATGTGGGGCGTGAACATCGGCTTGTGCTTGCCGCGGATGATGCGAGCCACCTCGGTCGCGAGGCGGCCCAGGACCATCCCGTCCGCATCGACCACGAACCACTTGTGCTCGATGTCGGCGGGGGTCGCCGTGTACGTCGTACGCATTCGACTTCACCAGCTGAGAGAGGTACTGCGCCTCACCGGTGCGGGATGCAACCCGGGTCTCGGCCGCCCGAAGGCGTTTTGGGACAGACTCGAAGCATAGGCGGTCGGTGGACCGGGGTCAACCCGTGGTCCTGCACGGACTTGGGCGCCGGCCGGCTCCTCCGGTCGGCGTGTCCCCGCCGGGCCGAGGGTCCGACCGTCCCTCCGCCCCGCCCGACCGTTCACGAGCGGTGGACGGCAGCCGCCGGGGGAAGCGCACCAGGCTCGGCCCTCGCCTTTTCCACACGATTCCCTGATACTGCGATCTGTGACCTCGCACGCGCCCGCCGTTCCGCCCGACACCGGCCCACGCCGCGCTCGCCTCGACGGCGTCGCCTGGGCCACCGGTGCGTGGCTGCTGGCGTACCTCGCCTGGAGCCTGTCCGCCCCCCCCTTCGACACGCTCCTCGAACGGACCATCGATGACGCCGCGGCGCTGCCGCTGCGCACCGGCATCGCCGCCCTCGCGCTCTGGCTCGGCCGCGCCGGCCCCGCCGACCTGCGGGCGCGCCGCGGGTTCACCTGGCTCGGATGGGCGTTCGCGCTGGGCGCCGTCGCCAACCTCTTGCGCACCGCCATGATGGGGACGCCCCTGTCCCCGGCGTTCGGACTGGCGGTGGCGATCCCGCAGGGCGTGCTCACCGTCGCCGGGCTCTGGCAGCTCGCCGAGATCCGGCAGGACCGCGACCTCGCCGCCGACTGGCTCGATGCGGCAGTCATCGTGCTCGCCTCGTACCTCCTCGCCGTCCACTTCATCGCCGGCGGCGACCCCTTCGACCCCTCGCACCTCGGGGGGCGCCGCTGGCTCTTCATCGCCTACCTCGCGGCCGATGTGCTCGGCGTATTCCTCGCCGCCACCGCCTGGTTCCGGAAGCCGGACGGCCTGTCCCGGGACGCGCTGGGACTGCTCGTCCTCGGCTTCGGCGTCATCGGCATCGCGGATCTGCGGATCGACCAGCTGCTGCAGGCGGACCAGTGGCTCGACGGCGGCGTGCTCGACTTCGCGATCGCCCTCGGCTTCGGGCTCATCCTCCTCGGCCTCGACAACCAGCGCCGGCATCCCAGCCCGTCCGCGGAGCTCGCGCACACGCGCGCCGGCCGCCACATCGTCGCCCCGATCGCCATCCTCGCGGCGACGGTGCCGATGCTCCAGCTCGTCTTCGAGGACCGGCCGCACGGCTCGCACCTCGCCTTCCACGTCATCGGCATCGTGGTGCTCATCTCGCTGGTGCTCTGGCGCCAGCACCTCGACCGGACCCGGCTGATGGCGGTGGCGCAGGAGCGCGCCGATGCCGACGCGCGCTTCCGGTCGCTGGTGCAGCGGTCCTCCGATGCCATCCTCGAGGTCGGCACGGACCACGTGGTGCGCTGGGCGAGCCCGTCGGCGAGCGAGATGGCCGGCACGATCCCGGCCTTGCTCGTGGGACGGCGGATCGCCGACCTCGCCCATCCCGAGGACCGCGACCGCATCGCGGTCTTCCTCGCCAACGCATCGCAGCCGTTCGCGCGCAACGCCGCGCTGCGCTGGCGGCTCGGGCGCGCCGACCAGTGGTACGAGGTGGAGAGCGTCGTCACCGACCTCACGGCCGACCCGGCGGTGGGCGCGTTCGTCCTCAACACGCGCAACGTGACCGAGCGGGTGCGGCTGGAGCAGCAGCTGCGCCAGGCGCAGAAGCTCGAGGCGGTCGGGCGGCTCGCCGGCGGCATTGCGCACGACTTCAACAACATCCTCGCCGCGATCATCACGCACGCCCAGCTCGTGCGCGACGGGCTGCCGCCCGGCGACGGACGCGCCGAGGACCTGCTGGAGATCGAGCAGACGGCGCAGCGCGGCGCCGCGCTCACCCGTCGGCTGCTGTCCTTCAGCCGGCCCGAGGCGGGCGAGTTGCAGGTGCACTCGCTGCCGACCGTCATCCGCGGCATGGAACCGCTGCTGCGCCGCCTCCTCGTCGGCCAGGTGGAGCTGTCGCTCGAGCTCGGCGCCGACGACCTGTGGGTGCGGACCGCCGAGGGGCAGGTGGAGCAGATCCTGATGAACCTCGCGATCAACGCGCGGGACGCGATGCCCGACGGCGGCACGGTGCATGTCCGGACGCGCGGGCTGACCGTCCGCCCGGGCGCGACCGACGCGCCGGGCGTGCTGCCGGGGCGCTGGGCCGAGCTCGTGGTGCACGACTCGGGGGTCGGGATGGACGCCGAGACGCTCGCCCGGCTCTTCGAACCCTTCTTCACGACCAAGCCGAGCGGACTCGGCACCGGCCTCGGATTGACGACCGTGCGCGGTATCGTGCGGTCGCTCGGCGGCCACGTGCTGGCCGCGAGCGCGCCGGCCAAGGGCACCACGATGCGCGTGCTGCTCCCGCTCGCACCGGCCGCCGAGCAGGCCCCGCCGCCGCCGCGCCTCTCCCCGGCGATCCCCGAGCGCGTCCGGCGCATCGTGATGATCGTCGACGACGAGGCAGCGCTGCGCAACGCGATGCAGCGCTTCCTCGAGCGGAGCGGCTACGCGGTGCTCGCCGCCGGGACCGCGCTCGACGCGCTGCAGGAGCTCGCGGCGTGCGACTGGAAGGTGGACCTGGTGGTGACCGACATGGTCATGCCGGGGCTCGGCGGACGCGAGTTCGTCCGGCGCCTGCGGGAGCTGCAGCCGGCGCTGCCGGTGCTCTGCATGTCGGGCCACATGGAGTGGGAGGCCGGGGGCGAGGACACCGACCCGCCCGACGCGCCGTGGCGTCCCGACCGCCTGCTCGCGAAGCCGTTCTCGTTCCCCGACCTGCTCCTCCGGGTGCGCGACGCGATCACGCCCCAGGGCGCCGCGGTCTGAGGGGTCGCGGCGCCTGGCCCGGGCGCCGCGTCAGTCCTCGCGGTCGAACTCGACGAGCACCGCACCCTTCTCCACCGCGGTGCCCGGGACGGCGTGGATCGCACGCACGGTCCCGTCGGCGGGCGCGCGGAGCTCGTTCTCCATCTTCATCGCCTCCATCACGACGATGCCCTGCCCCGCGCGCACGGCGTCCCCCGCCGCGACCTGCACGCGCACGATGAGCCCCGGCATCGGCGCGACGACGGGCGCCGGGCCGGCCGGGCCCGCCTGGGCGGCGGAGAGCTCGCGGATCGCGCGGGTGCGCTCGTCGAGCGCCTCGACGTCGAAGCGCCAGCCGTCGATCCAGATCGCGTAGCGACCGCGCGCGCCCTGGCGGCGCGCCACGACGCGATGCTGCGCCCCCCCGATCGTGACGAGGCGGACCGAGGTCCCCTCCACCTCCGCGACCGCCGCGGCGACCGTCTCGCCCGCGACCGTCGCGGTGTCGCCGTCGAGCGCGACGTCCACGCGCGTCCCCGCCACCTCCACCACGTATCTCACGCCGCCTCCGGAACGAGCTCGCAGACGGTCTCCACGTGGGCCGTCTGCGGGAACATGTCATAGCAGGTCACGTCGCGCACGGCGAAGCCCTCCAGGCGCGCGACGTCGCGCGCGAGCGTGGCGGGATCGCAGCTGACGTACACGATCGCGCGCGGCGGCCGCGCGCGCAGTGCCGTCGCCACGCGCGCATCCACGCCCGCCCGCGGCGGATTCAGGAGGACCACGTCGGCAGGCAGCTGCGCCGGCAGCGCCTCCTCGACGCGCGCGGCCAGCGCCACCGACGGCGCCTCCAGGCGCCGGCCCGCCCATGCCGCCGCCTCGGCGTCGAGCTCGATCGCCGCCACGACCACGCCCTGCGCCGCGAGCGCCGCTGCCGTGTCGCCACCGCCCGCGTAGCAGTCCACGACGCGGGCCGGCGCGTGCGCGAGGACGCGCGCGACCACGACCGCCTGCAGCCGCGCCGCGATGTCCGCGTTCACCTGCGCGAAGCTCGCGCCGGGTCGCGCGGCCGGGCGTCGGTCCGCGACGAGCGTGCGGCGCGCCCCGTCCGGCTGCCACCACACGGCCGCGACCTCCGGCACCTCGTGGAGGAACCGCTGGAGCCCCGGCCACTGCCGCCCGCCTTCGAGGACGAGCACCACGAGGCCGTCGAGGAGTCGCACGGTCCCGCGCAGCCGCGGACCGGCCGGCAGGTGTGCCGCCGCGGCGAGCACCGTTCTCCAGGCGGCCAGCACCGCGGCATCAGTGATGTGGCAGTCGTCGAGGGCGAACACCGCCTCCGGATCGTCGAAGGCGCGCAGGCCGCCCCACGTGCGCCCACCGGCCCGCCGGATGGCGAGCGTCAGCGTGCGCCGATAGCGCCACGGGTCCCCGCCGTGCACCGGCGGCGGCGCGATGGGACGCCGCGCGATGCGCGCGAAGGCGTCGGCGACGAGGCGCGCCTTGGCGCGCCGCTGCGCGTCGATGCCGAGGTGCTGCCACTGGCAGCCGCCGCAGCGGTCCGGCGGGGCGTAGTGCGCGCAGGCGGGGGTGACGCGGTCCGGGCCGGGCGTCACGAGCCGCGTGACGCGACCGCGGCCGACGCGGCCCTCGACACGCACCGTCGCCTCGACGACGTCGCCGGGTGCCGTGCGGGGCGTGAACACCACGAGGCCGTCCGCGCGGGCGACGCCATCGCCGCCCGCGGCGAGGGAAGTGACCTGCAGGGTGGTCTCGCTCACCGGCCGCGCAGCGCCTCGCGGCGCGCGGCCTCGGCCCAGAGATC
>JAIBBJ010000137.1 GCA_019694735.1 Gemmatimonadaceae bacterium | reverse complement strand
GCGAGCGGATCGACCGTCTGCGCGACCCCGCTCTCGTACGCCACCACCTGCTGCGTCCGCAGCGCGAGCGTCGCGGCCTCCGCCGTCGGCAGGGCGAGCGCCTCGTCATAGCCGTTGGTGTGCAGGGACTGCGTGCCGCCGAGCGTCGCCGCGAGGGTCTGGACCGCGACGCGGACGACGTTGTTCAGCGGCTGCTGCGCCTGCAGCGTCACGCCGCCGGTCTGCGTGTGGAAGCGGAGCTTGCAGCTCGCATCGTCCGCGCCGAAGCGCTCGCGCATGAGCGTGGCCCACATCCGCCGCGCCGCGCGGAACTTCGCGACCTCCTCGAACAGGTCGTTGTGGCAGGCGAAGAAGAAGCTCAGCCGCGGGGCGAATGCGTCCACGGCGAGCCCGGCATCCACCGCGCGCTGCACGTAGGCGAGCGCGTTCGCGAAGGTGAACGCGAGCTCCTGCACGGCCGTCGCGCCGGCCTCGCGGATGTGGTACCCGGAGATCGAGATCGGATTGAAGTTCGGGACCTCGGCCGCGCAGAAGCGGAAGGTCTCGGCGATCAGCGCGAGTGACGGCTCGGGCGGGAAGACGTACGTCCCGCGCGCGATGTACTCCTTCAGGATGTCGTTCTGGATCGTGCCGCTGAGCGCAGCGCGCGGGATCCCCCGCTCCTCCGCCACCACCACGTACATCGCGAGCAGCACGGCCGCCGTCGCGTTGATCGTCATCGACGTGCTCACGCGGTCGAGCGGGATGCCGTCGAGCAGCGCGTGGAGGTCCTCGACGGTGTCGATCGCGACCCCGACCCGGCCCACCTCCCCGAGGGCGCGCGGCGAGTCGGAGTCGAGCCCCATCTGCGTCGGGAGGTCGAACGCGGTCGAGAGCCCCGTCTGTCCCGCCTCGAGCAGCAGCTTGAACCGCGCGTTCGTCTCCTGCGCGGTGCCGAAGCCCGCGTACTGCCGCATCGTCCAGAGGCGGCCGCGGTACATCGTCGGCTGCACGCCCCGCGTGAACGGGAACTGCCCGGGTTCGCCGAGCGCGGCCGGCGCGGGCCCGTCGGCGGGCCGGTACACGGGGGCGACCGGGATCCCCGAGGGGGAGAGGCGTTCGTCGGCAGGGCGGGAGGCGGTCATCGCTGGAACGTAGGCGCGGCCGGGGCCGCGGTCCACGGGCGCGGCACCGCCGTCACGCCGTCGCGAGCATCTCGGCCGCGATCTCCACGTCGTGCTTCGAGCCCACGAAGTACGGGGACCGCTGGTGCAGCTGCGTCGGCTGCACCTCGAGGATGCGTCGCTGACCGTCGATCGCGGCGCCGCCGGCCTGCTCGCAGATCCACGCGAGCGGGTTGCACTCGTAGAGGAGCCGCAGCTTGCCCGTCGGGCTCTTGCGATTGGCGGGATACGCGAAGAGCCCGCCGCCGAGCAGGTTGCGGTGGAAATCAGCGACGAGCGAGCCGATGTAGCGGACGTTCATCGCCTCGCGCCTGCCGTCCATGCCGCGGTAGCGGCGGATGAGCGCGCGGACGTTCTCCTCCCAGTGCTGTTCGTACGCCTCGTTCACCGAGAGGTAGCGTCCCTTGTCCGGCGTGCGGATGTGCGGGTGCGAGAGCAGGAACTCGCCGATCGACGGGTCGAGGGTGAAGCCGTGGGCGCCCTGGCCGGTGGTGTACACGAACATCGTGGACGATCCGTAGACGACGTAGCCCGCCGCGACCTGCTTGTAGCCCGGCTGCAGGAGGTCGTCGAGCGTGCCGTCCCCGCCCGCGGGCGTCACGCGGCGCAGCACGGAGAAGATGGTCCCCACGGGGACGTTCACGTCGATGTTCGAACTGCCGTCGAGCGGGTCGAAGAGCAGCACGTAGTTGCCCTTCTTGAACTGGTCCGGTATCGGGATGATCCCCTCCATCTCCTCGGAGGCCATCGCGCAGAGGCGGCCGCCGTGGTCCATCGCCTTGTAGATGATGTCGTTGGAGATGACGTCGAGCTTCTGCTGCGTCTCGCCCTGCACGTTCTGCGAGCCCTCCGCGCCCAGCACGTCGGCCAGCCCGGCGAGGCGGACCTTGTTGGCGATCATCTTCGACGCCACCGCGAGGTCGGCGAGGATGTTCGACAGCGCGCCCGTCGCATGCGGGTGCTCGCGCTCCTGCTCGATGATGAACCGCTCGATCGTGACGACCGACGTGCTCGTGTTCTTGACCACGGCAGGGACTCCGGGTGGGGTGGCGCGCTGCGGACAAACAAACCGGCTCACCGCACCCCGGGCAATGCCCGTGCCACCGGCCAGCGGATCCCCGCCGCCTCCGCCTCGAGCGTCCGGCCGTCGGTGCGCAGGATCACCGACCCGAGCTGGTCGGTCCGGAGCACCGTCGCCCCCGCGTCCAGCAGGCGCCGCATCACGGCCGGCCCGGGATGCCCATACGTGTTCCCCGCCCCGACCGAGACCAGGGCGATGCGCGGCGCCACCGCCGAGAGGAACGCGGGCGTCGTCGAGGTCGGCGACCCGTGGTGCCCCACCTTCAGCACCTCCGCGCCCAGCGGGGCACCGCGCGCGAGGAGCCACGCCTCCTCCCCGGCCTCGGCGTCGCCGGTCAGCAGCACGCGGACCGCGCCGTAGCGTGCACGCACCACTGTGCTGGCCTCGTTGGGGTCGCGCAGCGCCGCCGTCCACGCCGAGTCGGGGGCGAGGAACTCGAGCTCCACGCCGTCCACCTGGAGCACCTCACCGGGACGGGCGCGTGCCCACGCCGTGCCGAGGTCCCGCGCGGTGGCCAGGAGTGCGCGATACGCCGGACTCGCTGCGACGAACGCCGCCTCGCGCAACGCCGGCGGACGGAACGCGCGCAGCACGCTCGCCGCACCCCCGATGTGGTCGTCGTGCGGGTGCGTGAGGACGAGGAGCGCGAGCGCCCCGCCGCGCCGCCGGAGGTACGGGACGACGGTCGCGCGCCCGGCGTCCCCGCCGGCCCACGACCGCCCCGCGTCGATGAGGACCCACCGGCCACGGGGCGTGCGGAGCGCGATCGCGTCCCCCTGCCCGACGTCGATCGCGTGCACCTCCAGCACACCGGGGGCCGCGAGCCCGTCGGGCACCCAGACCAGCACCACGAGCGCAGACGCCGCCACGAGGAGCGGACGCCCGGCATGCCGGCTCCAGCCGGCCAGGAGGAGCGCCGCCGCGCCGATGCCGCCGGCCACCGCGGCGAACGCACTCGGCGCGACGGACAGGGCGGCCCCCGGCACTCCGGCCGCGGCGGCGGCCACCGCGTCCATCCCGCGCAGCAGCGGCCGCGCCGCGTCCGCGACGAGCGCGGCACCGGCGCCGTCGGGGAGCACCATCCCGAGGAACAGCGCGGGCTGCAGCAGCGAGACGAGGGGGCCGGCAGCGAGGTTGCTCACCGGGGCGATGAGGCTCAACCGGCCGAAGTGCCAGGCGACCAGCGGCGCGGTGACGAGTGTGGCCAGCACGCCGGCGATCGCTTCGCGCGCGAGCGCCGCGCGCCAACCGCGCCACGCCACCGGGAGTCGGCGTCCCAGGCGGCCGGAGACCAGGATCGCCGCGTAGCCGCTGACGGAGAGCTGCCACCCGAGGTCGGCGACCGTGGAGAGGTCCCACAGCGGCAGCAGCGCGCCCAGCGCGAACGTGCCCCATGGCGAGACCGGTCGCTCGAGGGCCCGCGCGAGTCGGGTCGCCGCGAAGAGCGTCACGCTCCGCACGGCCGGCGGCGGGGCACCGATCGCGACGACGTAGAGCACGCTGACCGCCACCGCCGCCGCTCCGGCGGTGCGGCGGCCGAGCCGCAGCGCGGAGAAGAGCAGCACGAGCGCGCCGCCGACGATGGCGACGTGGAGGCCGCTGATGGAGAGCAGATGCACGAGCCCCGCATCGGCGTAGCGGTCCCGAAGCGCCGGATCGAGCCCGCGGGTGTCCGCGATGAGCAGCGCGCGCACCATCGGACCATCACGTCCGTACCGCCGGTCGATCGCCGCCGCGACGCGCGTGCGCCACCGGTCGAGAGGACCCGGCGGTCGCACCGTCACGAGCCGGGCCTCGCGGAGCAGGAGCCCGCGATCCCCGCCGCTCGGCGTGCCCGCCTTGACGCGCACGAGAGCGCCGGCCGCGGCGCGGCCGCTGCGCACGGCGACCGCGGTGCGCACGGCGCAGCGCGAGAGGCCGGCATTCGTTCGCGCGCGGGCGGACCGCGCGGCGGTCGAGCTCACCGCATCCGCCGCATCGGCCGCGGCGGGTCCGACGGCGCGCACCTCGGCA
>JAIBBJ010000138.1 GCA_019694735.1 Gemmatimonadaceae bacterium | reverse complement strand
CTGGCCGGGATCGTCGTCTCGGACCAGGAGCACGTCGCGCGCACCGACGCCGACGGGCGCTTCGCGCTGCCCGCCGGCGGCACGGGCGCCGTGTTCGTGGTCGTGCCGCGGCACCAGCGGGCGACCGGCGCGTGGTGGCTGCGCGCGGGCACCGGACTCGCCTTCGGGCTGGCGCGCGCGCCCGAGCCGGCGACGGTGACCATCGTGCACGCCTCGGACACGCACATCCAGGGGCCCACGCGCGGCCGGACGGCGCGGCTGCGCGCGCTCGTGGATTCCATCCGTCCCGACCGCACGATCGTCACCGGCGACCTCGTGCGTGACGCGCTGCGCGTGGGCGAGGCGGAAGCGACGGGCTACTATGCGATGTTCGCCGAGGAAGCGGCGCGCTTCCGCGGTCCGCTCCACACCGTGCCCGGCAACCACGAGATCTTCGGCGTGGAGCGCGCGCGCTCCGGGGTCGCGGCGACGCACCCGCTCTACGGCCGTGCGATGTACCGCGCCTACCGCGGCCCCGACTACTACTCGTTCGATGCCGGCGGCGCGCACTTCGTCGCCCTCAACACGGTGGACGTGGACGACCAGTGGTACCACGGGCACGTGGACAGCCTGCAGCTCGCGTGGCTCGCCCGCGACCTCGCCGAGGTGCCCGCCGGAACGCCGATCGTCACGTTCAACCACATCCCGTTCTACTCGGTGAGCGAGCAGCTCGGCGGCTACACCGACGGCGGACCGGCCCCGACGCTGATCACCGTCGGCGGCCGGACGACGTTCCGGCACGTGGTGGACAACGCGTTCGACGTCCTGCGCACGATCGGCGACCGGCCGTACGCGATCGCGCTCGCCGGGCACGTGCACCTCGGCGAGCGGGTGCAGTTCCTCCTCGGCGACCGGGTGCTGCGGTTCCATCAGGGCGCGGCGACGGTCGCCGACACGCCCTCGGGCCCGCTCCGCTTCCCCTCGGGGATCACGGTGTACCGGGTCACGGACGGACGCGTGGACGACGGGACCTTCGTGCCGCTCGAGGGGCGGGCGCCGCGCTGAGCGGCACCGGGCCCGTACGCGACACGGGGGGCGGCGCCGACGGCGCCGCCCCCCGTGCGTTGCGAGACCGGTCCCGCTGCGCGCCTATCGCCGGGGCTTCTTCGTGCGCCGCACCGGCGCCGGCGCCGGCATCCCCTTCACACGGCCGTCCCGCTCGACCTCGTAGACCGGTCCCGACCGGATGTCGCCCTTCATCTCGAAGGTGCGTTCCTCGCTCCCCTCGGCCCGCAGCGTCGTGACGACGAAGAACGCATCGGCCGCGGCGGTGTTGACCGTGTAGCCGAGGTCCTGGAGCGAGGCGATGGTGAGCACCGAGAGCGGGTTGGCCGAGCCGGAGTTGAGGAAACCCGTCATGAGTTCGTTCTGCAGCACGCTCTCGCGCCAGTGCGAGTTGCGCGTGCCGGCGCCGCCCTGATTGTTCTCGACGGGAACCTTGTTGCCGCCGGTGTAGGTGCTGCCGCCGACCGTGTTGAACGCCGCGATGGCCGCCGTGCCGCTGAAGTGGGTGTCGTTGCCGGTGCCCGTGGTCGGCGACGGCAGCTGCAGGAGCCCCTTGCTGCTCCAGATGGTGCCGATGCCGAGCACGTGCCCCATCTCATGGAGGATGACCGCGCCGAACGAGCCGGCGGCCTCGAGATTGGCCAGGTCGGCGGTGTCGAATCGCATCGAACCGAGGATCGGGATGAAGGCCTGGGATGCGGGCGTGGTGGTGGACGACCGCACGAAGCAGGGGCCCGCGGAGCCGAGGACCGCACCGGCGCCGTCGATCGGCTCGAGCCGCACGACGATCACGACGTCGTCGATGGTCTCGTTGATCGCGGTCGCGCTGTTGCAGGTGCCCGCGGCCTGGTTGAGCGGCACGCCGACCAGGTCGGCGGTGATGATGGACTCCCAGCGCGCGGCGGCGTCGCTGAAGGTCTGGAGCTGGTTCGCGGTCGGGACGGTCGCGAAGCGGAGCGAGATGTCGAATCCGGAGGTGGAGTTCTTGCCGGTCCCGGAGAAGATGACCGGGGAGGCGAGGCCGCTCACGGTAGCCGTGAGCACGTTCGCCCCGGTGGCGAGCGTCCAGCTGCCGACCTGCGCGAACCCGCTCGCGTCGGTGGTGGTGCTGCCGCCGGTGACCGAGCCGATGCCCGGCACCGTGGCGAAGGTGACGGTCACGTTCGGCACGCCCTGACCGCCCTCGTCGAGGACGCGGATGCGCGGGGCCACCGGGGCGACACCGGGCGGCGCCGTCTGCGCCTCGCCGGCGACGATCACCGCCGAGGTGGGCACCCCGAGCGCGGCGGTGCGGACCACGATGGAGTACGCACCCGCGGAGGTGCTGTCCCACGTGCGTGCGCGCAGGAGGTAGCTGCCGGCAGCGAGGGTGCGCGAGATGCGCGAGTCGGTGATCACGCCGGTCTGGATGTCATCGTTCTCCTCGATCAGCGTCTGCGTCCCGAAATCATAGAGCTGGACGTACGCATCGAGCTGGGTCGAGGTCATCTCGATGATGACCGCCGTGGACGCGGCGAGGTCGAAGCGGTACCACTCGAACTCGATGCCGTTGGGCCCCGGGCAGTCGGTCGAGCTGATGGTGCTGTTGCGGCTGACGCCGACGGTGAGCGGGGTCGCGCCCGCGGGCTGACAGGGATCCGTCACCGCGTTGGCGGTGAAGATGACGGGCGTGAGCGCGCCGGCGGACGCGGTCAGCGTGTTGACGCCGGCGCTGGAGCCCATGGTCCATGCGCCGACCGTGGCGACCCCCGAGGAGGCGGTCACGACGCTGCCGCCGGTGACGGATCCGCCGCCGGCGGTGGCCGCGAACGTCACCGTCACGCCGCCGACGCCGTTGCCGTGGACGTCGGTGAGGACGACCGCCGGGCGGACCGAGACGGCCTGATTGATGATCCCGATCTGGCCGTCGGCCGTGTTCCCCGGCGCGACCGCCATCGCGACGGCCGGGCCGGCGAGCGCGGTGGCGGACAGGGTCGTCCCGGCGACCACGCCCTGCACCGCGGCCGTGACCTGCTGCAGCGTCGTCGTGCTGGTGCCGAGGGTCCAGGTGGTGCTCACGAGCCCGTTGGCCCCGCTCGTGCCGCCGGCGCTGCTCAGCGAGCCGCCGCCCGACGTCACCGCGAAGGTGACCTGTCGGCCGGCCATCGCGTTGCCGAGCCGATCGACGACCCGCACCTCGAGCGGGAGGGCGAGGGCCGTCCCCACGGTCGCCTGCTGGAGATTGCCCGAGACGATCGCCGGGGCGACCGGCAGCTGCAGGACCGTCACCGTCGCCTGCGCGGTGATGCCGTCGGCGGTGGCGGAGATGGTGGCCGTGCCGTTGGCGACCGCGGTCACGACGCCGGCGTTGGAGACCGTCGCGACCCCAGGGGCCGACGAGGACCACGCGAGGGTCACGCCGTTCATGGTCTTGCTGCGCTGGTCGCGGACGGTCGCCGTGAGCGGCGAGGTCGCGCCGAGCGCATCGAGCGAGAGGTTCGCCGACGAGAGCGTGACGGTGGTCACCTCGGCAGGCTCGCTCGAGCTGGTGCAGGCGGCGAGCGCGGCGAGCAGCAGGAGCGCGGGGATCGGTCGGCGGAGGCGCATCGGGGGCGGGAAGGGTGGGCGGGGCGGAGCGGCGCGGCCGGGCCCCGACGCCAGATTACGGGACCGGCGCAGGGTGGTCAACCACGGTGACATCATCTGAGGTCGCGGGGGTAGTACCCCTGATGAAACGTCCGTTCCGTCCCATCCGGGCCGCTGTGCTCTGCCTCACGCTCGGCGTGGGGTGCACCGCCGACCCGCTGGAGCCGCGGACGGAGCGCGCCCAGGCCGAGGACGCGATCGACGCCTGGATCGGCCGGCACCCGGACGGGTGGGCGGGCGCCGCGCGCTCCGCGGATGCGCCGACCCGCCCGTCGTGGACGCCGGCCTGCTCCGACCCGGCGTCGCCCGGCTACGTGTCGCTCCGCCTCGACGGCCCCGGCGGCGAGATCGAGCTCGCCTTCCGCTGCCCGCTCGACGAGCGTGCGACCGTGGAACAGCTGCAGACGCAGTTCGTCCGCGCCGTCCCGTGGGACCTCCCCACGGGGATCCGCTCGCCGAACTGGCGATTCCAGACTCTCTTGACGGTGGCCTCGATCTACGACGGGGTGACCTTCCACACGCCGTCGCCCGGGCTGCTCGCGGTGGATATCAACTCCACGATGCGCGGGGTGATGGGGACGAGCACGCGCTGCCCCGGCACCGCCGTCGCGTACGACAGTCTCCCCGACGCCTGCGTCGTGTTGCGGGAGCACCGGGTCCGGATGCAGATGCGCTACACGGTGCCAGCGGTCCTCACCGCGCTGCGCTGAGGCGCGCCTTCCGCCGGGCGCCGGGGCGCGGCAACTTGCGCTGATGTCCCGCGACGACCTTCGCGACCTGCTGGGCTACACCGAATGGGCGACGGCCCGCATCGCGGCGGCGCTCGGCCGCCTCCCGGACGCCGTGCGCCGGCGCCGCGACGACAGCGCGTTCGGCAACGTGCACGGCACGTTCACGCACCTCATCGCCGCCGAGTGGGTCTGGCTCGAGCGTTGGCTCGGCCGCACCCCGCCGGGGCCGCCGGAATGGGTCGGCTCCGCGACGTTCGACGAGCTCCTCGCGCAGCTCGACGCGCTGCAGCGCGCCCGCGCCGCGTGGATCGACGGGCTCAGTCCCGAGGACCTCGTGCGGCCGATCGCCTACCGCACCTTCGCGGGTGCGCCCCACGCCGATCCCATCGGTCCGCTGGTGCGCCACGTAGTCAACCACGGCTCGTACCACCGCGGCCAGCTCTCGATGCGCCTCCGCCAGCTCGGCGAGACGCCCCCCTCGACCGACTACATCCAGTGGCTCCGTTCCCGTCCCGCCGCGCCCTGAGCGCCGCCCTCCTCTGCCTCGCCGTCGCCTGCAGCCGAGCCGCCGCCCCCTCGCTCACCGAGGTCGCCCGGTGGGAGGAGCGCGCCGCCCGCGTCACGATCACCCGCGATGACTGGGGGATCCCGCACGTACACGGCCCCACCGATGCCGATGCGGTGTTCGGCATGGTCTACGCGCAGGCCGAGGACGACTTCAACCGCATCGAGGTGAACTATCTCAACGCACTCGGCCGCCTCGCCGAGGCGGAGGGGGAGGCCGCGGTCTGGAGCGACCTGCGGATGCGGCTCTTCATCGACGAGGACACGCTGCGCGCGCTCTACGGCAGCGCCGACTCGTCCATGCGGGCGCTGATGGAGGGCTGGGCGGACGGGCTGAACTACTTCCTGCACACGCACGCCGAGGTGCGGCCGCGCGTGCTGGCGCGGTTCGAGCCGTGGATGGCGCTCGCGTTCAGCGAGGGCTCGATCGGCGGCGACATCGAGAGCGTCGGGCTCCGCGGCCTGCGGCGCCTGTACGGCGGTGACACGGCCGCGGTGGCCGAGTTGCCGCTGCGCCCGCGCGGGCCGTCGGGCTCGAACGGCTTCGCGGTGGGGCCGTCGCGCTCGGCGTCGGGGAAGGCGCTGCTGCTGATCAACCCCCACACCTCGTTCTTCTTCCGCGAGGAGCTGCAGATGACGAGCGACGAGGGCCTCAACGCCTACGGCGCCGTCACGTGGGGGCAGTTCTTCGTCTACCAGGGGTTCAACGACCGCGCCGGGTGGATGCACACCTCGAGCAACAACGACGCGATCGACGAGTACGCCGTGACGGTGGACTCCTCCGCGACCGGGTGGACCTACCGGTTCGGCACCGAGACGCGACCGGTGCGCACGCGCACGGTCACGTTGCGGGTGCGGCAGGGCGACACGCTGGCGACGCGGATCTTCACGGTGCACGCGACGCATCAGGGTCCCGTGGTGCGGGCCGAGGGCGGACGGTGGATCGCCGTGCGGCTCATGAACGACCCCCTGAACGCGCTGACGCAGAGCTGGTCGCGGACCAAGGCGCGGACGCTGGCCGAGTTCCGTGCGACGATGGAGCGGCACACGAACTCGTCCAACAACACCGTCTACGCCGACGCCGACGGGCACATCGCGTACTTCCACGCGAACTTCGTCCCGCGGCGCAACGCGCGGCTGGACTGGACGAAGCCGGTGGACGGCAACGACCCGGCGACCGAATGGCAGGGGATCCACACGGTGGACGAGAGCCCGAACGTGTTCGACCCGAAGGGTGGCTGGATCCAGAACACGAACAACTGGCCGTTCTCGGCCGCCGGCCCGGAGAGCCCGCGGGCCCGCGACTACGCGCCCTACTTCGAGGGGGGCGAGGGGGAGAACGCGCGCGGGCTGCACGCCATCGAGGTGCTGTCGCGCGAACGCGCGTTCACCCTCGACAAGCTGATCGCGGCGGCCTACGACCCGCACCTCATCGCGTTCGACGCCCTCGTCCCGGCGCTGGTCCGCGACCACGCGGCGCTGCCGGCGCGCGATGCGCAGCGCGCGCGTCTCGCGGGTCCGGTGGCCCTGCTACGGGACTGGGATCGCCGGTCGGGGGAGGCGTCGCAGGCGACGACGCTCGCGGTGCTCTGGGGCGAGGCGCTGGCCAGCCTCGCGCGCAGCGATGAGGAGGCCGAGGGCGCGCCCCTGCTGACGTACCTCGCGCGGGGCGCGCGGCCCGCGATGCGCCTCGCCGCCCTCGACTCGGCCGTGGCGCAGCTCACCCGCGATTTCGGCGGCTGGCAGGTGCCGTGGGGCGAGGTGAACCGCTTCCAGCGCGTGACCGGCGCGATCGTGCAACCGTTCGCGGATTCGATGCCGAGCATTCCGGTGGGCTTCACCTCCTCGCGCTGGGGCTCGCTCGCCTCGTTCCAGGCGCGCCGCTACCCCGGCACCAAGCGGATGTACGGCACCAGCGGCAACAGCTTCGTCGCGGTGGTGGAGTTCGGCGATTCCGTCCGTGCGCGGGCGGTGACCGCCGGCGGGCTCAACAGCGTGCCCGGCAGCCCGCACTTCAACGACCAGGCCGAGCGCTACGCGACCGGCGCCCTGCGGCCGGTCTATTTCTGGCCCGCCGAGCTCGAGGGCCACGTGGAGCGGCGGTACCACCCGGGCGAACGCACGCCCTGAACGGCCGCCGGCGCGCATGGGTCCACCGGGCGGGGCCGTCGCGCGCTGCGCGGCGGCCCTGCCCGCGCCTCAGCCGGCGCGGTCGCCGGCCTCGGGCGTGAAGGCCGACTCGATGGCGCGCAACAGCGTCTGCGCGGTGAAGGGCTTCCCGACGATCGCGTTGACATGAAGGTCGATCGACGCCTCCTCCTCGCGCTGCGAGGCGTAGCCGGTCACGCAGACGACGGGGACGCCGGGACGCAGCACGCGGAAGCGCGCGATCACGTCACGGCCGGAGAGCCCCGGCATCATCAGGTCGGTGAGCAGCAGGTCCACCGGCTCACCGGCGTTGCCGGCGAGGGTGAGGGCCTGGGCCCCGTCCTCGGCCTCGAGCACCGCATACCCGGCGCGGGCGAGCATGCGCGCGCTCGCGCGCCGGACCATCTCGTCATCGTCCACCAGCAGGATGCGACGTCGCGTCCCCGGCGCCGGCTCCGGCTGGTCGTAGGCACGCATGGGCGGCGGCGTGACGCGGCGCTCCACTGCGGGCAGGCGCAGGGCGACGGTGGTGCCGGCGCCCGGGGCGCTCTCCACCGAGACGTCGCCACCGGCGCGTCGGATGATCGACGCGACCATCGCGAGCCCGAGGCCGGTGCCGCTGCCGGGTGCCTTCGTGGTGAAGAACGGCTCGAAGACGCGCGCGCGCACCTCCTCGGGCATCCCCACGCCGGTGTCGCGGACGGCGACCCGCACCATCGGGGGCCCACCCTCCGGCGCGGGTTCGCGCGACACGTGCACCGTGAGGATGCCGCCCTCGGGCATCGCGTCGCGCGCGTTGGTCACGAGGTTCACGAGAACCTGCTCGAACTGCGCGCGGTCCACGAGGCAGGTGGCCTCGGCGTCGGCCGCGGCGACCGCGAGCGTGCGTGCCGGGCCGAGGACGCGCGTGAGCGTGGGCCGGAGCGCCTCCACGACCTGCAGCGGCCGGAGCGCCTCGGGCTGGATGACGTGCCGCCCGCTGAAGCCGAGCAGCTGGCGCGTGATGCCGGCACCGCGCTCGGCGGCGGCCCCGATCGCTCGCGCATCCTCCTGCGCAGCGCTCCCCGCGGGCAGGTCGCGGGCGAGCACCTCCGCGCGCGCCTGCACCGCCGCGAGCGCGTTGTTGAAGGCGTGCGCGATGCGGCCGGCCATCTCGGAGAGCATCGCGAGCTTGCGCGCGTGGCCGAGGCGCCGCTCGAGCGCCAGTTCCTGCGTCACGTCCCGGCCATTGAGCACATACCCTTCGACCGCGGCATCGCCGGTGCGGTCCTGCGACCGCAGCTCGAGGTCGCGCCAGCCGCCGTCAGCGGTGCGCACACGGCACCGGTACGCCCGGAGCCCGAAGCTGGAGCTCCGCTCGACGAGCCACTCCTGCGCCCCCGCGCGGTCGTCCGGATGCAGCAGATCGAGCAGCGGCGTCCCCTCCACCTCGCCGGCGAGGCGCGCCACCGACGGACTCGCATAGGCGATGCGCATGGCGGGATCGACGAGCAGCACGAGGTCGGCCGCGCTGGCGACGAGCGACCGGAAGACCGCGGCCTGCCGCGCCGCCTGTTCGGCGATGCCCGCGTTGTCGCGGAAGGTGAGATGCTGGCGCGTGAGGAGCAGGGCGGTCATCACGATGACCGCGATGCCGACGTCGAGGGGGTTCCGGCTCCGGTCGAGCGCGAGCGCGATCAGGAGGAGGCCGTACGCCCCGGCGACGAAGAGGGCCGGCGTGATGGTGCCCCGGTAGCCGCCGATCGGCCGCGCCCCCGGCATGCCTGGCGTGCGCCGAGGCTCCACGGCGACGCGCGCGCCGAGCCAGCGGAGCATCCAGCACCCGAACCAGAACGCGTCGATGAGGTGCCCCGCCTGGTAGGTGTCGGCGGTCTGCAGCCAGAAGTACTCGGTGAGGACGTACGCCAGGTGCGCCGCGAGGACGAGCCCCACCGACAGGCGCAGCTCGCGTCCCGCGCCCCGCACGACGGTGATGCCGCCGGCGAGCGCCATCGCGTAGTTGCCCACGGCGCCGGCGACGTCCCAGTACATCCGCGCATCGGCGTACGGCACGAGCGCGAAGTGCCACCAGAGCGCGGACAGGCCGACCCCCAGCAGCGCGACGTCCACGAGCGCGCGCGCATCGCGCCACCGGAAGTCGCGATGGGAGGGGAATGCGAGGAACCCGGCGATGCCGAAGGGGACGTACGCATTCTCCCACACGCGGTTGGCGACGACGCCGAGCGCGGCGCCGGTGAGCGGCTGCCAGTAGGTCCAGACGAGACCATTGAGCCAGAGCAGCGCATGCGAGACGGCGAGCAGCGACCAGCCCCGCGCCTCGGCGCGATCCGCGGCACCCCGGGCGGCGCGGCGCAGCGTGACGATGGTGACCGCACCGGCACCGAAGTAGGCGAGGTTCACCAGGCCCGCCGCGCGCCCGTCCGGGTCGCGCACGGCGAGCAGCGCCGCGACCCACGAGACGGCGTAGAGCAGGAAGACGCGGTCGCGCGCGCCGGATCGCCGCCGCGCGCTCACTGGTACGCCGCCGGCAGCAGGAGGACCAGGCGGTGGCCGTCGCGGTGACGCTCGCGCACGAGCGTTCCGCCGAGCTCGCGGCAGGCCGCGAGCGCGATGAGGAGCGCGAGGTCGCCTGGCGCGAGGTCCCACTCGTCGCCGGTGACGGTCCGCACCGCCTCCATCACCGACTCGATGCCCGCAGCCGCCCCGGTGCCGACCGAGACGGCCACGTACCGCCGTGGCTCGAGCAGCATCGCGTCGGCCTCGGCGTCCTCGAGGTCGCGCTCGTCGAGTCGCACGCCGATCGGGCGGCCGCGCGCCTCCTGCGCCGCGACCTCGAGCACGGCGTCCACCACCTGCGTCAGCGCCTCCGCGGCCGCCCATACATGCAGCGGGGTCTCGGTGGGCGCGATGTCCAGCGGCAGCCCCTCGGCGCGCGCCGCGACGAACTCGGGGACCGCGATGAGGCCCGCCGCGCCCTCCTTCCGGCGGCTGAGCGTCAGGAGGCCCGCGGTGAGCAGCCGCGCACGGTCGCTCGCCGCGGCGATCGCGGTCACATCCGCGCGCGACGCCGCCGGGACGTGCGCGTCGTCGCCGAGCAGCTCGGCGTGCGATGCGACGACCGTGAGGATGTTGTTCACGTCGTGCGCGAGGCCGCCGGCGAGGATCCCGAGCGCCTCGAGCGGCTGCGTCGCCTCGAGGCCCTCGGCGAGCCGGTCCTCGCGGCTGCGGTCGATGCCGTGGAGCACCACTCCGGCGATCCGCGGATCGTCGCGCTGATCGTGGAGATGGCCCTCGAAGGTGCGATACTGGCCGCGCACGTCCCGGATGCGCAGGCGGAGGGCCTGCAGCCCCGCGCCCTGCCGGGCGAACGCCCGCCTCGCCCGGGGGCGGTCCTCGGGATGCACGAGCTCGAGAAGCTGGTCCGCCGGCCGTCGCGTGAGCTCGGCGCCGAACAGGCGCTCGGTGGCCGGGGACACGAAGAGCGCCGAGCCATCGCGACCGAGGATGGCCACCGCGT
This sequence comes from Gemmatimonadaceae bacterium, assembly GCA_019694735.1. Classification (GTDB taxonomy): domain Bacteria; phylum Gemmatimonadota; class Gemmatimonadetes; order Gemmatimonadales; family Gemmatimonadaceae; genus Pseudogemmatithrix. The sequence goes on along the minus strand of JAIBBJ010000138.1, from coordinate 11,032 downwards.
CGTACGCGTGCAGCAGGAGCGCGCGGAAGCGCTCGCCCTCGCGCGTCACCCGCGCGACGAGTTCGTCGCGCTCGTCGAGCTCCACGCCCTGTCGCGCGACGAGGAGCACGGTGAGGGTGGCGCTGCCGATCGCCAGCAGGGCGACCTCGGTCCCGCCGTGCACGAGCTGCACCACCAGCACGAGCAGCGCACCGAGGAGGAAGGCGAGCGGGATGGAACCGCTCTCATGGCGCGCGATCGGCGCCGGGGCGCGGGCCTCCGCGCGTTCGGCCGCGCGTGCCGCCGCCCAGACGAGCCACCAGCTCAGGTCCCACGAGATCGCGATCGTATGGAAGGGCGCGAGGTCGGGCTCGCCCGGCGAGAACCAGAGCAGCAGGTCGGGGACGAGCCGGACGACGAACGAGGTCAGCAGCCACGAGGCGGCGAGGCGGCTGGCGACCGAGCTGGTCCGCAGCGCCACGACGCCGGTGACCATGATCAGCACCGAGTGCGCGAACGTGTAGAGGTCGCTGTCGAACCGCGCCCCGGTCTCGCCGATCGCGCGCAGGTAGGGGCCGAGCGAGAGGAACCAGACCACCAGCGCGCTGCCGACGATGACCGTCGCCATGTCGAGCCAGGCGCGGCGCGCATCGCGGCCGGCGAGACGCGCCCGCGGGAACGCCACCAGGCCGGCGCCGACGACCGCCAGCGCGGTGAGCCCGAGCGCCGGGAAGATCGGTCGCTCCCGGTCCGCGGCCCACGACCACGCGAGCCCGCCGACGAGGCGGAGCCCGAACCCCGCGGCGATGAGCATCCACGCCCGCCGTGACGCGCCGGTCGCGGCGCGTGCGGCGCGCGCCGCCTGCGCGACGGCGGCGCTTCCGATGGCGAGGTAGACCACGTAGTCGAGCGCCGACGCGAACCCGAAGCGCGCGATGTCGAGGACGGCGCACAGCGCCGCGGCCCCCGCGATCGCGACCATCACGCGGTCGTCGCGGCGCATCTCGCGGGGCGCACCCCACGGCAGGTAGCTGGAGACGTCAGGCACGATCGGGAAGGGGCGGGCCGACCCGGCGGAGGTCGGCTCCGCACCGGGCCGACGCGCCGAGGGGGACCCTCGTCCTCCGACGAACGGTCCCCCCCGGGAGTCTCGGCCGCAAGGGCCGGGAGTTGAGGCTCGCGCTCAGGGCACGGTGATGCCCAGCTCGCTCCGCGCGCCGTTCCCCTTCCCGGCCAACTCCATCGTGTAGCGCGGCTTCTTGGCCTCGTCGAGCGCCGCGAACTTCACCCAGCCGCCGGTCGTCGTCTCGTCGAGCCACCACTCGAGCGTGCCGCCGCCCATGCCATAGCGGATGTGGCGCGCCGAGAAGCTGCCCGCGGCCGTCGTGATCCGTTCCGTCCCGACCGTGGCGCCGTCGATGGATTCCCTCGTGGGCCGGCCCGTGAACGCGCCGCGCATGTTCCAGGTGGTCCACTGCTCGGGCACCATCATCTCCTGCGGCTCGCTGCTGCCGGGGAGCTTGGCGCGCATGCGCACGAGACGCTGCACGTACTGGTCGCTCCCCTCGGGCTTGAAGAGGGCCTCCAGCGTGACGGTGTCCGCCCCGCCGTCGCCCCGGGTGACGGTCTTCATGCGCCACCACTCGCCGCCATCGGCGGTGCGGCCGAGGAACGCCTTCTCGACGTCCTGCACGGCGCGCGTCGCCCCGTCGTCCTCATCGCTGACGTTGACCGTCCAGCGCGTCCAGTCGCCGGGCTTGTAGTCGGACTCGAACATCGTCGCGCCGGACAGGTACTGGACGGCGAAGAGCTGCGAGATCCAGAGCCAGGCGAAGTCGGTGTTCCAGACGGCCGGCCCGCGCATCCCGCGGCCCGCGCCGCCACCCGACGCGACGGCCGTGAGGCCGAACGCGCCCCGCAGCTGCGACTCGCGCGCCTTGAGCACGGCGAGCCCGGCGGTGGTGAACCCGGAGGCGTCGCCCTCGAGCCAGCCGCGGATGCGGTCGCGCAACCGCCGGTACTCCGCGAGCGCGAAGCCACCGGCCTGCGCCGCCGCCGTCTCGGGCCCGTCGAGCACCTTCTGCCGCTGCTTGCGAAGCGCCTCCTCATCGTCGGTCCCGCACTTCGCGCGGATCGCGACGCGGGCCGCGAGGCCGCCAAGGCGCGAGCCGCTGGCGGAGCCGGCGGCCTCGAAGTCGCGTCGGCACTGCTCGTACTTGCGGAGGCGCGCCTCGGCGTCGTCCACCTGCGGCTGGACGGTCTCGCGCTCGCTCTTCTCCTTGGCATGCGCCGTGAAGAAGCGGTCGAGGATCGCCTCGGTGATGTCGAGCGCACGGTCGGACTGCGCGCGCGCGGCCGCGGGGACGAGGAACGCCGCAACGGCCGCCGCGGCGAGGAAGGAGCGGATGGAGCGCATCGGGGCCTCGAGGGCGTGAACGGGAGTGCGACCTGCGTCAACTATACGGGCGCCCTACGGCCCCGCGCCAGCGAAGTGTCGCGGCCGGCGGGCGCGCGGTGTGACGCAGCGCACGCTTGCCCGTCGACCGCCTCACCACGCCCTCAGGTGAAGATGATCTGGCCGCCCCCGGCCATCTGGTAGAACTCACCGACGGTGATGATCCCCTCGAGGGGATCGATGAAGTCCTCCCGCGTGAGCCCGAACATGTCCACCGACGCCTTGCAGGCGAACAGCTTCGCTCCCGAGTCGGCGATGAGCTCGATGAACTCGGGGATCGGCGGGATGTCGAGCTTCTCCATCGACTTCATCATCTGCTGCGTGACGAGGGCGCTCATCCCGGGGACGCCCCCGAGCCAGGTGGCGAGATGGAGGCCGGGATTGCCGACCGTCGCGACCTTGATCGACTCGTGCCGCGCCCGGTTGATCGCGTCCATGCCGAAGAAGGTGAAGAAGACGTTCGCCTCGATCCCCTCCATCCGCGCGCCATTGGCGAGGATCAGCCCGGGGTAGATCCCCTCCAGCGAGCCCTTGGAGATGATGATGGAGACCTTCGTGATGGCCGGGTCGGCAAGGGTGGCGCCCGGGGCGCCGGCCTGCTCGGGGAATGCGCTCATCGTGTCCTCGTGACGCGTCGCGTCAGATGCAGCCGTGTGGCTTGGGGATCCCGGCGACCTTCGCGGCGAGCTTCGCCGGACCCTTCGGGAAGAGCTGGTAGAGCTCCTTCACCGACACGCCGGACTCCTTGCCGAGCGTGCGGATGGTCGGGGCGTCGCCCTTCTCGAGGAACGTGCGACGCATGTAGTCCACCACGAGCCAGTGGCGGTCGGTGAGTTCGGGCAGGCCGGCCTCGCGGGCGAGCTCGCGGGCGAGTTCACGGTCCCAGTCCTCGACGTGCTCGAGGAACCCCTCGGGGGTGCGGGCGACGGCGGTCAGGGTGGGCATCGGGTCTCCGGGGTGGGAAGGGTCAACGGGCGAGCGGGGCGCCCGGGCCGGGCAGCGGCGGCGGGGCGGACGGGAACGCCTTGCCTTCACGCTTCATCCGCGAGGGGACGCCGGGGAGGTCGAAGCCCGGCAGCAGCGCGTTCCAGTAGACGTGCCGGAACGCGAGCTTGCCGAGGTGATTGAGCCGGCTCTCCCGCAGCAGCGGCAACGGCCCCCACGCGAAGGGGAAGTGGCCGGGCAGCGGCTCGACCTCGTAGTTGAAGTCGATCAGCAGCGCCTTCCCGTGCCCGGTCTCGATGAAGCAGTTCGCGTGGCCGTCGAAGGCGGCCTCGAGCGGCCTCCCGTCCAGGACGCGCGCGATGTTCTCCTCGAGGCCCTCGGCCTGGAAGTGGACCACCGAGCCCGCCTTCGACGCCGGCACATCGGTGGCATCGCCGACGGCGAAGAGGTTCGGCTTCCGCCGCGCCTGCAGCGTGCGCGGATCGGTGTGCACGAATCCCAGGTCATTGGTCAGGTCCGGGACCGCGGCGAGGAACTCGGCACCGCGGTGCGTCGGCACCGAGACGAGGAGGTCGAACGGGACCGTGCGCTCGTCCCACGACACGAGCTCCCCCGCCGGCCCGTCCACGCGCCCGGCATTGAACTCGGTCTCCAGCGCGATGCCCTTCGCGTCCAGCAGGTACTGCAGCTCGCGCGAACAGGTCGCCTTGGTGAAGGCGCCGTCGAGCGGCGTGGCGTAGGTGATGGTGACGCGGTCGCGGATGCCGCGTCGGGTGAAGTACGCATCCGCGAGGAAGGCGAACTCGAGCGGCGCGACCGGACACTTGATCGGCATCTCCACCACATTGATCACGAGCCGGCCGCCGTCGAAGCGCGCGAGGGCGTCCCGCAGCGCCTGCGCGCCCTCGAGGGTGTAGAAGTCGTGCATCCGCTCACGCCAGCCCGGACCGGTGAGCCCCTCGAGCTCCTCCGGCGCGATGCGCGCGCCGGTGGCGATGACGGCGACGTCATAGCTGAGCACGCGGCCGTCGCCGAGCATCACGGTGTCGGTCGCGGGATCGAGCCGCGTGATGCGGTCCTGGATGTACCGCACCGCCGGATCGAGCTGGGCGCTGCGCGGCCGCACGACGTGCTCGGTGGTGTAGCGGCCGAACGGCAGGAACAGCAGCCCCGGCTGGTAGAGATGCACCGGGTCAGGGTCCACCACGGTGATGGTGGTGGTGCCGCGGGCGAGACCGCGCCGGTAACGGCGCGCGAGCCGGTTGGCCATCACCGTGCCGGCGGTGCCCGCCCCGAGGATGAGGATCTGACGCATCACTGCCTCCAGCGTGAGGGGCGACAAGGCGCTCCGCCCTGACGCCTGCACGGTGCGATACGGACCGGGGGTCATCCATAGTCGGAAATGCGCATTCAGTGTCCACGAAAGGATTACGGCCTCCGCTCGGCCGCTCGCAGTCCTGATGTCGCAAACCGTTGACTCGCTTGGAGTTCGGCACAGGTGTGCAAGTTCGGTCCGCCCCGACGTCTCCTCTGCGACCGCCCCGAGACGGCGCCGACCGGCGCTGCGGAGGGGCCTGACCCGGAGCTCGACGATGCGCCCTCTCCCCCGCCCCCTCGCGACGCGCCGCCAGGCGCTCACGGCCACCCTCCTCGTCGTCGCCGCGGCGTGCGGCCGCGAGGCCGCCAGCGACGCCGTGGGTGTCGGCGCGACGGAGGCCACCGCCGCGCCGATGGTGACCGGGGACGCCGTGGCCGCCCGCGGCACGGCCGGATTCGCCCTCGAGAAGCGCGTGATGGTGCCCGCTGCGGCACCGGCGCCGGCGCTCCCCGACAGCGCGCCGGGCGCGATGCTCATCCGCCGCGGCGATGTCAGCGTCCGCGTGGATTCCCTCGAGCCGGCGATGGCCGCCCTGCGGCAGCTCGCCGCGCGCGTCGGGGGCGCGGTCGGCAACGTCAGCATCGCGGCCGGCGACCTCACCGTCCGGAGCGCCACGCTCGAGCTCCGGGTCCCCGCGGCCAGGTTCGACGACGTGATGGGCGGCCTCGCGCCCATCGGCCGCGTCGAGCAGTCGAGCGTCTCGGCGCAGGACGTGGGCGAGGAGTACGTGGACGTGCAGGCGCGGATGGCCAACGGACGCCGGCTCGAGCAGCGGCTGACGGAACTGCTGGCGACGCGCACCGGGAAGCTGGAGGACGTCCTCGCGGTGGAGCGCGAGCTCGCGCGCGTGCGCGAGGAGATCGAACGGCAGGAGGCACGGCTCCGCTGGCTCGGCGCCCACGTGGCCGTGAGCACCATCGCCGTCACCGTGAGCGAGCCCGCGCCCGTCGTGGGGGACCATCCGGGCGAGAGCGTCCTCGGGCAGGCGTTCGTGCGCGCCTGGCGCAACTTCGTCGGGCTCGTCGCGTCGCTGATCGCGTCGCTCGGCGTGGTCGTGCCGGTGGGCGCCGCGCTGGCGGTCGCCGCCCGGTGGTGGCGCGGCCGCGCACCGCGGCCTAGCGTGGGTGCATGAGCCTCCGACGCGTCCGCCTCTCGGCGGCGATGAGCCTCGACGGCTTCATCGCCACCGAGGATGGCGGGTACGACTGGATCCCGATGGATCCCGACATCGACTTCGGCGCGCTGTTCGCGGGGTACGACACCATCCTGATGGGACGGAAGAGCTACGAGGACGCGCAGCGCGCCGGCCACCTGGCGATGTACGGCGCGATGCGCATCCTCGTGTGCTCGCGGACCCTGCGGCCGGAGGAGCATCCGGCGGTCACCGTGATCCGCGATCCGGCGCCGACCGTCCACGCGCTGCGCGCGGCACCTGGCAAGGATCTCTGGCTCTTCGGCGGCGGCGAGCTGCTCCGGAGCTGCCTCGACCGCGACCTGGTGGACGAGCTCGAGCTCGCAATCGTGCCCGTGCTGCTCGGCGCGGGCCGTCCGTTGCTGCCCGGCGGGGCGCTGCACACGCGGCTCCGGCTGCTCGGCCATCGGCTCTACCCGCGGACGGGTACGCTCCTGTGCCGCTACGCCGTCGAGAGGGCATCGCACGGCGCGGCGGGATAACTTGTGGGGGCCGCCCGCCCCCGCCCCCACCTCGATGCGCCTCCTTCTCGCCTCCCTCCTCGTCGTCGCGGCCAGCCGGCTCGATGCCCAGCGGGCCCCCGTCCCGCCGATCGCCGCCGACTGCGACTACCGCCAGTGCGCCTACGGCATCATCGCCGCCCCGCACGGGCTGCGCGTGGTGCGCGGCGAAGCGGAGGTGCGCGTGGCGCTCCTCGGGTTCCTCTGGACGCGCGACATCAGCGGCGCGTTCGATGCCCCCGCGCAGGAGGCCGCGCGCGCCGCCGTGCGCACGCGCCGCTGGGGCGCGTTGCTGACGGACACCGGGCTCGCGCTGCTCCTGACCGGCGCCGCGCGCGCGGCGACTCGCGACCTGGACGAGACCGGCGCCCGGCTGATGCTCGCCGGTGCCGCGACGGTGGGCTTGAGCGTCCCCTTGCAGTTCCGCGCCGACACGCACCTCTCGCGCGCGGTGTTCGCGCACAACGCGCGCTTCGCCGGAGTCGCCCGATGATCCGAACCCGTTCCGTCGTCGCCATCCTTGGCTCCGCCCTGTTCGCCCACGCGGCCACCGCGCAGGGGCGCGCCGAGCTCCCGGTGATCCCGCAGCCGGCGAGCGCGCGCCCGTTCGAGGGGTCCTGGCCGGTCCCGGCGGGACTGCCGGTCGAGGTCGCCTACCAGGATGACCGCACCCTCTCGGGCTGGGGGGTGCGCGTGCGGCTGGTGCCGGCCGACTCGGGCAACGGCCCCGAGAGCTACACGCTCACGGTGGCGCCGGGCGCGGTGACGATCACCGCGCCGCGCGCGGCCGGCCGGTTCTACGCGCTGACCACGCTGCAGCAGCTGGTGGACGCCGCCAAGGCGGCCGACCCCGCCGAGCCGCGCATCGGGTCGGTGACGATCGCCGACGCGCCGCGCTTCCGGTACCGCGGCCTGCACCTCGACGTCGCGCGCCACTTCCAGCCGGTGAGCGTGGTGAAGCGCTACATCGACCTGATGGCGCGCTACAAGCTCAACACGTTCCACTGGCACCTGACCGACGATCAGGGCTGGCGGCTCGCGATCACGAAGTACCCGCGGCTCACCGAGGTGGGGAGCTGCCGCAAGGAGACGATGGTCGCGAAGAACTTCTCGCCCTACGTCGGGGACGGCACGCCGCACTGCGGCTTCTATACGCAGGACGAGGTGCGCGAGGTCGTCGCCTACGCCGCGGCGCGCCACATCACCGTGATGCCCGAGATCGAGATGCCGGGCCACGCGGTCGCGGCGCTGACCGCCTACCCCGAGCTCGGCTGCACCCCCGGCCCGTTCGAGGTGATGACCACGTGGGGCGTCTCGGACGACATCTTCTGCCCGACCGAGCGCACCATCGCGTTCCTGCAGGACGTGCTGACCGAGGTGCTCGCGCTCTTCCCGTCGCCGCTGATCCACATCGGCGGCGACGAGGCGCCGAAGGTGCGCTGGGACGCGAGTCCCGTCGCGCAGGAGATCATCCGTCGCGAGGGGCTCAAGGACTCGCACGAGCTGCAGAGCTGGTTCGTCAAGCGGATGGACCGCTGGCTGAGCGAGCGGGGCCGGCGCCTCGTCGGCTGGGACGAGATCCTCGAGGGTGGGCTCGCCCCGGGCGCGACGGTGATGAGCTGGCGCGGCACCGCGGGCGGCCTGCAGGCGGCCCGGCTCGGCCGCGACGTGATCATGACACCGGGGCCGCCGCTCTACCTCGACCACTACCAGGGCGACGCGCGATTCGAGCCGCTCGCCATCGGCGGCTTCTCGCCGCTGGAGACGGTCTACGCCTATGAGCCCATCCCCGACGGCCTCACGCCCGAGCAGCAGCGGCGCATCCTCGGCGCCCAGGGGAACGTGTGGACGGAGTACCTCGCGACGCCGGCCGCACTCGAGTACATGGCCTACCCCCGAGCCCTCGCGCTCGCGGAGGTGACCTGGTCGCCGCGCGCGGCGCGGGACTGGGCGGGGTTCCAGCGGCGGCTGCCGAACGCGCTCCGGCAGCTCGACCGGCTCCGCGTGGCGTACCGCCTGCCGACGGTGACGGGTCTCGAGCGCGACGTGACGACGCTTGAGCCGAGGATCGCGATCCCGCTCGCGGCGACCTGGCCCGGCGCGACCGTGCGCTACACGCTCGATGGCACGGGCCCGACGGCGACGAGCCCGGCGTACACGCGACCCATCGAGATCACGACGACGTTCGATGGCACGACGCTCACGGCGCGGCAGTTCACGTCCGATGGCCGCGCCGGGCCGATCCGCGCGATGGTCGTGCGCCGGACCGTCTTCCGCGAGCGCGACGACGTGCAGAGCTCGGCCCTCGTGCTCGGCCTCCGGATGGCGCTCATCCGGGCCGCGGTCCGGAGCACGGTCGGCATCGACACGTTGCCCGTCGCCCGGCGTGCCGTGGTCGCGGGCGTGACGGTGCCGGTGGAGGACGAGGACGAGCGCGTGAAGCCGTTCGCCGCGGTCTTCAGCGGCTATCTCGAGGTCCCCGAGGACGCGATGTACGAGTTCTCGCTGACGTCAGACGACGGCAGCACGCTCTGGATCGGCGACACGAAGGTGGTGGACAACGACGGCCTGCACGGCGCCGAGGAGCGCACCGGCATGATCGCACTGCGGACCGGACCGCACCCGATCACCGTGCGGTACATCCAGGGCGGCGGGGGCGCCGTGCTGCGGCTCCGCGTCCGCACCGGCACCGGCGCGTGGCGCGACGTCCCGGCGAGCTGGCTGACGCACCGTCCGTGAGCCGCGGGCGCGGCGCGCGCGCGGACGGCGCCGGGCCCGCGGGACGCGTCCCGCGAGGGCTCCGTGCGGTGCTCCTCGCCGCGGGACTCCTCGTCGGGCTGACGTCGGTGGCCTGGGCGCAGTTCGGGCGCGGCGTGCGCGTGGAGCCCAACGCCCCGTACGACGGCCGGTTCACCTTCGTCCGGCTCCGCTACACGAACGCGGGCCGCGGCGGCTGGGCCTTCGACTACCCCGCCATGGAGCGCAACTTCATGACGGTGCTCAACGATCTCTCGACCGTGCATCCGCACGTGCGCGAGAGCAACGTGCTCGTGCTCGACGACCCGACACTGTTTCGCTACCCGGTCGCCTATCTCTCCGAGCCGGGCTACTGGATGCCCGACGCACAGGAGGCGCGCGGCCTCGGCACCTGGCTGCGGAAGGGCGGCTTCCTGATCGTCGACGACTTCTTCGGACGGCAGTGGGAGCAGTTCACCGTCGCGATGCGCGCGGTGCTGCCCGAGGGCCGCCTCGTGCGGCTCGAGGCGTCGCACCCCGTCTTCCACGCGTTCTTCGACATCCGCTCGCTCGACGGGATGCACCATCCGCAGAACCCCTCCTACCGCGCCGAGTACTACGGCATCTTCGAGGACGGGGACCCGCGCAAGCGGCTGATGGTCGTCGTGAACTACAACAACGACATCGGCGACTACATGGAGTGGACCGGCCAGGGCTGGTACCCGGTCAACTTCACGAACGACGCCTACAAGTTCGCGACGAACTATCTCGTGTACGGACTCACGCGCTGACGGGCGCCGAGGCGCGGCGGCCGCCGACGCCTCTCGGGACCACGGCAACGCGTCACGCTCCGCCGTCGCGCGTCCAGACCACCATCAGCCCGCACTCGGGCATCGCCCACGAGTACATCGCCGGCACCGCCCCGATCGAGAGGTAGAGCTCGATCGCGGCGATCTCGCGCAGCGGGGGCAGGGCGGTGAGCGGCGAGAAGTCGGGCAGGAGCGTCCCGTCCACCATCATCCGCACGGTGCAGCGGTCCACGCTGTGCAGCGAGTCGGGGAGCGCGAACGCGCGGCCGTACATCCGCACGTCGCCGGTCATCGCGCTCTCCTCGATCTGCACCCGCGCGAGCGACCGCAGCACGCTCTGGATGGTGCTCATGTCGCGTGCGCGGAGCTCCTCGGGACCGATGAACTTGCCGCCGCCGAGCGCGGCCTGGCGCCGCTGCTCGAACCCCTCGAGGGTCATCGAACTGATCCGTGCCTCCACGTTGACCGGCGCGAGCACCTGCGGCGCCCCCTGCAGCGTCAGCGTGACCTCCGCGGTGTCCCCCGGCGCGACGGCGACCGACGACATGGTCGGCACGAAGCCGATCCGACGGACGAAGAACTCGGTCGCGCCCGTGTCGGGCGCGGTGAAGCGGAAGCGGCCGGTCGAGTCGGAGGCGACGCGCTGGGTCCCGCTCAGCACCCGGATGTCGGCCCGCGCGACCGGACGCCCGTCCGCGCCGACGAGGATGCCGCTGATCACCCCGGGGGGCAGCGCCGCGGCGGCGGTCGACGGCCCGAGCGCGAGCTCCAGCGGAGCCGACGCCTGCCCCGCCGCGAGCACCAACCGGCGGCGCGGGGAGCGCGCGCGTTCGCGCGAAGCGGTCACCGTGATGGACGACCCCAACGGCAGGTCGCACAGCACGAAGCGCCCGGCCGGGTCGCTCCCGGTCTCCACCCAGAGCTCGCGGAAGACCTGGCGCCCCGCCGTCGCGACCGCCTGCTGCCAGCTGGCCCGCACGCGCGCGACGCTCACCGAACGGCCGCGCGCGCCGCGCACGAGGCCGCACACGTCACCGG
>JAIBBJ010000107.1 GCA_019694735.1 Gemmatimonadaceae bacterium | reverse complement strand
TGGCCGGCGGTGCGGCCGGGGCGGGCGGGGCGTCCGGATGCCGAATCGCCTCGACCACCGCCGCGCCCGCCGCGACCACGGCCGCCGTTGCGGTGGCCACGCTTGCGGCCGCCGCCCGCACCTCGGGCTGCCGCGCCGCGCGCACGACCGCCTTCCGGGCGGCCGCGGCCTTCTTCTTCAGGCGGGTCGCCGCGGCCGAGACACGCTGCGTGACCGCGGCGGCCTTCTTCTTGACGGCCTTCGCCTTGGTGCCGGCCCGCGCGGCCGACTTCTTCACGCGGCGCGTCGCCGCGGCGACGGCCTTCTTCGCCTTGGTGACGGCCTTGCGGCCCTTGGCCGCGGCGCGCTTCGCGCCCGTCGCCGCCTTCGTGGCCTTCTTCGCGACCTTCTTCGCGACGGTCTTCCGCGTCGCCTTCGCCGTGCGGGCCGCCTTCCGCACCGCCTTCCGGACCTTCCGCCTCGTGATCGCCATGCGCTCCTCTGGGGACGGGTGCCCTCGTGGGCACCTCCGCAACCTATACCCGGCTCAGCGCCGAAGCAGAGGGGCGATGAACCGACCGGTGTGTGAGGAATCCACCTGCGCCACCTGCTCCGGGGTCCCTTCGGCCACGATCCGGCCGCCGCCGTCCCCCCCCTCGGGCCCCAGGTCCACGATCCAGTCGGCCCGCTTGATCACGTCGAGGTTGTGCTCGATCAGCACCACGGTGTGCCCGGCGTCCACGAGCCGGTCGAGCACGTCGCAGAGCACCGCGATGTCCCGGGGATGCAGCCCCGTGGTGGGCTCGTCCATGACGTAGAGCTTCCGGCCCCCCTTCCGGGCGGCGACGGCCAGCTCGCGGGCGATCTTGAGCCGCTGCGCCTCCCCGCCCGAGAGCGTGGTCGCGGCCTGCCCGAGCCGCAGGTAGCCGAGCCCCACCTGCTGCACCTGCCAGAGCGCCTGCCCGAGCTTCTCCTCGCGCGGGAAGAAGCGGATCGCCTCGTCCACCGTCATCTCGAGCACGTCGGTGATCCGGCGCCCGAAGTACGTCACGTCGAGCACCTCGGGCTTGTATCGCGTGCCGCCGCAGGTCTCGCAGGGGAGGAAGACGTCGGCCATGAAGACCATCTCGACCTCCACCGCGCCCGCGCCCTCGCAGGCGTCGCAGCGGCCGCCCGCGACATTGAACGAGAAGGTCCCCGCCGTGTAGCGCCGCTGCCGCGCGAGCGGCACCTCGGCGAAGATCCGGCGGATCTCGTCGAACGCCTTCACATACGTCACCGGGTTGCTCCGCGGGCTCCGGCCGATCGGCTCCTGGTCCACCAGCACGACCTCGTCGAGCGCCTCCCACCCCTGCAGCGTGTCGTACGCGCCCACCTTCTCGCCGAGGTGCTGCTTGGCGGTGTGCTCGCCGGTGAGCTTCTGCTCGAGCGCGCGGAAGAGCACGTCGTGCACGAGCGTGCTCTTGCCGCTGCCGCTCACGCCGGTGAACACGGTGAGGGTGCCGAGCGGGATGCGGGTCGAGACGTCGCGGAGGTTGTGCTCGCGGGCGCCGGTGAGCGTGAGCCACTGCGGCCCGGCACGCCGCCGCCGCGCCGGCAGCGGGATCGCCTGCTGCCCCGTGAGGTACTGCCCGGTGAGCGGGCTCCCGGCCGCCGCGGCGGTCGGGCCGGAGAAGACCAGCGCGCCGCCCTGCGCGCCGCTGCCGGGGCCGAGCTCGAGCATCCAGTCACTCATCCGCATCGCGTCGAGGTCGTGCTCCACCATGAGCACGGTGTTGCCCCCCTCGCGGAGGCGGCCGAGGAGGCCGAGCAGGCGGTCGAGGTCGCGGGCGTGGAGCCCGATGCTCGGCTCGTCGAGGACGTAGAGCGTGTCCACGAGCCGCGCCCCGAGCGAGTTGGCGAGCCCGATCCGCTGTGCCTCGCCGCCGGAGAGGGTGCGCGTGGCGCGGTCGAGCGAGAGGTAGGTGAGCCCGACGTCGCAGAGGAAGGCGATGCGGTCGCGTGCCTCCCGGAGGATGTGCGCGGCGATCTCCGCCTCCTGCCGCGGGAGCTGCAGCGCATCGGCCCACGGCTTGAGCAGCCCCACCGGCAGCGCCGCGACCTCGGCGATGGACCGTCCGCCGACCTTCACGTGCAGCGCGTCCTGCTGGAGCCTGGCGCCGCCGCAGGTCGCGCAGGTGCGCGCGGTCTGGTACTTCCGCAGGAAGACGCGGATGTACTGCTTGTACTTCTTGGGCTCGAGCGCCTCGAGGAAGGGGAGGACCCCCGTGAAGCCCTTCGCCTTGCCGCGGAGCAGTTGCTCCTGCTGGTCGCGGGCGAGGTCGCGCCAGGGCCGGTCGAGCGGGATGCCGGCCCGCTTCGCGAACTCGGCCAGCGCGCGCCGCTTGTTGTCGTAGCGGGGCGCGGTCCACGGGTCGAGCGCGCCGTCCCGCAGCGTGCGCTCGGGGTAGGGGACGATGAGCGCCTCGTCGTACTCGAGCGTCGCGCCGAAGCCGTTGCAGGTGCCGCAGGCGCCGCGCGGGTTGTTGAACGAGAAGAGCTGCGGCGTCGGCGCGGGGGCGACGTGGCCGTCGTCCGGGCAGCGGAAGGTCGTGGTGAAGCGCGCCGTCCGCGGCGCCCCGGGGCCGGCGGCGTGCGGGCCGTCCTCGAGCAGCACGGTCGCGTCGCCGTCCCCCTCGCCGAAGGCCGTCTCCAGCGCGTCGGTCAGGCGCGAGCGGATGCCGTCGCCGACGACGAGCCGGTCGGTGACGACCAGCACCTCCTTCGCCTTCGCGAGGTTCGGCTTCCCGGTGTCGAGCTCATCGAGGTGCCGCACCGCACCGTCCACGATGACCCGCACGAAGCCCTTCTCGCGGAGGTGCTCGACGATGCGCGTGTGGACGAGCTTGCTCGATCGCGCGAACGGGAAGGCGACGTGCACGCGCGTTCCCGCCGGCTCGGCGAGGATCGCGTCGGTCGCGGACTCGGCGGAGTCCGGGCGCAGCACGCGGCCGCAGCGCGGGCACTCGGTCCGGCCCACGCGCGCCCAGAGGAGCCGCAGGTAGTCGTAGATCTCCGTCGCCGTGCCGACCGTGGACCGCGAGGTCCGCGTCGGGTTCTTCTGCTCGATCGCGACCGCCGGGGAGAGCCCGTCGATGGAGTCCACGTCGGGCTTGGGCATGCGCTCGAGGAACTGCCGCGCGTACGCCGAGAGCGACTCGACGTACCGGCGCTGCCCCTCGGCGTAGATGGTGTCGAACGCGAGCGAGGACTTGCCCGAGCCCGACGGGCCCGTGACCACGGTGATCGCGCGGCGCGGGAACTCGACGTCGAGGTCCTTCAGGTTGTGGAGGCGCGCGCCCCGGACGACGATGCGGTCCTTCACGGGGTCAGAGGCCGACGATGCCCACGTCGCCGCCGGGGCCGCCCGGGGCGGCGCTCGGCGGCGGCAGCACCGGCGGATCCTCGTCGAAGACCGAGCGGCTGCGCAGGGACGTCTCGACGGCCCGCAGCAGCTCCTCGAGCTCGGTGCTCGACCAGCGGAACTCGGCGCGGTAGAAGGCGCGGCCGGCGGCGATCGTGACGGCCGAGGCCGCGAGCGCGGTGATCGCGACCGGCGCGGCGAGCAGCGCGCCGGAGAGCGCGAGCGCCTTGAGGCCGATGCCGAACCCGGCGGCGCCGGCGCCGCCCGCGATCCCGGCGGTCATCCCGCCGTAGCCCCACACGTTCATCCCGAGCCCGGGGCGGAGGTCCGCGACGCAGGTGACCTCGCACGCCCCGCGGTCCGCATCGAGCGGCCGCAGCGTCACGCGGATCTCCTTCGCGTAGAGCCCGTAGCGCAGCCACATGAAGGGGAAGGACATCTGCCCGGCGTCCATGTCGGGCAGCTTGAACACGAGGATGCCGCCGTCGAGCGGGTGGGCGCCGAGCTGGTCGCGCAGCGTGAGGCGGAACGGCGTGCCCTGGAAGGTGCGGCCGATCGCGCGCAGCACCTCGCGTGCGGGCGCGCGGATGATGCGCGACACCGAGAGCGAGCGCTGCAGCTTCCCGAGCAGGGCGCGGCCGGCGCGGTCGAGCGCGGTGTCCTCGCCGGCCGCGGAGCGCCCGTCGGCGCCGTCGCCGCTCGGCAGCTCCGAGAGCGCCAGCGCGACGAAGCGCTGCGAGATCCCCGCCTCCACGGCGGCGGCCTCGACGTCCTGCACCCGGAACGTCGTCGTGGGGGCGATCGCCGACGCCTCCTCGCGGCTGGCGGCGTCGCCCGGCGCACCGGCCTCGGCGCCGGCGCCGAGCGCCCGGGCCGCGTGAGCTCGGA
>JAIBBJ010000072.1 GCA_019694735.1 Gemmatimonadaceae bacterium | reverse complement strand
CGCGGCGGGCACGGTCGCGCAGCCGGCGACGGCGAGCCCCAGCAGGAGGGACGAGGGACGCATCGGAGGTCGGACCTCGATGGAGGGAAGGGGGGTGCGCGCCCGCACGGGCGCGGCAGGGACCGCTGGTGGGGTGCGGGAACCTACGCGCCGAGCGCCGCGCGAGCGAGGGCGACGTCGTCCGTGCAGACGGCATCCACCCCCCATCCGGCGAGCCGCTGCATGAGGTCGGCGTCGTTCACCGTCCAGGCCACGACACGCCGGCCCTCGGCATGCGCCGCGCGCACGAACGCCTCATCGATGAAGTCGCGGTGGCGCCAGAGGTCCCGGGCGTCCACCGGACGGGCGGCGCCGACCGGATCGACGGGGTAGCTGACCTCGAGCACGCCACGCGGCAGCGCGGGCTCCATGGCGTGCGCCTGGCGCACGAGGCGGTGGTCGAAGCAGTGGACCGCGCAGGAGTCGAGGTCCCGCGGTCCGGCGAACGTGCGCACCGCGGCCACGGCCCCCGGGACCGTGTCCGCACCCTTCAGTTCGATGTACACCCGGAGCTTCCCGCCCACCGCGCTCAGCACCTCCTCGAGCGTGGGGATGGGCTCGCCCTGGACGCGCCCGCGTTCGGCGATCGCGGAGGCGGTGAGCGCGGCGATGGCGCCGAGGCCGGGGATCGCGGCGTCGTGGTGAACGACGACGACGCCGTCGGCGGACCGGTGCACGTCGAGTTCGACCGCGTCGGCGCCGAGCGCCACTGCCCGGCGGAAGGCGGCGAGCGTATTCTCCGGGCACTCGCGGGAGGCCCCCCGGTGGGCCACGATCTCTGGTCGGGTCACCCGCCTATCTTAACGCCGGCCGGGTGCCGGCGTCTCATCGGTGCACGCATGGGCGACCCCAAGGCCAGGACCTCAGACGCGACCGACGCGGAACTGATCGCCTCCTGGCAGCGGGGCGACCAGCGGGCGGCGACCGCCCTCGTCGAGCGGCACGCCCAGGCGTTGGCCCGGTTCGCGGCCAGCCTCGGGGAGCGCGACGGGGTGGACGAGCTGGTGCAGGACACGTTCGTGCGGGCCTTCCACTCGCTCGATGCCTTCCGGGCGGACAGTTCGTTGCGGACGTGGCTGTTCACCATCTGCAAGCGGCTGGTGCTGGACCGCAAGCGGGCGGAGCGGCGACGACGCGACGGCGTGGAACTGGACGAAGCGCACGCGGTGGTGGGCTTCGACGCGCTGGATGGGATGGTCGCGGAGGAGACGGCGCAGCGGGTGCAGGATGCCGTGGACCGGCTGACGCCGTTGCAGAAGCAGGTGTTCACGCTGCGGGTGACGGAAGGGATGCCGTACAACGAGATCGCGCAGGTGGTGGAGAGCACGGAAGGCGCCTGCCGGGTGCATTACCACAACGCGATGAAGGCCATCAAGGAGTACCTGAGCGATGATTGAGTGCCTCGACCTGGCGAAGCGGGATCGGCTGCCGGAGTACGCCCATGGGCGGCTCGGGGCGGCCGAGGCGGAGGCGGTGCGGGCCCACGTGGCGGGCTGCGCGGTGTGCGCGGCCGACCTCGCGGCGCTCGAGACCTCGCGCCTCGTGCTGTCGGCGCGCGCGCCGCGGGTGGATGTGGCGGCGATCGCGGCGGCGGTGACGGCTGCCACGGCGGCGCCGACGCGGCCGGCGCTCTCGGTCGCGCGCGGCGCGGCCTCCGCAGCGCCGATCGCGAAGCCGGTCGCGAAGCCGGCGGCGCGCCGGACCGGGTGGGCCTCGCGCCCGTGGCTGGCAGCCGCCGCCTCCATCCTCATCGTCGTCTCGGTGTCGCTGCCGCTCGTGCAGTCGGCCGGGCGCGTGAATGGCGCACCGGTGGATAGCGCTTCGCTGGCGCCGGCGCCCGGTGGCGGCACCGACCCGGTGGCGGTCGAGCCCGCGGCCCCCGCGCCCGCCGCCGCGGTCGCCACCGGCGTGCCGGTCGGCGATGGCTTCGCGGAGCTCTCGACGGACGACCTTTCGACGCTGCTGGCCGAGCTGGAGCAGGTGGAGGCCACCATCGCCACCGAGCCGGCCTCGATGCGGAAGCCGATCGTGGACACCCCGGAGGTGCGCTGATGCGACACACCCGCATGCTCTCATTCGCCCTCGTGCTGCTCGCGGCGGCGGGGCCGGTGATGGCGCAGCAGGGCGGTGCCGTGGCGGCACCGCCCCCGCCGCCGCGCCAAGGTCCGCCGGCGGGCGCGCGTGACTCGATCGAGACGCGGCTCCGCGAGCGGATGGCGCAGGTGATCCAGCGCCAGGTCGGGCTGAGCGACGACCAGATGCGACGGCTGCGCGGGACCACGCAGCGCTTCGAGGGGCAGCGCCGCGACCTGCTCGCGCGTGAACGGCAGGTGCGGCTCGCGTTGCGCGACGAGCTCCAGGCGGGCGATTCGACGCGGCAGCCGCAGGTGGCTCGGCTCCTGGACCAGATGCTCCAGATCCAGCGGCAGCGGCTCGAGGTCCTCGAGGCCGAGCAGAAGGAGCTCGCGACGTTCATGACGCCGATCCAGCGCGCGAAGTACTTCGGCCTCGAGGAACAGGTGCGCCGCCGGATGGAGGAGATGCGCGACCAGGGGGCGCGCCAAGGGCCCGGGACCGGGATGCGCCGCCCGGGCGCCGCGCTGCCGCGAGGGGGCGGCCTCCGCCGTCCGCCGCCGGGTGAGCCTCCGGGGGAGGGCGGCGCACCGCCGACGGGCGCGCCGCGGGGCTGAGCACGCCGCGCGACTGCTTCAATACGGTCTCCTGACGGGCTAGCTTGCACCGGCGCGCCCGGATGGCGGAACTGGCAGACGCAGGGGACTCAAAATCCCCCGAGGGCAACCTCTTGTGGGTTCGATCCCCACTCCGGGCACTCGGCAGGGCGATGACGGCGCACTGGCGCGCATCGCCGGCCGCCCGTCCGTCCCCCTCCCGCCCGTCGTGCGCCGACTCGCCGCGCTCCACGCCCTCCTGCCGCTGCTGGTGCCGCTGGTGCCGCAGCTGGTGCCGTTGCGTCCGCTGGCCGCGCAGGACGACCGGGCCCGCGTCTCGATCATCTACACGGGCCGCGGCCTCGGTGCGCTGGGGGTGCGGCGCTCGCAGGACGAGCACGAACTCCTGACGGAGCAGGCGGTCGCCGAGCAGACGCCGTTCAAGCTGGTGAGCCATCCGGCGTGGCGCGCGCCGGGCATCGTGGTGTTCCTGAGCGCCGAGGCGCCGCAGGGCGGGGAGCTCGAGGAAGCGATCGCGCGCCGCGCCGAGGCCGAGGCGCTCGAGGGCGTCCCGGCGCTGGCGAGCGCGACGGTGCTCCTGCTCCAGGACCCATGGCGGCCGATGCCTGACCTGCTGGCGATGCTCGAGCGGAATCCGCGCCGCGCCGAGTACGGCGACCTCGTGCCGACTCGCGTGCGCGTCTCCCGCCTGCGGTCGGCGGGCGGCGACCGGATCGTCATCGTCGAGCAGCTCGGGGCCTACTGGCCCGAGGATCCCGGCGCGTGGTCGGTCGGTGAGATGAACCGCGTGGACATCGGCGACTCGCGGGTCTTCGAGCTGCCGTTCAACCTGGGCGGGCTGGGGGCGCGCGCGTCGCTCGTGCGCGATGAGCAGGCGGAGGCGGTGGCGCGCGCGATCACGGTCGACCTCGGGCACCAGGACGGGGACGTCGGCATGCCCCGGCCGCAGCGGGCGCGGATCGACTACACGGCGCTCCGCGAGATGGGCTACGCGTACGTGGTGCCGTTCGAATTCGAACTCGCCCTCGGCGCCGAGGCGCTGGGTGCGCTGGTGCGGGAGTTCCCCGACGTGCCGCTGCTGGCGGCCAACGTGCGCAGCGCCGACTCCACGCTGTTCCTGAAGCGGGCGATGCTGTCCACGGCGAATGCGCGGATCGGTCTCGTGGGGCTCGTGAACGCGACCATCCGCGACCGCCTCCCGCGGCACGTGCTCGGCGGCTACACCTTCGAGCCGCCGGTCGCGGCGGCGCGACGCGAGGTGGCGGCCCTGCGCGCGGCGGGCGCGACGGCGATCGTCGTGCTCTCGAACATGGACCCCTCGGACAACGCGGTCATCGCCCAGGACGTGCCGGGCATCGACGCGATCGTCGCGGACCTGCCGGGGCGCGCGATCCCCGAGAACACGCGGCTCCGCGTGGAACTGCCGGACCGGCCCTTCGTGCGACCCGGCACGCCGGCCGTGGTGGCGCGGAGCGCGGGGAACGGCCTCGCGGTCGGTCGGCTGGATCTCGAGTTCCGGACGCGCCGGGGGTCGGCGGTGACGTACCTCGCGGCGCTGGAGCACCGGGTGCGGCCCATCACCGACCGCATCCTGCCGGACACGGCGCTCGTGCGCCGGGTGACGGGCCTGGCCGCGCTCGCGCAGCGCCCGCGCGGGCCGCTGCTCTTCCCGGCGTTCCCCGACCTGGTCGAGCGGCATCCGGAGGTCGGCGGCTTCGACGAGGTGACGCGCCGCGGGCGGGTCTCGAAGGCGATGTGGGAGGCGTTCATGGCGCGCCGGCTGCGCGTGCAGGGGAACGCCGAGGTGGCGGTGATCCGCCGGCTCGACCAGTTCCAGCCGCTCATCGGCAAGCTGCACGAGAACGAGGTGGGCTCGTGGCTCTGGACCGAGGACGAGATCGTCCTCGTGGACCTGCCGGGGGCCGACCTCAAGGCGCTGCTGCGGGCGGATGCGCGGGGCGAGCTGGCGTCGAGCGGGATCGACCTCGCCGGCAACGCGGTGCTCGGGCACCGGATCGACGACGCCGCCTACTACCGCGTCGCGACGAGCGACGTGCTGTTCGAAGGGGGCCGCGCCCGCTACTTCGCGCGGGCGCTGCGGGTGCGGCGCGAATTCGCCGCCGATCCGCTCACGGGCGCGCTCGCCGCGGTGCCGGGCGGCCAGCGCGTGGCCCTGCGCGAGTTCATCCTCGGCGAGCTGGAGCGGGCGCGCGCGGCGGGCGGCGAGGCGCAGCTCGACCGGCTCGCGACGATGCTGCGGCCGGATCCGCGGCACGTGGACCTGCTGAGCGTGGACTTCGAGCGACCGACCATCTGGGCGTCGCTGAACCAGGTGCGCGGCAATGACGGCTACTCGTCGGTGCCCGAGAGCCGGGTGCGCGCGCTCGACTCGTGGGTCATCGGGGCGAGCGGGCGCGTGGTGGTGACGCAGGAGCGGCGCCGCAGCGCGACCGATCTCGGGCTCTCGCTCGCCTTCGCCCAGCAGCACGTCGCGGATGACGGCCGCACCGAGACGATCGAGAGCGCGGACGACATCAAGCTCGACGTCACGCTGCGCGCCTCGCGCAGCTCGGAGGCGGGACGGAAGGTGCTGCCGTTCATCCGCGGGCTGTACGACACGGAGTTCACGCCCACCGTCAACGCGAGCGGCGTCGAGAACCCGCAGCAGCGCTCGGCGCGCCTCGTGGGCGGGCTCTCGCTGCAGCCCGGCACGCGGCTCCGGCGCGGCGACCTCGGCGTGGTGCTGGAGAACGACTTCGGCCGGCCGAATCCGCAGCAGGGGCTCCAGGCGCGGGCCGACTTCGAGCGGCCGGTCGGCGCCCCGTCGGCGACGCCGATGATGTACCGGCTCCGCAACGACCTCACGTACTTCTTCCCGGCGCCCAAGGACGCGGCGGGCGACCTCGCGCTCCGCTACAACATGGTCCACGAGCTGCTGGTGCCGATCGCGAGTGAGCTCTCGCTCTCGATCGCGGCGGACCTGTTCTTCTTCCAGGGCAAGGTGGAGGCGACGCGGACGCCGGGCGTGAGCGCGCTGCTGCGCGTGGGCCTCACCTACGACCGGCTCTGGAAGCCTCGCTACCAGCCGTTCTTCTGATCCGCGTCGCGGATCGGCGCGGGCAGGCGGCCCGCGCCCGCGCGACCGGCGGCCGCCCTCAGCGGTCGGTGGGCCGGAGCGGGTCGATGATGAGGTCCGCCGCCAGCCAGATCGTCCGCGTGAACGGGTAGAGCGTCAGCGGCGTGACCACCATCGCCGCGACCGCCGCGATGCGCACCGTGTCCCAGGGCACGTCGGGCCAGACCGCCACCAGCCAGGTCAGCAACCCGAAGGCGAAGAGCAGTTCGGCGACGATCAGGTTCACGAGGTACGCGCCGACGAAATGGCCGGGGGTGCCGCGATCCAGCTTGAGCGCGCAGGTCGGGCAGCGGTCCTTGATGCGCAGCCAGCCGCGGAACAGCCCGCCACCACCGCATTCCGGGCAGCGGAGGGTGCAGGCCCGGAGGATGCGCGCGCCGGAGGAGGGGACGGCGGTGGGCGTGGCCATATGCACAAGCTAGCTTATCCCGGACCGAGTTTGCACCGCGCCCACGGATGGGCGCGACGGATCCGCCCCCCGTCACCGACCGGATGTCCGCACCGAAGCGCCCCCTCGTCGGCGTGACCCGCCGACTGCCCGAGCCCGTCGAGGCCGCCCTGCGCGAGCGGTTCGAGGTGCGTGGCCCGGACACGCAGCGCGCCCTCGACTCGGGCGAGCTCCTCGCGCTGCTCAAGGAGTGCGATGCGCTCCTCCCGACCGTCACCGACCGCCTCGACGCCGCCGTGATCGGCGCGGCGGGCCCGCGCTGCCGCCTCTTCGCGAACTTCGGCGTGGGGGTGAACCACATCGACCTTGCGGCGGCTACCAACGCGGGGATCATCGTCACCAACACGCCGGATGTCCTCACCGACGACACCGCCGACCTCGCGATGGCGCTGATGCTGGCCACGCTGCGGCGGCTCGGCGAGGGCGAGCGCGCCGTGCGGGCCGGCCGGTGGGACGGGTGGCATCCCACGCAGTTCCTCGGCCGGCGGCTCACCGGCAAGACGCTCGGCATCGTCGGCCTCGGGCGGATCGGGCGCGCGGTGGCCAAGCGCGCCGAGGGCGGCTTCGGCATGAAGGTGCTCGCGTGGAGCCGCTCCAAGCGCCGGGGCTCCGAGGCCGGGACGCGGATCGAGCGGGTCAGCAAGCTCGACCAGCTGCTCGAGGCGAGCGACATCGTGAGCATCCACTGCCCGCTGGTGCCCACGACCCGGCACCTGATCGGGCGCCCGCAGTTCGCGCGCATGAAGGCGGACGCGGTGCTGATCAACACCGCGCGCGGCCCGGTGGTGGACGAGGCGGCGCTCGTCGAGGCGCTCGAGACCGAGATGATCGCCGGCGCCGGCCTCGACGTCTACGAGGACGAGCCGCGGGTGCACCCCGGGCTCGTCGGCCGCGAGAACGTCGTGCTCCTGCCGCACCTCGGCAGCGCCACGCAGGAGGGGCGCGTCGCGATGGGGCTGCGCGCCCTCGACAACCTCGTGGCGCACTTCGCCGGGCAGGAGCCGCCCGACAAGGTCAACTGAACCCCGACACGCGCGCGCCGCCGACCGATGCGTCGGGGCCGCGTGCTCTCCTTGCTCGTCCGCCGAGCGATTCCCTAGCTTTCGCGCACTCCCTCACTGCCATCCCCGATGACGACCTACAAGCACGCGACCGTGCCCGCCAAGGGCGAGAAGATCGAGGCCTCCGGCGGCACCTTCCGCGTCCCCGACCAGCCCATCATCCCCTTCATCGAGGGCGACGGCACCGGCCCCGACATCTGGCGCGCCTCGGTGCGCGTCTTCGACGCCGCGGTCGAGCGCGCGTACGGCGGCAAGCGCAAGGTCCACTGGATGGAGGTCCTCGCGGGCGAGAAGGCGTTCAACACGACCGGCGAGTGGATGCCGGCCGAGTCGCTGGAGGCGGTGCGCGAGTTCAAGGTCGCGATCAAGGGCCCGCTGACGACACCGGTCGGCGGCGGGATCCGCTCGCTCAACGTGGCGCTGCGCCAGGAGCTCGACCTCTACGCCTGCATCCGCCCCGTGCGCTACTTCGAGGGCGTCGGCGCGCCGGTGAAGCATCCCGGCAAGGTCGACATGGTGATCTTCCGCGAGAACATCGAGGACGTGTACTCGGGCATCGAGTTCAAGGCCGGCACGCCGGAGGCCGAGAAGCTGCGGGAGTTCATCCAGCGGGAGTTCGGCAAGAAGATCCGCCCGCAGTCGGCGATCGGCATCAAGCCGATGTCGGCGTTCGGCTCCAAGCGTCTCATCGAGATGGCGATCCGCTACGCCATCAAGCACCACAAGCCGTCGGTGACGATGATGCACAAGGGGAACATCATGAAGTTCACCGAGGGCGGCTTCCGCGACTGGGGCTACGAGCTCGCGAAGGAGAAGTTCGCCGGGCAGGTGGTGGCCGAGGCGGACCTCTCGGCGGCCGGCAGCGGCGCCCGGGCCGACGCGGTCGTGCTCAAGGACCGCATCGCGGACTCGATGTTCCAGCAGATCCTGCTGCGCCCGGAGGAGTACTCGGTGGTCGCGACGCCGAACCTCAACGGCGACTACATCTCCGACGCGCTCGCGGCGGAGGTCGGCGGGCTGGGCATCGCGCCCGGCGGCAACGTCGGCGACGAGGCGGCGGTGTTCGAGGCCACGCACGGCACGGCGCCGAAGTACGCGAACCTCGACAAGATCAACCCGGGCTCGGTGATCCTCTCGGGCGTGATGATGTTCGAGCACATGGGCTGGGACGAGGCGGCGACGCTCATCATCCGCGGCCTCGAGAAGGCGATCGCGGCCAAGACGGTCACCTACGACCTCGCGCGCCAGATGACGGGGGCGACCGAGGTGTCCACGACCGGCTTCGGCGACGCGATCATCAAGGGGATGGCCTGATGTCGATCGCGTTCGACCTCCGCGCGGGGGATCCGGCCCGTGCGGCGACGCCGCTGCTGGTCGTCGCCCTGCCGGCGGAGCCGGCCTTCCCGCGCGCGCTCGCCGCGCTCGACGCCCGCTACGACGGCGCGCTCTCGCGCGCGATCCGCCGCAAGGACTTCCAGGGCGGCAAGGACGAGGCGCTGCTGCTCTTCGCGCCCGGCGCGGGACCCGAGCGCGTGCTGCTCGTCGGCACCGGCACGGCCGAGGCCGTGAAGGGGCTCACCCGCGCCGCGGCGCTCGCCGGCCGCAAGGCGAACGCGCTGGGCGTCGGCCGGCTGACGTTCTGGGCCGCCGACCTCGCCGGCGCCGCGCTCGAGGGCGTCGTGGCCGGGCTCGCGCTCGGGGCGTGGGAGTTCAAGGAGCTCCACACGCCCGCGCCCGCGGCCAAGCGGCGCAAGCCGCTCACGGCGGCCACGGTCTGCGTCGCGAACGTGCGCGCGGCCCGGCCGGCGCTCGACGCGGGCGTCGCGGTCGCCGAGGGGCAGCGCCTCGCGCGCCGCCTCGCGATGCTCCCCGGGAACATCTGCACGCCGGAGTATCTCGCGCGCACCGCGCGCGACATCGCGAAGCGGCACCGGCTCACGGTGAAGGTGTTCGGCCGCCGTGAGATGGCGCGGATGCGGATGGGCTCCTTCCTCGCGGTCGCGCAGGCGACGACGCAGGACCCGAAGCTCATCGTGCTCGAGTACAAGGGCGGGCGTCGCGGCGAGGCGCCGGTCGCGCTCGTCGGGAAGGGCCTCTGCTTCGACTCGGGCGGCATCAGCATCAAGCCCGCGCCGTCCATGGAGCTCATGAAGTTCGACATGAGCGGCGCCGCCGGCGTCCTCGGAGCGATGGAGGCGATCGCGCGGATGCGGCTCCGCATCAACGTCGTCGCCCTCATCGGCTCCACGACCAACATGCTCGGCGGCGAGGCGATGAAGCCGGGCGACGTCGTCCGCGCCAGCAACGGCAAGACGATCGAGATCCAGAACACCGATGCCGAGGGCCGGCTCGTGCTGGCCGACGTGCTGACGTACGCGCAGCGCTACAAGCCGCAGGCGTGCGTGGACGCGGCCACCCTCACGGGCGCCTGCGTGATCGCGCTCGGCAACACCACCGTCGGCGTGCTCGGCAACGACCAGGGCGTCATCGACGAGGTGCTGGCGGCCGGCCGCCGCGGCGGCGAGGTCGGATGGCAACTCCCGATGTTCGAGGAGTACAAGGACCTGATCCGGTCCGATGTCGCCGACATGCGGAACATCGGGGGCCGCGGGGCGGGGACGATCACCGCCGCGCTCTTCCTGGCCGAGTTCGCCGAGGGGATGCCGTGGGTGCATCTGGACGTCGCGGGGACCGCGTATTCGGAGACCGACCTCGTCGTGATGCCCAAGGGCCCGACGGGGACGCCGGTGCGCACCTTCGTCGAGTTCGTGCGCGGGAGAGCGCGCTGATCCTCCGGCTCGTCCTGGGGGCGGCCCTCGCGGCCGCCCCGCTCGCGGCGCAGCAGCCGCAGTCCCCGCCGCGCCCCCCGGCCGCGCCCGCGCGGCCGACCGGGGACTCGCTCCCGCCGTCGCAGGTCCCCATCGGCCGGGCCCCGGGCGACACGGCCGCCGCGCGGGACACCGTCCCGAAGGACACGGTGAAGGCGCCGATCGCGGTGGCGCCGCGGCCGGCCGTGCCGACCATCGCCGGCCGCCGGGTGACGTGGGACCGCGCGGCCATCTTCGCGACCGGGGCGGTGAACCTCCCCGAGCTGCTCGCCGACGTGCCCGGCGTGACGAACTACAACGCCGGGTTCATCCTCGCGCCGAGCGCCACGGGATGGTACGGGCAGCCGGGGCGGGTGCGCGTCTTCCTCGACGGCGTGGAGCTCGATGCGCTCGACCTGCGCGAGGGCGGCACCGCCGACCTGCAGAACATCCAGCTCTGGTCGCTCGAAGAGGTCGCCGTGGAGCGCGCCGCCGGCGAGCTGCGCGTGTTCCTGCGCTCGTGGCGCGTGCGGTACACGCCGGCGCAGACCCGCACCGACATCACGACGGGCTCGGAGCAGACGAACCTCTACCGCGGCTTCTTCGGCAAGCGGATGAACTCCGGGGCCGTGATCCAGTTCGCCGCGCAGCAGTTCTCCACCACGAGCTTCCGCACCGCCGGCGACGGCGATGCGCTCGCCGCGTTCGGCCGCGTCGGCGTGGCCCGCGGGCGCCTCACGGTCGACGCGGTCGGGACGCGCTACGGCCGCAACCGCGCGGCCACCTTCCGGTACGTGGTCGGGTCCACGCCGCTCGACAACGACGCGATCGGCAGCTTCGAGGGCGTGGACGCTGTGGGGTACGTGCGCGCCGCGTGGGGGAACGCCGACTCGACCGGCTTCTGGGCCCAGGCGCTCTGGTCCGCGCAGCGCCATGCGGAGGAGGGCGACTCGGTCGCCGGCGCCGACACCGCGCGCACCGTGTCGCAGTACGTCGCCATGGCCGGCGTGATGCGTTGGGGGGCGCGCCTCACCGCGACCGCCCGCTACCGCGTGCTCCCGGGCACCGGGGGCCGGTTCGCGCCGGCGGTCCGCGCCTCGTGGGAGCGGCAGTGGTTCGACGTCGCGGTCTCCGCGGAGGAGGCGGGGCCGGACTCCACGCGCCGACTCGACGCGATCGCGTCGGTGCGCCCGTTCCCGTGGCTGCACCTCGGCGCCGCGCACTCG
This sequence comes from Gemmatimonadaceae bacterium, assembly GCA_019694735.1. Classification (GTDB taxonomy): domain Bacteria; phylum Gemmatimonadota; class Gemmatimonadetes; order Gemmatimonadales; family Gemmatimonadaceae; genus Pseudogemmatithrix. The sequence goes on along the minus strand of JAIBBJ010000072.1, from coordinate 10,408 downwards.
ATCCACACCCCCGAGGATGCGGCGCTCGGGGGCCCGGCGCGGACCACGTCGCGCGCCGAGGCGGGAGTGCGGGTCCTCGGCCGTTGGCTCACGGCAGGGGCCGTGCAGCGATCCACCGGCCGCCTGCTCGGCCTGCCGGTCTTCGATACGCTCTTCGTCCCGATCGCCGGGAGTGCGGTGCCCAGCGCGACCGGGCTGGAGGCCGGCGTCTCGGGCCAGGTGTGGCGCCGGTTCTTCGTGGACTGGCGCGGGACCCGTTGGCCGGACGGGACGCCCTACACGCCCGCGGTCGAGTCGCACACGGTGCTCAGCTGGCGCCCCGACACCCGGAAGCGGTTCACGCGCGGTGACTTCGACTTCTCGGCGACCCTGACCCACGACTATCGGGGCCGGGCGATCTTCCCCGCGGTCGCGGGGGGGGTGCAGGTGGCCGAGGGCGCGGGCTACTGGGGCGGGGGAATCGAGATGCGGATCGGCTCGGCCCGGATCTTCTGGGTGAACCGCAACGCCGCGGGGAAGATCTACGAGACGGTGCCGGGCTACCTGATGCCGCGGCTGGTGCAGCTGTACGGGCTGCGTTGGGAGTTCTGGAACTAAGAAGACCCGCGTGCCGCCGACTTGTGCAAGTCGTGGAGCCACGGTAACTTATCTGGTTCCAATGATTCGCAGCATGACCGGCTTCGGAGCGGCCGAAGGGCCCGTCGGCAGCACACGCGTGAGCGTGGAGCTGCGCTCCGTGAACCATCGCTTCTTCAACCCGAGCCTCAAGCTCCCCACCGCGCTCGCGCAGTGGGAGGGTGAGGTCCGCGAGGCGCTCCGCCAACGGATCGCCCGCGGGCACCTGACCGTCTTCGCCCGTCTCGAGCGGGCGGAGGACCAGGGGCCGACGGTGGACGAGGCGCGCTTCGCCCGGTACGCCGCCGAGCTCACGCGCCTGCAGCAGGCGCACGGGCTCTCCGGCGCGGTGGACGTGGCGACGGTGATGCGGATGCCGGATGTGCTGAAGGTCGTCCGCGAGGACGAGACGGTGCAGGAGGGGACGGCGGCGGAACTGCTTGCAGTGGTGGACCAGGCCGCGACGGCGCTGCAGGTGATGCGGGAACAGGAGGGGGCGCGGCTCGCGGCGGTGATCGGCGGGCGGCTCACCCTCATCGAACAGGCGGTCGCGCGCATCGCGGCGCGGGCGCCGGAGCGGATGGAGGCGCAGCAGGCGCGCCTCCGCCAGAACGTCGAGAAGCTCGCGGGGGGCATCGCGGTCGATCCGCAGCGCCTCGCGATGGAGATCGTGATCCTCGCCGACAAGCTCGACGTCGGGGAGGAGCTGGACCGGTTCGCGTCGCACATCGCCGCGTTCCGCGAGACGCTGCAGGCGAAGGACGCGGAACCCGTGGGGAAGCGCCTCGGGTTCCTGCTGCAGGAGATGCTGCGGGAGGCGAACACGACCGGGAGCAAGGCGAACGACGCCCCGATGCTCCAGGACGTGGTCGCGATCAAGGAGGAACTCGAGCGGATCCGCGAGCAGGTGGAGAACCTCGAGTGAGCGGGCGGCCGTTCCCGATCGTCCTCTCGGCCCCGTCCGGGGGCGGGAAGACGACCATCGCGCGGCGTCTGCTGGAACGGCGGTCGGACGTGGGCTATTCGGTGTCGTGCACGACGCGCGCGCCGAGGGCCGGGGAGGTGGACGGGCAGGACTACCACTTCCTCTCGCGCGCGGCGTTCGACGCCCGCGTGGAGCGCGGTGAGTTCGCCGAGTGGGCGGAGGTGCACGGGAACCGGTACGGGACCCTGCGCGCGGCCGTCCGCACGGTGCTGGAGGCGGGGCGGCACGTGATGCTGGACATCGACGTCCAGGGGGCGCGGCAGGTGACCGCGGCGTTCCCCGAGGCGCTGACGGTCTTCATCATCCCGCCCAGCGTGGAGGTGCTCGTGGCCCGGTTGCTCGGGCGGAAGTCGGAGAGCGAGGAGGCCCTCGCGCTCCGCCTCCGCAACGCGCGGACCGAGCTGATGGAGGCCGAGCGGTACCAGTACGTCGTGGTGAACGATGACCTCGAGCACGCGGTCCAGCGCGTGGGCGCGATCATCGACGAGGAATCGCTGAAGCGGGAGCGGGTTCCCGCGCTCGGCGCCCAGGTGGACGCGGTCATCGCGCACCTCCTGGACGGGCTCCATGCCCGCAGCGGTCAGGTCCGGTAGTCCGTCATCCGTCAGTCTTCCGCCATCCGGAGTCGTCCCATGCAGGTCTTCACGCCCACCGAAGTCACCAAGCACGCCACCAACAAGTACCTCTCGGTGCTCGTGGCCGCGAAGTACGCGCGCGTGCTGAACGAGTTCCCGCGCGACCGCTCGAAGTCGGGCGAGAAGAAGCTCACGACCCGCGCGCTCGAGGACCTCTCCGGGGGCGACATCGAGTACCGCGTGGTGCCGCGCCGCCGTCCGAAGGGCGAGTAGGCCCCACCGGCCGGAGCGCGCCGCCGTGCGCCCCTTCGACGGCCGGCGCATCCTCCTCGGCGTCACCGGAGGGATCGCCAGCTACAAGTCCGCCTGGCTCGCCCGCCTGCTCACGCAGGCCGGCGCGTCGGTGGACGTCGTGCTCACGCGCTCGGCGCGCGAGTTCATCGGCTCCGTGACCTTCGAGGCGCTCACGGGCCGCCCGGTCCTGCATGAGCTGATCGCGGACGGGCACGCGCTGGATCATATCCGCCTCGCCAAGGCAGCCGAGCTGGTGGTGGTCGCGCCGGCGACGGCCGACTTCCTCGCCCGCGCCGCGCACGGGCACGCCAACGACCTCCTCGCGGCCTGCCTGCTCGCCACCACGGCGCCGGTGCTCGTGGTCCCGGCGATGAACGACCGGATGTGGGCCAATCCCGCCGTGCAGGCCAACTGCGCCGCGCTTCGCGCGATGGGCATGGCCGTGCTGGAGCCGGGCGTCGGCCCGCTCGCCTCGCCCGACGAGGGCGCCGGGCAGGGGCGGATGCAGGAGCCCGAGACGATCGTCGCGCACGCCGCGCGGCTGCTGGAGCCTCGGGCGAAGCTCGCCGGGAAGCGCGTGGTCGTGACGGCCGGCCCGACGCAGGAGCCGATCGATCCGGTGCGGTACCTGACGAACCACTCGACGGGCAAGATGGGCACCGCCCTCGCGGCGGCCGCGTGGCGGCGCGGCGCCGACGTGGTGCTGGTGCACGGCCCGCTGAGCGCGCGCGTCCCCGAGGGCGACCTCCGCACCGTCCCGGTGGCGACGACGCAGGAGATGGCCGACGCCGTGCGCCGCGAGGTCGCGACGGCCGACGTGCTGGTCATGGCCGCCGCGCCCGCGGACTTCCGGCCGGCCGAGGTGGCCAGCGCGAAGATCAAGAAGCAGGGCGCCGCCCCGATGCTCGCGCTCGTCGAGAACCCCGACATCCTCGCGAGCACGCGCGATGCGCGGAAGCCGGGGTGCATCGCGGTGGGTTTCGCGCTCGAGACCGACGACCTGCTGGAGCACGCCGCGCGGAAGCTCGAGCGGAAGGGCCTCGACCTGATCGTCGCCAACTCGGCGCGCGAGGCCGGCGCCGGCTTCGGCCACGACACCAATCGCGTCACCGTCCTCGGCCGCGACGGCTCGCGCGAGGAGAGCGGGCTCCGCCCCAAGGGCGAGGTGGCGGACCTGATCCTCGACCGGATCGAGGCGCTGCTGTGAGGCCCGCGTGAGCGACGCGCGCGAGCGTCTCCGGCAGTACCTCGAGCAGCGTCGCGAGATGGGCGAGCGCGAGTTCGTGCTCGACTCGCTCTCGGTGGAGGAGGCGCTCAAGGTCCTCACGACCGGTGCCGCGCCGCCGCCGTTCCCGGAGCGGAAGTCGCCGGCACCGGAGGCGGGGCGGGGGCCGGGGGCGGGTCCGGGGAGCGTGCCCGAGCCGCCGCGCTCGCTCCGCACCGAGGGCGTGACGGAGGATTGGCGCTCCATCGTGGGGGCGCCGGACCCGAAGATCCAGCGCAGTCGTCCAGGGGCGCCGCCGCCAGTCGCGCGGACCGGCGCCACGCCCGCCCCCGGCGCGCCCTCGACCGAGGATGCCGACGCCGCGGCTACGGCGCCCCCGGCGCCCGCCCCGCGCGCGGTCGGTGCCAACCCCTCCCACGTCCCGATCGAGATGCCCGCCATCCTCGCGAAGGCCAAGACGCTCGACGACGTCGCCAAGGCGATCGCGGCCTGCAAGGCCTGCAGCCTGTCGGGCACGGCGATCAACCACGTGCCCGGCGAGGGCGACCCGAACGCGAAGTTCGTCGTCGTGGGCGAGGCGCCGGGAGCGACCGAGGACGAGCTCGGGCGGCCGTTCGTGGGGAAGTCGGGCGAGCTGCTGACGAAGATCCTCGAGGCGATCGACTTCCGGCGCGAGCAGGTCTTCATCTGCAACGTGATCAAGCACCGGCCGCCGATGAACCGGAACCCCAGCCCGGACGAGGTGGCGGCCTGTGCGCCGTTCCTACTGCGGCAGCTGGAATTGCTCAAGCCCAAGGTCATACTGGCACTCGGCAACTTCGCGGCGCAGACTTTGTTGGAGACGGACCTCGGGGTGACCAAGCTCCGCGCGACCGAACACAGCTATCGCGGGATCCCGCTGGTGGTGACGTTCCACCCGGCGGCGTTGCTGCGGAACCCCAATTACAAGCGCCCCGCCTGGGAAGATGTCCAGCTCGCCCGTCGAATTTTCGATCGCGCCTAGGGCCACGAACGTGGACCCCTTCAAGGACCGCCGCCCGCCCTGGTCGGAGGACGCCGAGCGCGCCGTCCTCGCGGCGATGATCCTCTCGGTGGACGCGATCGTGACGGTCGCCGAGCTGGTGACCGAGGACATGTTCTACCGCGAGGGCCACCGGCGGCTCTTCCGGTCGATGATGGCGGTGCACGCCCGTGGCGCGGTGGTGGACCCGCTCACGCTGGCCAACGAGCTGGAGCAGCGCGGCGACCTCCAGGGCGCGGGCGGCAAGGAGTACATCGGCGGGCTGCTCGACGAGATCCCGACGGCGGCGAACGTCGAGCACCACTGCACGATCGTGCGCGAGAAGGCGCTCCGGCGGCGGCTCATCGAGACGGCGACGGCGCTCGTCCGCGAGGGGCACGAGAGCCCGGCCGACGCGGCCGAGCTGCTCGACCTCGCCGAGCACCGCATCCTCGAGCTGAACGACCAGCGCGGCAACGAGGGGTTCGTCAAGATCAAGTCGCTCCTCTGGTCGGCGATGGAGCGGATCGAGATGCTGCGCACGGCGGGCGGCAACCTCACCGGCGTGCCGTCGGGGTTCGCCGACCTCGACAAGATGACGCTCGGTTTCCAGCCGTCCGACCTCGTGATCGTCGCGGCGCGGCCGTCGATGGGCAAGACGGCATTCGTGCTGAACGTCGCGCAATACGCCGCCATCGAGGGCAACGTTCCGACGGCGATCTTCTCGCTCGAGATGAGTACTGAATCCCTGCTGATGCGCATGCTCGCCTCGGAGGGATACGTGGACGCCCAACGCCTGCGGTCCGGCGCCCTGACGGCGCAGGACGCCTCGAACCTCGCCAAGGCCGCCGCCCTGCTCGGGCAGGCGCCGATCTGGATCGACGACACGCCGGGCCTCAGCGTGCTCGAGGTCCGCTCGCGCGCGCGGCGGCTCAAGAGCCAGGCGGACATCAAGCTCATCATCGTGGACTACCTGCAGCTCCTCTCGGGCCCGCCGAACGCGGAGAGCCGCCAGCAGGAGGTGTCGCAGATCTCGCGGTCGCTCAAGGCGCTGGCGAAGGAGCTGAGCGTGCCGGTGATCGCGCTGTCGCAGCTCTCGCGCGCCTCCGAGCAGCGCGGCGGCGAGAACCGCAAGCCGCAGCTCTCCGACCTCCGCGACTCGGGCGCGATCGAGCAGGACGCCGACGTGGTGCTCTTCATCTACCGCCCGGAGATGAACGAGCGGCCGTACGACGAGCAGGGGAACCCGCGGATGGTGCCGGGCACCACCGACATCCCGCTCGACGGCTACGCCGAGGTCATCATGGCGAAGCAGCGCAACGGCCCGACGGGCTACATCAAGCTGCACTATCGCAAGCAGCACACGCGCTTCGAGAACTGGACCAGCCGCCAGCCGGGGTGAGGGCGTGGCCGTGAAGACGCGCTCGACGTACCGCTGCACCGAGTGTGGCGGCGAGTCGCTCCGGTGGGCGGGCCAGTGCCCGACCTGCGGCGAGTGGAACACGCTCGTGGAGGAGATGGCCGCGCCCAAGGTCAGCGCCGCCAAGGGCGCCGGCGCCGTCCGGCGGAAGGCCGGCGCGTCGGCCTACGGCGAGGGCGGACAGGTGCGCGAGACCCCGCGCCTCCGCGACGTGCAGGGCGCCGAGTCGCACCGCCTCGCCACCGGCATCGCCGAGTTCGACTTCGTGCTCGGCGGCGGCGTCGTGCCGGGCGCGATGGTGCTCGTCGGCGGCGAGCCGGGGATCGGCAAGAGCACGATCCTGCTCCAGGTCGCGGCGCGGCTGGAGGCGGCCGGCCACCCGGCGCTCTACGTGAGCGGGGAGGAGTCGCCGCTCCAGGTGAAGCTCCGTGCCGATCGTCTCGCCCCCGAGGCCGGCGCCGTGCAGCTCCTCGGCGAGACGAACCTCGAGACCATCCTCGCCACCGCCGCCACCGTGCGGCCGGCCGTGATGGTGGTGGATTCCATCCAGACCGTGTTCACCGGCGACCTCGAGGGGGCGCCGGGGAACGTGGGACAGGTGCGCGAGTGCGCCGCGCGGCTGATGCGCTTCGCGAAGGAGTCCGGCACCGCGGTCTTCGTCGTCGGGCACGTCACCAAGGGCGGCGGGATCGCCGGCCCCAAGACGCTGGAGCACATCGTGGACACGGTGCTCTACTTCGAGGGCGAGGGCACCGCCGACCATCGCGTGCTGCGCGCGACGAAGAACCGCTTCGGGTCCGTGGACGAGATCGGCGTGTTCCGCATGACGGTGCGCGGGCTCGAGGCGGTGGACAATCCGAGCGCGCTCTTCCTCGCCGAACGCAGCGACGCACGGGCGAGCGGGAGCGCGGTGACCTGCCTGCTCGAAGGGACGCGTCCGATGCTGCTGGAGGTGCAGGGGCTCGCCGCGAAGGCCGGGTTCGGCACGCCGCAGCGCGTGAGCACCGGCTACGACGCCCGGCGGCTCGCGCTGCTCCTCGCGGTGCTCGACAAGCGCGCCGGGCTCTCGTTCGCGCAGCTCGACGTGTTCCTCAACGTGGTCGGCGGCGTGCGGATGCAGGAGCCCGCCGGCGACCTCGCCGTCGCGGCGGCACTCGCGTCGAGCGTCTACGACCGCGCGCTGCCGGCCGACGCGGTGTTCATCGGCGAGGTGGGGCTCGCCGGCGAGATCCGCGCGGTGTCGCAGGCCGAGCGGCGCCTCGCCGAGGCGGAGAAGATGGGGATGAAGGTCGCCTACGTGTCCGAGCGCAGCGTGCCGCGGCGCGCGCCCCGCTCCCTGACCGTGCGCGGCGTGCCCGACCTCGGGGTGCTGTTCCGGGAGCTCTTCCGATGAGGGACGTGGGGGTCGTCATCGTCGCGGGCGGCACCGGCACGCGGGTGGGGGGGCCGGAGCTCAAGCAGCTCCGCTGGGTCGCCGGGAAGCCGATGCTGCTGCACTCGCTGCAGACCTTCCAGAAGCGCGCCGACGTCGCGATGGTCGTCTGCGTGCTCCCGGCCCGCTACGCGGGCGACCCGCCACCCTGGATCTTCCAGTGCGACACCGAGCGCCTGCTGATCTCGGTCGGGGGGAAGCACCGCGCGGAGTCGGTGGCGAACGGGCTCGAGGACCTTCCGGCCGAGTGCCGCTACGTCCTCATCCACGATGCGGCGCGGCCGCTCGTCAGCGAGGGGATGATCGGCCGGGTGGTGGACGAGTGCCGGAAGGGGCACGGCGCCGTTGCCGCGCTGCCGGTGGTGGATACGCTGAAGCGCGTGGACGCCGACGGGCGGATCGTCGACACGGTGGACCGCGAGGGCCTCTGGCGCGCCCAGACCCCCCAGGGGTTCCCGCGGGAGCTGATCGGGCGGGCGCACCGCGAGGGGCGCGCGGCGGGCGTGCACGCCGCCGCGACCGACGACGCCAACCTGTGTGAACGGCTCGGCCTGCCCGTGCACGTGGTCCGCGGGAGCGAGAAGGCGCTCAAGGTCACCGAGGAGGGCGACTTCGCGCGCGCGGAGGCCTTCCTGCCGCTGGACGAGTAGCGTGCCGGAGACGCGCGGGATCCCGTTCTGGTCGCTGCCCGAGGTCGAGGCGGCCATCCCGGGCACGATCGCGCACCTGCAGGACGGGCGGATCCTCGCGTACCCGACCGAGACGGTCTATGGCTTCGGTACGATGATCGACCGGGACGCGGTGGAGGCGCTGGTGCAGCTCAAGCGCCGCCCACCGGCGAAGCCCTTCCTGCTGCTGATCTCGGACACGCCGATGCTCGGGCGGCTGGGCCTGCATCTCACGCGGTCGGCGTCCATGCTCGCGGCCCGGCACTGGCCGGGCCCGCTCACCCTCGTCCTGCCGGGCGGTGAACGGCGCGTGCCGGACCGCCTCCGCGGGCCCGAGGGCGGGATCGCGGTGCGGTGGACGCCCCATCCCGGGCTGCAGCGCATCATCGCCGCCCTCGGGGATCCGATCACGAGCACCTCGGCCAACCTCCCGGGGCAGCCGGCCGCCGTGAGCGCGGAGGAGATCGTGCAGCAATGGCGGCCGGAGCTGGCGGCCGGGCGCATCCGGCTCCTCGACGCCGGCCGCCTTCCGCCGAGCCCGGCGTCCACGGTCGTGGATTGCACCGGGCGGGTGCCGCGCGTCATACGTCCGGGAGCGATTCCCGCGGCTACATTGCGGGAGAGCGTTCCGGACCTGCTCGGAGACCTGTGACCGTGCGCGTGCTCTTCGTCTGCACCGGCAACACCTGCCGCAGCCCGATGGCCGAGGCCATCGCGCGCCGCCTCGCCGCGGAGCGCGGCCTCGAGGACGTGTCCGTCGCCAGCGCGGGGACGAGCGCGTGGGAGGGCGCGCCCGCGTCGGACGGCGCGCTGCTCGTGTCGCTCGAGAATGGGCTCGACCTCAACTCGCACCGCGCGCAGGTCCTCACGCCGGCGCTGGTGGGCGCGGCGGAGCTCATCCTCGTCATGAGCCCGCACCATCGCGACCGGGCCAATCTGCTCGGCGGCGAGGGCCGCACGCACCTCCTCACGGACTTCGCCACGCGCACCGACGCCGGGCGCCCCGTGCAGGACCCCTTCGGCGGCGAGCTCGACGTGTACCGGGCGACCTTCAACGAACTCGCGCGCGAGATCGGGCAGGTGATGGACCGGCTCGCAGCGGAGCGGGGGGCCCGCGGATGACCCGTGAGCTCCCGGGACGCCTCGTCCTCCTCGGGCATCCGGTCGCGCATTCGCTCTCGCCGACCTTCCAGAACGCCGCCCTCGACGCCGCGGGGATCCCGATGCGGTACGAGGCGCTCGATGTCGCCCCCGCAGGGCTGGGCGCGATGCTCGGGCTCCTCGCCGACGCGCGCGGGGCGGGGAACATCACGATCCCGCACAAGGAGGCCGCGTTCGCGTGGATGGCGAAGCGCACGGCGCTGGCGGAACGGGTGGGGGCGATCAACACCTTCTGGACCGAGGACGGCGCGCTCGTCGGCGACAACACCGACGTGGGCGGCTTCACCTTCGCGGTGCGGCGGCTGCTTGAGCGCGCGCCGGAAGGGATCCGGCTCGGCATGCTCGGGGCCGGCGGAGCGGCGGCGGCGGTCTGCGCGGCGGTCGAGCAGTGGGCCGACAGCCGGGTCGTCGTGCATGCGCGCACCCGCGACCGCGCGGAGGCGCTCGCGGCGCGCTTCCCGGGCGTCGTGCGCGTGGCGAAGAGCGAGATCGACACCGTGACCGGCACCGACCTGCTGGTGAACGCGACCCCGCTCGGGCTCGAGGGGTCGCTGATGCCGATCGCGCCGGGGGTGATCCCGGACACGTGCGCCGTGCTGGACCTGACGTACCGCCGCGGCCGCACGCCGTTCGTGAAGGCGTGCCGCGCGCGCGGGCTGCGCACCGACGACGGGCTCCCGATGCTCGTGGAGCAGGGGGCGCTGGCGTTCGAGCGGTGGTTCGGCACGCCGCCGGACCGCGACGCGATGTGGCGCTCGTTCCGCGCGCCGGAGACGGCGTGAGCGGCGCCGGGGCCGCCCCCGCGGACCCCGGCTCCCCCAGCGCGCCCCGCTGGCGGCGCGTCCTCTCGGCGCTCGGCCAGTTCGTCCTCCCGCGGGCCTGCGCCGCCTGTGACGGCGCGATGGACGACGCGGATGAGGGGCTCGTCTGCGGCCGCTGCTGGGCGCGGGTGCCGCTGCTGGCGGCGCCGCGCTGCGACCGGTGCGGCCATCCCCGGCCGGCGCGCGGGGCGTGCCCGGGCTGCGCGCTGCTG
>JAIBBJ010000016.1 GCA_019694735.1 Gemmatimonadaceae bacterium | reverse complement strand
GGGCGGGCGCGCTGCTTCGTGCACACCGGGCAGCACTACGACGTCCGGATGTCGTCGGCGCTCCTCGCCGACCTGGGCGCGCCGCCGCCCGACGTGATGCTCGAGGTGGGGTCGGCGACCCACGCGGTCCAGACTGCGCGGGTGATGGAGCGTTTCGAGCCGGTCCTCCGCGACGTGCGCCCGGCGTGGGTCGTGGTCGTCGGCGACGTGAACTCCACCCTCGCGTGCGCCCTCGTCGTGTCCAAGTTGCGTGAGGAGCTGGGGGTGCGGCTCGCGCACGTCGAGGCGGGGCTCCGCTCGCACGACTGGGCGATGCCGGAGGAGGTGAACCGCGTCGTCACCGACCGGCTCAGCGACCTGCTGCTCACGCCGTCCACCGACGTCGGGCCGAACCTCGCGCGCGAAGGGCTCGCGGGGATCCGCACCACGTTCGTCGGCAACGTGATGATCGATTCGCTGCTCGCGGTGCTGCCGCGGGCCCGGTCGCTCGACGTCCTCTCGCGGCTGGGGGTCCGGCCCGGCCACGTACTCGCGACGCTGCATCGGCCCTCCAACGTGGACGACCCGGCCCGGCTGCGCATCCTGCTCGAGGCGCTCGCGCGGGTCGCCGAGGGGCGGCAGGTCGTACTCCCGGTGCATCCGCGAACGCGCGCGCGCGTGGGCGACGCCGGTCTCGCGCCGCTCCTTGAGCGGCTCGTCGTGACCGATCCGGTCGGCTACGCGGAGGTGGTCGCGCTGCAGGACTCGGCCGCGGCGGTCGTGACCGACTCGGGTGGCTTGCAGGAGGAGACCACCGTGCTCGGCGTGCCCTGCCTCACGCTGCGCGAGCAGACGGAGCGACCGATCACCGTGACGCACGGGACCAACACCATGCTCCCGTGGCCGCCCACCGTGGACGGGATCGTGCAGGGCGTGGCGGCGGCGGTCGCCACGCCTCGGCAGGCGGTGGGCGCGCGGGCGCCGGAGGGTTGGGACGGGCGCGCAGCCTCCCGCATCGTGGACGCCCTCGCGTGAGCGCGCCCGCGGCGCCCTCCGCGAACGCCCGCTTCCGCGACAACAACCTCGACCTCCTGCGCCTGCTCGCGGCCCTGCAGGTGGCCGTCGTGCACGCCAAGGAGAGCTTCCGCGTCACGGTGCCGGGCGCGGTCGAGTTCGTGCTCGACGCCTTCCCCGGCGTGCCGATCTTCTTCTTCCTCAGCGGCCTGCTCATCTACCGCTCCTACGAGCACGCCGGCGGGTTGAGGCCCTTCGCGGTGAACCGGGCCCTGCGCCTCTTCCCGGCACTCTGGACCTGTGTGCTCGTCTCGCTCGGGAGCGTGGTGGCGACCGGGTACTCCCTCGCGGACGTGCCCTGGTCACGGCTCCTCGCGTGGCTCGCGGGCCAGATGACCATCGTCCCCTTCTGGAACCCCGCGTGGCTGCGCGCCTACGGCGTTGGCGTGGTCAACGGGAGCCTGTGGACGATCGCGGTCGAGCTCCAGTTCTACGCGCTCACGCCGCTCCTCTGGTGGCTCGTGCGGCGGCGAGGCGACGGGGCGCGGACCCTGCCGGTCCTCGCCCTCCTCGCGTCAGCGGCGAACGTCGCGTACCTGGCGTTGCCCAGGACGGTCGCCGAGAGCCTCCCCGGGCGGCTCGCGATGGTCTCGTTCGTCCCCTGGGTCTACATGTTCATCCTCGGCGCGGTCGTCTCGACCCGGCCGGCCCTCATCGCGGCGGTGACGGCGCGTCCGCTCTGGCAGTGGCTGGCGCTCTATGGGGTGCTCGCCGGCGCGACCCGCGCCGCCGGCCTGCCGCTCGGCAACCACGTGCACCCGTTGCTGGTGCTGTCGCTGGTGCCGGTGGTGCTGCACATCGGCTGGGCGCGCCCGGGGCTCGCCGAGCGGTGGCTGCACGGCGACGACATCTCGTACGGCGCGTACATCTACCACATGCCCGTGATCAACGTGCTCCTGCAGACGGGCGCGCTCGCGGCGTGGCCCGCGGTGGGTGTGGCGCTCGCCGTGACCGTGGGACTCGCGTTCACCTCCTGGCGGCTTGTGGAGCGGCCCGCGCTCCGGCTCAAGACGCGCTCGCTGCGGCCGGTCTAGCCCGCGCGGCGGGCCTCAGCGCACGAGCCTACCGAGCACGTCGAGATACCGCTCGGCCAGCGCCCTCCGGTCGTACTCGCGGGTCGCGAAGGCGCGGCCCGCCGCGCCCATCGTGCGGCGCTCCGCGTCGGGCATCGCGAGCACGCGCGCGATGCCGGCCGCGATCGACGCCGGATCACCCGGGGTCGCGAGGACACCGCCGCCGGACCGCTCGACGATGCGTGCCCCCTCGCCCTTCAGTGCGGCGACGAGTGGCCGCGCACACGCCATCACCTCGAAGATCTTCGACGGCACGGTGTCGCCCAGCACGGGGAGCGCCGCGTGCGGGACGAGAACGACGTCGCAGGCGTTGTACAGCGCGCGCGTCGCGTCGCGCGGGATGGGGCGGTGCAGGGAGACGCCCGGGATCGGGCGGGCGTGGAGGTCCGCCTCGAGCGCCGCCCGGTCCGCCCCGTCACCGACGAGGCACAGCCGGACCGGCGTGCCGGCGTCGTGCAGGAGGCGGACCGCCTCGAGGGCTGCCGACAGGCCCTGACCCGCCCCGAAGGTGCCGAGATACCCGACGAGCGGGCCCTCGCCCGGGAGTGCGCCGAGCGGGTTCGCTTCTTCGCTCGGATAGTAGCGCGAGGTATCGACCCCGTTCGGGATGACGGTGATCGATGCCTCGGCCACCCCCTTCTCGACGAGGCGGCGCTTGAAGGACTCCGTGACGACCACGCTGGCATCGGCCCGCCGGAGCAGCCATCGCTCGGTGGCGAACATCGCGCGCAGACCGAGCGGATGCCGGATGATCCCCATCTCGGCGACGTAGTCCGGCCAGAGGTCGCGCGTCTCGAGCACGAGCGGAACGCCGCGCGCGAGGGCGGCGAGGGCGCCCGAGAATTGCTGGAAGTAGGGCGGGCCGCTCGCGATCAGCACGTCGGGGCGGGGGACGCCGGCGAGCGCATTCACCAGCGAGGTGCCGGCGAAGGAGAGGTAGTTGATGAGCGTGTGGGCGAACGCGCGCCTCGGGCTCGCGTAGAGCCATGATCGGTGCACCGAGAGGCCGTCGAGCGTCTCGTGCATCCAGAGCCGCCCACGGTACGGCGGCGGGATGACGCCGTCGGGCTGCCCGGGGAGCTTCCGGTTGGGGAAGCCCGTGATGACGGTCACCTGGTGGCCGCGGGCGATCCACTCGCGTCCCAACTCGGTGATCCGGGCGGGGCCGGCGCCCGTCTCGGGCGGGAAGTCCTGGTTGAGGATCGCGATGTGCATCAGGCCGGTGCCAGCAGCGTGCGCCACGGCGCGTCCCCGCCGGCTTCGAGGCGGAGGGTCCACGCGGGGACGACGTCGTTGAACCCGCGGGCGTGCCAGCCGCGGAGGGGGCTGCGCTCGCCGCGGTGCAGCGAGGCGGAGACGGCGCCCTCGATGCGGCACCGGGCGTGGGCGTGCGGATGCGAAAGACGGAAGGTCCCCGGCCCGTCAGCGGCGACCTCCCACTCCGGGCCGAACGTGAGGTGCGCCGCGATGCGCTGCCCGCCCGCGCCCGTCACGCGATCCTCGATGCACACCGCGCGCCCATCCCGGCGGAACTCCCGTCGGTGCACGGCCGAGGGCGTATGCCACGGGCGGCACTCCGCGACGAGTCGGAACGCGGCGGCGGCGTCCGTGCGTTCGAGCGTGCGCACGGCGGCGCGACCGCCGACCCGGAACGTGGCCCACATCTCGCTCTGATCCCGGTCGCCGATGGCCACCGTCGCGTGCGCCGCCGTGGAGCGAAGGAAGGGACGCCACGGGTCGTCATCGTAGCCCGAGCAGCCCGGGTCCATCACGCACGGGATCCCGGCGACATCCCACTCGAAGGCGAGTGCGGCGGCGTGCGCATGCGCCGGCTGGTGCGCCGGGCCCGGACTGCCGCGGTCGATGCGGAGCGCGTCGCCGGCGCTGCGGTCCGCGACGACCGTATAGCCCGCCGCGTCGAAGTGCCGCACGTCGGCGGCCCGTGATGTCCGCGGCGCGCCTGAGGCCCGAATCCCGGCCCGGCCCGCCAACGCCTCGATGCCGTCGAGCGCCACCCCGAGGTCGCCCGCGCTGTCCTGCACGGTCCAGAGCGACCCATCGGCGCGGCGCATCGCGGTGAATGCGTCGAGCATCGTGGCGAGGCGCGCCGCCGTCTCGGCGCGCCCGCGAGGGGCGCTGGCAGACGCCGCGGCGGCCGCGCCGC
>JAIBBJ010000056.1 GCA_019694735.1 Gemmatimonadaceae bacterium | reverse complement strand
GCAGGTCCCCGGCCCTTCCACCTGTTGGGGGGCCCGGCGAGCTTTCCCGCATGGCCGAGCGGCGATTCGACGACGACGAGGTCTCGCGCATCCTCGCGCGGGCCGCGGAGGAGTCCGTTCAGGAACCGCCGGCGGATGAGGCCACCGGCGTCGGACGCCCGGGACTCACGCTGGCGCAGCTGCAGGAGATCGGCGCGCAGGCAGGCATCCCCGCGGCGCGCATCGCAGCGGCGGCGCGCGCACTGGACCGACCGGCGCCCGCCCCGGCCCCGAGCTTCCTCGGCCTCGCCCTCGGCGCGCGGGACGCGACACAGCTCGACCGCCGACTCACCGACGAGGAATGGGAGCGCCTCGTGGTGCTGCTGCGCGACACCTTCGATGCCCGCGGCCAGGTGCAGGTCATCGGCAACCTCCGGCAGTGGACGAACGGCAACCTGCAGGTGCTCGTGGAGCCCGGCACCGGCGGCGACCGCGTGCGGCTCCGCACACGGAATGCGGCCGCGCAGGCGCTGCTCTCGATGGGCACGACCTTCCTCACGACCGCGCTGATCCTCGTCGGGATCACGCAGGCGCAGGGCACCGTCGACCCGGCCATCGCCAGCGCACTGGTCCCCCTCGTCGGCGGTGGCATCGGGACGCTCATCGCCGGCATCGTGCGGCTCCGCCGCTGGGCGCCGCTGCGGCTGCTGCAGATGCGGCGGATCGTGGAGCGACTGGAGGCAGGGCCACTGCCCTGACCCCGCGGGCGGTTCGCGGTCCCGCCCTCAGTCGCGGCGGAGCACCCGGCCGGGCCTGAGCCCGTAGCGCTCCATCCGCCGGTACAGCGTGCTCCGCGTGATGCCCAGCTCCGCCGCGGCGTCGGCCATCGTCGCCGCGCGCTGGACGACCTCGATCAGCCGCCGGTCCTCGGCGTCGATCGCGCTCGTGTGCGCGTCCACCACGCCGTACGCCTCGCGGATCGCAGCGGGGAGGTGCTCGAGGCGGATCTCGCCGGTCGCCTGCTGCAGCACGCGGCGGATGACGTGCTTGAGCTCCTTCACGTTCCCCGGCCAATGGTACGCCTGCAGCGCCTCCCAGACCGCGGGGCTCACGGGCGGCGAGAGCCGGCCGAGGTCGCGCGCCCCGGCCTCGAAGAACCGGCGCGCGTAGACCTTCACCTCGCCGGGCTGGAACGGGATGCCCTCCGAGCCGGTCGGCAGCGCGGCGCCGTCGAGCACGAAGCACCCGCCGACGACCTGGTGGGCCATCACCACCGGGAACCAGGTCGCGGCGCGCCGGTCGCCGATGGCGACCGGCACCGCGCTCTCCTTGCTCAGGCAGCCGTTCGCGTGCCGCACGAGCACCGCGAGCGCGTCCTGCACCGGCTTCGCCACGGCGGGCGTGGCGCCGAGGACGTGGCCGGCGCGGTCCACCGCGAGCACGCCGTCCCCGGCGTACTTCGACGACAGCTGCTGGAACTGCTGGAGGATCGCGAAGCGCCGCTCGTACTCGCGCGCGGTGAGCGTCTGCTCGATGGCGACGCCCAGCGCGATCGCGAGGTTGAGCGTGTGCGGGTGCGCGGCCTCGCGGAAGCCGCTGAGGTCGAGCGCGCCCGCGACGCGGCCGTGCACCGGGTCCTTGATCGGCACCGCCGCGCAGTGCCACGCGTGCCACCGCTCGCAGAAGTGTTCCGCGCCCACGATGTGCGTCGGCTGCCCGGTCGCGAGCGCGATGCCCGGGCCGTTGGTGCCGACGGTCCGCTCGTTCCAGTCGCCGCCGGGCCGGAAGTTGATCGCGGCGAGCCCCTCGAGGGCGGACGGGTCGCCATCGGCGGAGAGCATGCGTCCCTCGCCGTCGAAGAGCGTCACGATGTGCCCATCGCCCTCGCGCATCGCGCGGTGCCGGTCGATCGCCTCGGTGGCGACGGCGTACCAGTCGGTCCGCTGCGTCGCATCGTGGAGCGCCGACTCGTCGAGCACGACCGGGGCCATCGGCAGGTCCGGCGTGACACGCGCGCCGGCGCTGCGGTACCAGCTCGTGCGCACGACCTCGCGGACGCCCTTCGCGCCGAGCAGCGCGCCGCTGCCGCGCCGCGCGCCGACCAGCGCCGACCACTGCGCCGCCTGGGTGCGCTGCGCCTCGGCGTCGTACGGGATGGCATCCGCGGTCGGGGAATGGGCCATCGCTGCGCTCCGGGGACGGGGGGGGGGACCCTCGGGGAACCTGCGGCCCTCCGGTCTGCGCGGCAAGCTCGCGCGGCCGGTGCGCGGCGAAAGGCCCCTGCGACAGATGTCGCGTGCGGCTTGTGGGGTCCGACCGGGCCGCCCTAGCCTGTCGCCCACGTTCGCGGCACCTCACCCCCTTTTCTCGCAGAGGCACGCACGATGGGCGTCATCACCGCACCGACCGCCAGCGCCACCCTCCCGCAGAGCGCGGCCCCCTTCACGCCGAGCGTGCCGATCCGCGCGCGGTACGACAACTGGATCGGCGGCGAGTACCGCGCCCCGCGGCGCGGCCAGTACTTCACCAACCTCACGCCCATCACGGGCCAGCCCCTCTGCGAGGTCGCCCGCTCCACCCACGAGGACGTGGACGCCGCCCTCGACGCCGCGCACGCCGCGGCGGTGCACTGGAACGCGACGTCGGCGACCACCCGGTCGAACATCCTGCTGCGGATCGCCGACCGGATGGAAGCCCATCTCGAGACGCTCGCGTTCATCGAGACCATCGACAACGGAAAGCCGATCCGCGAGACGCGCGCCGCCGACCTCCCGCTGGCGATCGACCACTTCCGCTACTTCGCGGGGGTGCTCCGCGCACAGGAGGGCTCGATCGGCGAGCTCGACGCCGACACCGTCGCGTACCACTTCCACGAGCCGCTCGGCGTCGTCGGCCAGATCATCCCGTGGAACTTCCCGCTGCTGATGGCGGTGTGGAAGCTCGCCCCCGCCCTCGCCGGCGGGAACTGCGTCGTCCTCAAGCCCGCCGAGCAGACGCCGGTGAGCATCATGGCGTTCATGGAGCTCATCGCCGACATCCTGCCGAGCGGCGTGGTCAACGTCGTCCAGGGCTTCGGCGTCGAGGCCGGCAAGCCGCTCGCGTCGAGCAACCGGATCGCGAAGATCGCGTTCACCGGCGAGACGACCACCGGCCGGCTCATCATGCAGTACGCCTCGGAGAACATCATCCCGGTCACGCTGGAACTCGGCGGCAAGAGCCCGAACATCTTCTTCGCCGACGTGATGGACGCCGACGACGACTACTTCGACAAGGCGCTCGAGGGCTTCGCGATGTTCGCCCTCAACCAGGGCGAGGTCTGTACCTGCCCCTCGCGTGCGCTCGTCCAGGAGTCCATCTACGACCGGTTCATGGAGCGCGCGATCGCCCGCACCAAGGCCATCGTCGAGGGGAACCCGCTCGACGCCGCGACGATGATCGGCGCCCAGGCCTCGAACGACCAGCTCGAGAAGATCCTGAGCTACATCGCCATCGGGAAGCAGGAGGGCGCGAAGGTCCTCACCGGCGGCGCGCGGCGCGTGCACCAGGGGGAGCTCGCCGAGGGCTACTACGTGCAGCCGACGATCTTCGAGGGCCACAACCGGATGCGGATCTTCCAGGAGGAGATCTTCGGCCCGGTGGTCTCGGTGACGCGGTTCAAGACGATGGACGAGGCGCTCGAGATCGCCAACGACTCGCTCTACGGCCTCGGCGCCGGCGTCTGGAGCCGCGACCTCAACACGGCGTACCGGATGGGCCGCAACATCAAGGCCGGACGCGTGTGGACCAACTGCTACCACGCCTACCCGGCGCACGCGGCGTTCGGCGGCTACAAGCAGTCGGGCATCGGGCGCGAGACGCACAAGATGATGCTCGACCACTACCAGCAGACGAAGAACCTGCTCGTGAGCTACTCGCCCAAGAAGCTCGGGTTCTTCTGATGCACGGGGGACCGGGGGACCCGGCCGCGGCCGGGCACGATCGCGTCGCGATCACCCCCGAGGCGGCGGCCGTGCTCCGCGAGCTCATCGCGGCGCACGGCCCGCTGCTGTTCCACCAATCGGGCGGCTGCTGCGACGGCAGCGCCCCGATGTGCTATCCGCGCGGCGAGTTCCGCCTCGGCGCGCGCGACGTCCGGCTGGGCGAGGTCGAAGGCACGCCGGTCTTCATCGGCGGTGCGCAGTGGACCGCGTGGCAGCACACCACGCTCACCATCGACGTGGTCCGCGGCCGCGGGAACGGGTTCTCGCTCGAGGCACCGCTCGGCGTGCGCTTCCTGACGCGTTCGACGGTCTGCGCGTCGCCGGAACCGCCAGGATCCGATGGCCCC
>JAIBBJ010000168.1 GCA_019694735.1 Gemmatimonadaceae bacterium | reverse complement strand
ACCGAGGCATCCGCGGCGCGGCTCGCCTCACGGGCGGCGAGGCCGAGCGTCGCCAGCACGATGCCGACGACGACGAGCGCGGTGCTCAGGAAGATCTTGACGGTGAGGCTGAGGCCGTTCGTCTTCACGCGTGGGGGGCGGAGGGGGGCGGGGCGCCCGGCGGGCGCGCCGGCGGCGTCACGGCGCTAGTAGCGCGTCGCGGTCCGGTCGTACTCTCGGCCGAACTTGTTCTTGTGCTCCTGGAACCGGTAGCCGCGGGCGTCGAGCGTCGTCGCGATGTCGGGGACGCCGGTCGCCGGGACGGTGATCGGCTGCGTCGCCACCGGCGCGCGCTCGTGCCACACCGTCAGCACGTACTCGCCGGCCGGCACCCCCTCGATGCTCCAGCGGCCGTCGTTCCCCGCCTGCGCGTACCACGGCGACGGCGAGACGACGACGAACGAGACCATCCGCGGATGGATGTTGCAATAGACGGGGTAGGCCCCCGCCCGGCGGAAGACCGCGTCCTTGCTGCGGCCCGACCCGTACAGCCCGAGGTCGAACACCTGGCCCGGCGTGGACGAGAAGATGTTGTGGCTGAACGGGTCCTGATTGGGGAACTCGACCTTGCTCCCCGGCGTCACGACGCGCACGTGCGGGGCGAAGGCGCGCCCGGTCATCGTGATCGTGGCGGGTACCGGCCGCGTGCGAAGCCGCGCGCTATCTTTGGGCGCGAGGTAGATGACCGTGCTCGCGAAGTCCGTCGTCGGCTCGCCCGGCCGCTCGGTGATCGCCACGCGCCCCGCGACCGCGCCCTGCGCGCGGGCGGTCGGGGCGGCGGCGAGGACGAGGGCCATCGCGAGCAGCGCACGCCCGACCCGTGCCCCCGAGGAGTGGTGATGCCGCATCCCGTGTCCGCTCATGGCCATCGGTACGCTACCCCGCGGCGCGCCGCGTTGGCAAGCGCCTGCGTGATCGGCGTCACGCTCGCCACCGCGATGCCGCTGTGCGCCCAGCAGGCGGCGCCCGTGACCCCGGCGCAGGTCGACTCGCTGCGCCAGCGCGTCGAGGACGCCGAGGCCGCGCTGCAGGCGCTCCGCGAGCAGCTCGCCACCGAGGCATCGAGCGCGCTCCGCACGCGCTCGCGCGTGTCGCTCGAGTTCACCGGCCGCGCGCTGATGCACCTCGTCCGCAACGACGGTCGGACCAACAACGTGGACGTCCCGACCTTCGCCCGTGCCGATTCGGGGAACGGGCCGCAGGGCGGGCTCGCGATGACGATCCGGCAGACCACGCTCGGCCTCGCGTTCCAGGCGACGGAGGTGCTCGGCGGCACCTTCACCGGCGACCTCGATGTGGACTTCTTCGGCGGCCAGCAGCCGAGCTCGGGCGGACGCACCTTCCCGCTCGTGAGGCTGCGCACCGCGCGGGCCCAGTTGGGTTGGACCCACGGCTTCGTGCTCGCCGGCCAGGAACAGCCGCTCATCACCGGCCTCGACCCCGTGAGCCTCGCGTCCGTCGGCACGCCGGGGTTCGCCGGCGCGGGCAACCTCTGGCTCTGGCTCCCGCAGCTGCGCGCCGGCGTGCACACCGCCGGGCGCGTGCGCGTCGGTCTCGAAGGTGCCGTGCTCGCGCCCACCAGCGGCGACCCCGCCGCCGGATTCGACACGCAATTCGATCCCGCCGAGCGCACGGGCACACCGTTCGTCCAGGGCGCGGTGCGCCTCGAGTGGGGCGAGGAGGAGCGCCGCGGCACCGTCACCGTCGGCCTGCACCACGGCGAGGTCCTCGACGGCGCCGATGCCACCCACGACTCGAAGGCGGTCGCGGTGAGCGCGCGCGTGCCGCTCGGCGCCCG
This sequence comes from Gemmatimonadaceae bacterium, assembly GCA_019694735.1. Taxonomy (GTDB): domain Bacteria; phylum Gemmatimonadota; class Gemmatimonadetes; order Gemmatimonadales; family Gemmatimonadaceae; genus Pseudogemmatithrix. The sequence goes on along the minus strand of JAIBBJ010000168.1, from coordinate 2,493 downwards.
GCTCGAACTCCGCGGCGAGTGGTACGAAGGGCAGCTCGTGCGCGGACTCGGCGGCGGCGCGGTCGGCCAGGCCTTCGGCACGGGCGGGGCGCCGGTGCGCACCGCCGCGCACTGGCTCCAGGCCAACGTGCAGGCCGCGCCGCGCATCCTCCTCGGCGCCGGATGGGGAGTGGACCTGCCGAAGGCGATCGACCTGCCACCGGCGCGCGAGCGGAACGCGGTGACCGAGGCGCACGTGCACTGGCGGCCCGCCGGTCCGCTGGTGCTCGGCCTCGAATGGCGCTCGCTCGCGACGCGCTACGCGGCCGGCACCGCCACCACCCAGCACCTCAACCTGGCCGTCGGCTTCGAGTTCTAGGCGGGGCCGGCGCCGCGTCCGTGACGGTCGCCTCCGCGAGGTGGACGGCGATGCCGCCGTTGCGCGTCGTGAAGCGGTCGGTCCACGCGAGTCGCAGCTGCGCATCGAGCGACCGGTCGGCGCTCAGCAACGCCACGCGCCAGCCGAGGCAACGGGCGCGCAGCACCTGACCGAGACGCGCGAACAGGTCGCGCAGCGGCGCCGTCTCGCCGACGCGGATGCCGTAGGGCGGGTTCGCGAGCACGAGCCCGGTGCCGTCGGGCGGGTGGAGCGCCGAGACGGTCGCGACGCGGAAGTCGATGTCCGCCAGCACGCCCGCACGCTCCGCGTTCGCCCGGGCCGCGGCGATCGCTCCCGCGTCGCGGTCGCCCGCGACGATCGGGACCGCCGCTCGCGGCAGGATCCGGGCGCGCGCGGCCTCCCGCATCCGCGCGAACGCGGTCGCCGGGATGACCGGCCACGCCTCGGCCGCGAAGTCGCGCGCGAGCCCGGGCGCGATGCACCGCGCGAGCAGGGCGGCCTCGATCGCGATCGTGCCGGACCCGCACATCGGGTCGACGAGGGGCGTTGCGGGATCCCAGGCCGCACCGAGCAGCATCGCCGCCGCGAGGTTCTCGCGCAGCGGGGCCTTGGCGACGGCGCGGCGATACCCGCGCCGGTGCAGCAGCGTGCCCGCGGCGTCCGCCGAGACGGTGCAGCGGTCGTGGTCGACCCGGACGACGAAGCGCTGCGGCGGGCGCGGCGGCTCTCCCTCGGCAGCGCGCTCCGCCGCGGTGGGCGGTCCGGCGGGGATCTCCACGTCGCCGGGGTCCGCCGCCTCGTCATCCTCCGCCGACCCGGCCCAGACCGCGCCCGGCACCGCACGGACGATCGCCGCCGCGACGCGCTCGGCCACGGCGTCCGAGTGGTAGAGCCGGGACTTCCGGCAGGTCACGCGCAGCTGGAACGGCGCGCCGTCGGGGAGGACGCGTCCCCACTCGACCTTGCGCGCCGCGCGCTCGAGCTCGTGGAACGCGGTCGCGCGGAACTGCGCGAGCCGCACGAGCACGCCGCTCGCGACCCGCAGGTGCAGCAGCAGCGCGGCCAGCCCCTCCGCGTCCACCCGGCACTCGACGCCGCCGGTCACGGTGCGCGGCGTCGCGCCAGCGATGCCGAGGACCCGCAGTTCGTGCGCGACGAGCGCCTCGAGCCCGGGGGGCGAGACGGCGAAGGCATCGAGCGGCGCGAGGGGCACGCGCGGAATCTACCGCGCCCGCCGCGCGGTCAGGCTGTCGCCTGCGCGACCTCGGCGGCGCGACGCCGCGCGATCCACCAGCGCCACCCGAGCACACCGAAGAGGAAGGCAGCGTACATCAGCGGCTCCTCGATGTCCTTCTTCTGGGCCATGCCGTAGTGGATCACCCCGAGGACGGGGATCGCATAGGTGAGGCGGTGGAGCCGCGTCCACCGCTTCCCCATCCGGCGGATGGCGTCCTTCGTGCTGGTGACCGCGAGCGGGATCATCAGCACGAAGGCGACCATGCCGATGGTGAGGTACGGCCGCTTCACGAGGTCGGCGACGACCTCATCCCAGCCGACGAGCGTGTCCACGACCACCTGGAGGTCGAGGAAGACCCACGTGAGGAGGTGCTCCGCCGTCGCGGCGAAGGCGAAGAGCCCCAGGGTGCGTCGGTGCTTCGCGAGCCAGTTCCACCCCGTGAGATCGCGGAGCGGCGTGATGAGGAGCGTGCCGTAGAGGAAGCGCAGCGCCCACTCGCCGAGGCCGTGCTCGAGCTCCTTGATGGGCTCGCTGCCGAGGAAGCGCGTGCCCTGCGTGAAGTCGCTCCACAGCACGGCCGGCAGCCCGACGAGCGGTGCGAGCGCGACGAGGAACAGGAGCGCGGAGAAGTAGGGCGGCTGCTTGGCGATGCCGAACCAGGGCTTGGCGAACATGGCGTCAGTAGTTGCGGCGGAGGTCCATGCCGGCGTAGAGCGAGGCCACCTGGTCGGCGTAGCCGTTGAACATCAAGGTGGGGATGCGCCGGAAGTTGCCGATCCGGCGTTCGGTCGCCTGGCTCCACCGCGGATGGTCCACCGTCGGGTTGACGTTGGCGTAGAAGCCGTACTCCGGCGGGTTGGCGAGCATCCAGGCGGAC
>JAIBBJ010000161.1 GCA_019694735.1 Gemmatimonadaceae bacterium | reverse complement strand
AGCCGGATGCCGGCGCTGTTGGCATTCCCGGCGAAGCGCACGAGCACCGCGCCGGCCATCCCCTCGAGCTCGTCCACCGCCGCGGGCATCGTGTTGGCGATGGTGCGCACGGCGGGACCGTGGCCCCGCGCGCACGCGGCGAGCAGCGCATCCACGCCCGTGAGCCGCAGTGGGATGCCGCGCCGCGCCATCGCGTCCAGAACGTCGCCTCGGCCGCAGCGCGCGGCATACGCCACCGGCGAGAGGTCCTCGGGCTCGAGGGCCAGCGGGTCCGCGCCGGCATCGAGGAGCGATTGCACGATCTCGACGCTGCAATCGCGCTCCAATGCATGGAGGAGGGTCGTGCCCGGCCATGCGGTCGGCACGCGCGGGTCCGCGCCGTGGGCGAGCAGCCAGTGGACGCCGCGGACGTCGTGCCAGTCGCACTTGCGCCGCAGCAGCGTCGCGAGCGTCGAGGGGGTGCACCGGCCGTGCGCCACCACGGCCTCCAGCACCCTGTTGTCGTAGCCTTCGGCGAGGTGGTAGGCGACCTCCGGGTCGTTCGGGTCCGCGCCGTGCGCGAGCAGGGCGTTCGTGAGGCCCAGATGGCGCCCGAGGCAGGAGGCGCCATAGAGCGCGCTGCGGAAATCCTGGCCCGGCTCCGCCTTCGGATCCCGGAACCCGGTGTTCGCGCTCGCCCCCGCGGCGAGCAACGCCTCGGCGGCGCCGACGAAGTCGCCTCCGTCCGCGTCCGGGCCGTCGAGCAGGACCGAGAAGCAGAGGTGGGTCAGCGGGTCCCACTGGAACGGCCCGCCCGCGCGGGCCGCCCCGGCGGGGTCCGCCTCGAGCGCGCGCGTCACTGCCACGGCATCGCCGAGCGCGGCGGCGAGGTGGAGGTCCCCGCGGGCGTCGCGCGACATCGCGTCCACCATCGATCGCGCGCGGGCGCGCGCCTCGGACCGGGTGCCGGTGCGCGGGGAGACGGTGGCCCTCAGCACCGGAGCGAGCGGCGAATCGAAGGGACGCGTCATCGACGCAGAAGCTAGGCGGAGTCGTCGACCCGCGCGAGGAGGGATGTGAGGGCCGTCCGCCACGCGTCGTGCACCGCTGCATCGGACATGCGCGCGTGCGCCGGACTGGTCGACGGCAGGGTGACGATGCGGAGACCGGTCGCCGTCCAGAGGGCGCGCGGGAGCTGGAAACGATCGAAGAGCCGCGCGGCGGAACCACCGTTGAGGCACACGGCCCGCAATCCTGGATGCGCGGCGACGACGCTGCCGAGATCGTTGGGGACCGCGGTGACCGCGCGGATGTTCTGGTCGAGGGAGCCACGCCGCTCGCAGGCGGCGAGGACGTCCCACAGGCCAAGGCCTGCCTGGCGCAACCTCAGCAGCCGCGTGCGGTATGGCGCCCCCGCCGGCACGCCGATGACCGGCGCGAGCGCGGGCCACATCCGATTCCGAGGATGCGCGTAGTACTGACCCTCCTCCAGCGAGCGTTCACCCGGGAAGGTTCCGAGCACGAGCACGCGCAGTCGGGTGCCGAGGACGGGCGGCAGACCCCGCTGCGGCAGGGGGCTGGGGGTGGACGTGGCGTGCACGCGAGGGCAACCTACACGGGGTGCCATGGATGGCACCGCGCGCGTGGTGCGCACCGGGGGCGGTCGTGGACTGGACGGCCGCCACGCCGGGTCGCTCTGGTCCAGTGAGGAGTCTGCCGATGGTCCGCGCTTTGGTCGCCGCGTGTCTGGTCATGGCTTGCACCGAGGCCGCGGCCCCGGGCGAGGCGACGCTCGAATCGCTCTCCGTCTCCCCGACGTCGGCCGCCCTCCAGGTCGGATCGACGGCGCAGTTCAGCGTCTCCGCCACGTGGTCGGACGGCGGCAGCACGGTGCCGTCCGTCACGTGGGAGGCCACGGGCGGCACCATCACCTCCGGCGGCCTGTACACGGCCGGTGCCGTCGCCGGCACGTTCCGGGTTGTGGCCCGCCACGACGCCAGCGGTCTTGCGGACACAGCGGCGGTCGTGCTGTCGACCGCCCCGCCCGCGATCACGGTCCACGTGCAGGAGGGGTTCGAGGACAACAATGCCGGGGCCCGCGGGTGGTACGACAACACCGCCTGGACGACCACGACGGCGGAGGCCCACACCGGCAGCCGGTCGCTCGCCTGGTCCTGGGCGGCCGGGCAGATCCTGCCGTCCTTCGGGCAGGCGTCGCGGCATGCCATCCCGAACTCGTCGCAGGTGTACGTCTCCTATTGGGTCAAGTACTCGAGCAACTGGGTCGGGTCCGGCGTGGACTACCATCCGCACGAGTTCTATCTCCTGACGAACACGGCCGGTCAGTTCACGGGCCCGTCGTTCACGCGCCTGACGACCTACATCGAGCAGGTCTACCAGGCGGGTGGTTTCCCGCAGGTCGGCACGACGGACGGCCAGAACATCGATCAGGCGCGGGTGGGGCAGAACCTCACCGCGGTGACGGAGGACCGGGCGACGGCGGGCTGCAACGGGAACACGGACGGCATCCCGACCGACTGCTATTCGAGCGGCGGCACCTACAACAATGGCAAGTTCCTGCGGCCGGCGCAGCCGGCGTTCACCGCGACCGCCGGTCCGGGCTACAAGAACGCGTGGCACCACGTCGAGGTGCTGATGCGGATGAACACGATCGTCGGCGGGGTCGGGCAGACCGACGGGCTCCTCCGCTACTGGTTCGACGGGAACCTGCTCATCGATCGGCAGAACTTCCTGTTCCGGACCGGCGCACGGGCGACGATGGAGTGGAACCAGTTCCTGATGGGGCCGTATATCGGCGTCGGATCGCCGGTCGCGCAGACGGCGTGGATCGATGACCTCGTCATCGCATCCGGACGGCCTTGAGCGCGTCGGGAGCCCGCGGGGGCGACACCCCGCGTTGAGCGGGCAGGGGATCCACGCCACGCTGGCAAGCGACGGCCCAGAACGGCCGACCGTGCGCCGAAACGGCAGGCGAATTCGCACGTAATTCGTTGCCCTGCATGGATTTGCGTCCCAGAACCAGCTGATTGACTGGCACGCGCTTTGCCTCTATTTTACGGCACTGTTAGCACTCGCCATCTGCGAGTGCCAGACTCATTCACCCCATCCATCCCAGCTGGAGGATCGATATCCATGGCAGCGAAGACTGCAGCCGCGAGCAAGGTGGCGCCGCTCGCCGACCGCGTGGTCGTGAAGGCGCTCGAGGAGACGGAGACGATGCGCGGCGGTCTGTACATCCCCGACACGGCGAAGGAGAAGCCGCAGCAGGGTGAGGTGATCGCGGTCGGCCCGGGCCGCACCGAGGACGGCAAGCGCGTTCCGATGGAAGTCAAGGCGGGCGACAAGGTGCTGTACGGCAAGTACTCGGGGACCGAGGTCACGGTCGAGGGCGAGCAGTTCCTGATCCTCCGCGAGTCGGACATCCTCGCGGTCATCAACTGAATCATTCATCCAAGGGATTGAAGCCATGGCTGCGAAGGAACTCCATTTCAATGTGGACGCGCGCGCGGCGCTCAAGCGCGGTGTCGACCAGCTCGCCGAGGCGGTGAAGGTCACCCTCGGCCCCAAGGGCCGGAACGTCGTCATCGACAAGAAGTTCGGCGCCCCGACGGTCACCAAGGACGGCGTCTCGGTCGCGAAGGAGATCGAGCTCGCGGACCCGATCGAGAACATGGGCGCCCAGATGGTGAAGGAGGTGGCGACGAAGACCTCCGACCTCGCCGGTGACGGCACGACGACCGCGACGGTGCTGGCGCAGGCGATCTTCCGCGAGGGCCTCAAGAACGTGACGGCCGGCGCGAACCCGATGGCGATCAAGCGCGGCGTGGACAAGGCCGTCGCCGCGATCGTCGACGAGCTCAAGAAGATCTCGGTCCCGACGTCCGGCAAGAAGGAGATCGCCCAGGTCGGCACGATCTCGGCCAACAACGACGCCGAGATCGGCAACCTCATCGCCGAGGCGATGGAGAAGGTCGGCAAGGACGGCGTGATCACGGTCGAGGAGGCCAAGGGTCTCGAGACCACCCTCGACACCGTCGACGGCATGCAGTTCGACCGCGGCTACCTCTCGCCCTACTTCATCACCGACCCGGACAAGATGGAGGCGGTCCTCGAGGACGCGCACATCCTGATCCACGACAAGAAGATCGCGTCGATGAAGGACCTGCTCCCGGTCCTCGAGAAGGTCGCGCAGACCGGCAAGCCGCTCCTGATCATCGCCGAGGACATCGAGGGCGAGGCGCTCGCCACGCTCGTCGTGAACAAGCTCCGCGGCACGCTCCGGGTCGCCGCCGTGAAGGCGCCGGGCTTCGGCGACCGCCGCAAGGCGATGCTCGAGGACATCGCGACCCTCACGAAGGGCAACGTGATCTCCGAGGAGGTCGGCTTCAAGCTCGAGAACGCCGTCCTCTCCGACCTCGGCCGCGCCAAGCGCATCGTCGTCGACAAGGACAACACGACGGTCATCGACGGCTACGGCGACGAGGACAAGATCAAGGGCCGCATCAAGGAGATCGAGGTCGCGATCGAGAAGTCGACCAGCGACTACGACAAGGAGAAGCTCCAGGAGCGCAAGGCGAAGCTCGCCGGCGGCGTGGCGGTGATCAACGTCGGCGCCGCGACCGAGAGCGAGATGAAGGAGAAGAAGGCCCGCGTCGAGGACGCGCTGCATGCGACCCGCGCGGCCGTCGAGGAGGGCATCGTCCCGGGCGGCGGCGTGGCGCTCATCCGTGCCCAGGCCGCGCTCAAGGGCCTGAAGCTCGACCACGACGAGCAGATCGGCGTCGACATCATCCGCCGCGCCATCGAGGAGCCGATCCGCATGATCGTCTCCAACGCCGGTGGCGAAGGCTCGATCGTCGTCGAGAAGGTGCGTGCGTCGAAGGACAAGAACTTCGGCTACAACGCCTTCTCCGACACCTACGAGGACCTCGTCCTCGCGGGCGTCATCGACCCGACCAAGGTGACCCGCACGGCGCTCCAGAACGCCGCGTCGATCGCCTCGCTCCTCCTCACCACGGAGGCCCTCATCGTGGAGAAGAAGGAGGACAAGCCGGCCGCGCCCGCCGCGCCGGGCGGCGGCATGGGCGGGATGTACTGAGCCGGGCCCGCCCGGCGATGCAATGAAGCGCCCCGGCCGGTTCACGGCCGGGGCGCTTTCGTCATTCGGGGCGGCCCCGCGCCGCCGCGCGGGTCAGTGCGCCGGGAGCAACGCGACCGCCCGCTCCGCACTGTCGACCTGCTCGACCACCCGCTCGATCAGGCCGGTGCCGATGTCGTACACCCATCCGTGGAGCATCGGCCGCCGGCCGCGCGACCACGCATCGAGGATCGTCGGCATCCGGCTCAGGATCCCCACCTGCTGCAGCACGTTCAGGTGCGACAGCCGGTGCAGCCGCGCCTCGGCATCGGGGCAGGCGTCGAGCGCCGGCCGCTGGGTCCGGATGAGGTCGCGAATGTCCGAGAGCCAGTGGTCCACCAGGCCGTTCGACTGCGGACCCTGTGCCGCCTTGAGCGCCCCGCAGTTCGAGTGCCCGCAGACGATCACATGCTCCACGTCGAGCACGTGGACCGCGAACTGCAGCACCGACAGGATGTTCATGTCGGTCTCCCAGACCTGGTTCCCGATGTTGCGGTGCACGAACATCTCGCCCGGCAGCGCCCCCGTCATCATCTCGAGCGGGACGCGGCTGTCCGAGCAGCCGATGACCAGATAGTGCGGCGTCTGCTTCGCCTCGCGCTTCGCGAAGAAATCGGGGTCGTTCGCCGTCATCTCGGCGGCCCACTGCGCGTTGTTCTCGATCAGCTTCTGGTAGTACTTCACGGCGGTCCCCCGGGGACGGTCAGTGGGCGCCCGCGGCCACCGGCCGGGGCGGGATCGCGACGAGCCGGTAGTCGATGCGGCGCAGGCGCGCGGTCTCCTCGAACGCGTGCAGCGCGTCGAGCGCGTCGGCATCGAAGCGGCGCGTCGCGCGGCCGTCCACCTCGAGTCGCGCGCCTTCGGGCAGCGCGTGGAGCGCCTCGAGCAACGCCGCCTTGTGCAGGAAGTTCACGTGGTCGTGCAGCTGCCATCGTGTGAGCACCGCGCCGGCCGGGCTCACGACGCTGAACGGCGGATTGCGGAGCGTCTCCCGCAGGATGATGAACACGCCGACGGTCATCCCGATCGCGATCCCGACGAGCAGGTCCGTCATCAGGATCGCCGTGACGGTGATGACGTACGGCACCCACTGGGACCGGCCGAGCCGCACCATGCCGCGCAGGATCGCCGGATGGGCCAGCTTCCAGCCGGTGTGCAGCAGGATCGCGGCGAGCGCGGCGAGCGGGACGAGGTTGAGCATCCGCGGGATGGCGAGCACCGCGACCGCCAACAGCACCCCGTGCAGGATCGCCGACCAGCGCGTCCGCGCGCCGGCGTTGACGTTCGCCGCCGACCGCACGATCACGCCCGTCACGGGCAGCCCGCCGAGCAGGCCGCTCACGGCGTTGCCGATGCCCTGGGCGAACAGTTCCCGGTTGGGCGGGGCCTCGCGCCGGTACGGGTCCATCTTGTCCGTCGCTTCGAGCGACAGCAGCGTCTCGAGCGAGGCGACGATGCCGAGCGTCACGCCGACCCGCCACACCACCGGGTTCGCCAGCGCCTCCCAGGCCGGGAACGCGAACTGCGCGGCGAGCGCGGCGGCGTCCGAGGGCACCGGCAGCTGCACGAGGTGCGTCGGCGCGAGCGTCCACGCCGGGAGGAGCGCCGGGAACACCGCGTTCACGCCGACGCCGAGCGCGACCACCGCCAGCGGGGCGGGGAGGAGGCGCATCCTCGCGAGCGGCGTCGCGCCCCATCCGAACAGCAGCACGAGCGACAGGAGGGCGATCAGCACGGCGCCCGGTTCGAGCGCGTCGAGCGCGTGCCCCAGCCCACTGAACGTGTTCTCCGCGTTCGCCTGGCGGAACGTCTCGTCTCCCATCGCGTCCGCGTCGTAGCCGACGGCGTGGGGCAGCTGCTTGAGGATCAGCACGAGCCCGATGGCGGAGAGCATGCCCTTGATCACGGCGGCGGGGAAGTACAGCCCGATGATGCCGGCCCGCACGGCCGCAAGCCCGAGCTGGATGAGCCCGCCGAGCACGACCGCCGTCAGGAAGGCCCGGTAGTCGCCCAGCTGCGTGATCGCCGCCAGCACGATCGCCGTCAGGCCCGCGGCCGGACCGCTCACCATCAGCGCGGAGCCGCTCAGCGGGGCGACCACGAGCCCGCCGACGACGCCGGCGATGATCCCGGCGAACAGTGGGGCACCGGACGCGAGCGCCACGCCCAGGCACAGCGGCAGCGCGACGAGGAAGACGACGACGGCGGCGGGTGCGTCGTGGCGCCACTGGGGCTGCCGGAGCTCAGCGGGACTGGCGGTCATGCTCCTCGCTCGGGCCGGACGGCGGCGCGATCGGTGGTGGGGGGAGGGCACCGTGGATGCAGGCGCCTCGCGGTCGCGGGTCCGGCGCAGGTTAGCCGCGGGTACAGGCGATGTAAAGCGCGGGAAGACGATCCGGAGCGGCGGCGCGGCGGTGCCTCCCGGGCACGCCCGGGCTAGACGCCGAGCGAGAGTTGCGGAGAGACCGGCGCACGCACGCCGGAGAGCGCGAAGGCCTCGGCCGGGGTCCGCCGCGGGGCCGCGTGCACGGCGGCGTGCACCCCCGCGCGATGGAGGGCGGACCGCACGGTCTGCGTGGCGAGTTCCGGTGCATTGTTGACCTCGCTCAGGTGCAGCAGCACGACGGCGCGCAGGGCGGGACCCGCCATCTCGGCCGCGAGCGCGGCCGCCTGCGTGTTGGCGAGGTGCCCGCGTCCGCCGCGGATGCGGGCCTTGAGCGCGGCCGGATAGGGACCGTCACGCAGCAGCGCCTCGTCGTGGTTCGCTTCGAGGCAGAGCGCATCGCAGTGCCGGAACGCGGAGCGAAGCGCGTCGGGCACCGCGCCGAGGTCGTGCGCGACGCCGAGGCGCGCGCCGCTCGCCGTGGCCGTGAGGGTGAAGGCGAGCGGCGCCGCCGCGTCGTGCGGCACGGCGACCGCCGAGAGCGCGAAGCCGTCGAGCGCGAGCGTACCGCCGGCCTCGATCGGACGGCGCCACCGGGCCTCGACCTCCCGCAGCGCCGCGAGCGTCCCCGCGGACGCGATGACCGGCCAGCGGAACTTCTTCTGCGCCCGCTCCGCCCCCGCGGCGTGGTCCACGTGCTCGTGCGTGAGGATGAGCGCGCCGATCGACTCGGGGGCGATGCCGACGGCGCGGAGGCGCGTCACGAGGGCGCGCGGGCCGAACCCGCAGTCGATGAGGACACGGTGTCCTCCGCTCTCGACGACGAGAGCGTTGCCGGAACTCCCGCTCCCGAGCGTCCAGGCCCGCATCCGTGGCGCCCGGCGCGGCCTACGCCGACCAGCGCGCCGCGTACGCGGCCGTGAGGTACGCGCGCATCCGTGGGGTCAGGAGGACCTCGCGGCGTGCCATCACGCGCTGCGTGACCTCGAGGAACTTCGCGAGGTCGAAGGTCTCCCACCCCGGCGCCTCGCCCCAGGCGAACGGCGCGACGACCTTGGGTGGCATCGTGCTGCCGAAGACATTCGCGCCGGCCCCGAGGACGCAGCCGGTCGTGAGGCGCGTGCCGATGCCGGTCTTCACGTGGTCCCCGACCATCGTGCCCAGGAACTGGAGCCCCGTCCCGGCGAGGCCGGTCGGCGTCCAGAGCTGCACCGGCCCGTACGAGTTCTTGAGGTTGCTCGTGGTGGTGCCGGCGCCGAGGTTCGCCCAGCGACCGATGATCGAATGTCCCACGAAGCCGTCGTGCCCCTTGTTGGCATGGCCGATCATGATGGTGGAGCTGATCTCGCCGTTCACCTTCACCCGATCGCCGATGCTGCAGGCCGCGATGCGACCGCCGCTGACCGTCGCATCCTCTCCGATGATGCACGGGCCGACGAGGCGCGTGAACGCCTGGACGTGTGCGCCGCGACGGACGAGGACCGGGCCCGCGGTCGCGTCGATGAGCACGTAGGGCTCGACGTGCGCCGCGAGATCCACGTGGACGTCGTGGGCGCCGAGGAGTTGCACATGCGCCGGGACCTCGCTGCGTCCGTCGGCGAGGGCGACGGCGTCCGCCGCCAGCATCGGATTCAGGTGTCGGATGAGGTCCCACACATGGTCGAGCCACCAGCCGTCGACCACCGCGGTGGGACCCGACGCCACGAGCGTGTCCAACGACACGCCGCCGTCGCGTAGCGCTCCGCACTCGAGCGGGTCGGCGAGCCGGACGGCCGCGACCCGGCCGCCGACCCGCACGACGCGCGCGTCGGCCGGGACGCGGGCGTCGAGGGTGGGGGCACAACGGGATTGCACGAGCCAGTGCCCGGACGGGAGCGTACCGGTCGCGGCCGCCGGTGCGTCGAACTCCTCGAACTCGGCGAGATGCGGCGCCCCGACGAATCCGGTGGCCGGCGTCCCGAGCACCCGCGCCCAGCGTCGGCGGATGAGTTCGCCGCCTGCCCGCAGTTCGCCCGCCGGGCGCGTGAGCGCGAACGGCTCGAATGCGCGGGCGATCGCGTCGTCGTAGCAGGTGAACCCGGTCACGGCAGCTCCCGGAGGTCCGCCGGCAGGCCCTCGACGAGCGGCTTGAGGTCGCTGGCCCGCTCGGTCGTCGTGACGAGGGTGACGCCGTCCCGCACGACGACCACGAGGTCCTGGACGCCGTAGAGCACCACGGCGCTGCCCTCGGCGTGTACGACGTTCCCGCGGGCGTCCCGGGCGAGCACGCGTCCGTGCGTCGCGTTCCCCGCGGCGTCGGTGGTGCGCACCCGCGCGAGGGCGCTCCAGGTGCCGACGTCATCCCAGCCGAAGTCCCCCGGCAGCACGACCACGCGCGCCGACCGCTCCAGCACCCCGACGTCGATGCTCACGGCCGATCGCACCGCGCCGAAGAACGTGGCAGCGCCGCCCGCGGCCCGGGCGAGGGCGTCCGCGAGCTCCGGGGTGCAGGCGGTGACCTCGTCGAGCAGGTCCTGCGCGCGCCACGCGAAGATGCCGGAGTTCCAGAGATAGCCCTCGGCGACCATCGCGGCAGCGCGCGCGCGGTCGGGCTTCTCGACGAACCGCGCGACCGCATGCGCTCCATCCCCGAGGGCGAGGCCTGGCTGGATGTAGCCGAACCCGGGGTCGGGACGGTCCGGGACGATGCCGACCGTCGCCAGCGACCGGCGCTGCGCCGCGAGTTCCGCAGCCCGCGCGAGCGTCGCGCGGAAGCGGTCGGCGTCTCCGATCGCCCAGTCGGCGTGGACGCAGACCATGCGCGCGTCCGGACCGCCGCGGTCCCGCACCTGCACCGCCGCCCACGTGAGCGCCGCGGCGGTCCCGGCCGGTCGCGGTTCGACGAGGATCTGTTCGCGGGCGAGCCACGGCAGGGCCGCGTGCACCGCGTCGTGCAGGCCGGCGCTCGTGAGGATGAGCACGTGGGCGCGGCCGACGAGCGGAACCAGCCGTTCCGCCGTCTCGACCAGCATCGGGCGGTCCGAGACGAGCGGGAGGAGCTGCTTCGGACGTGCCGCCGTGCTGAGCGGCCAGAATCGCGAGCCGATGCCGCCCGCGAGGACGACCGCGAACAGCGGCGTCATGGGAGGGCGGTGGCGGTGAGGTCCGCGGCACGCGCCAGCAGGCGCTTGGGGCTGAACGGCTTCGTCATGAAGTCGCTCGCCCCGCGACGCCGCGCATCGGCCTCGTGATGGTCATGGCCCGCGGCGGTCAGCACGAGGCAGGGCAGGGCGGTCCAGCGCGCATCGCCGCGAACGCGATCGAGGACCTCGAGTCCGTTGACGCGTGGCATCATGAGGTCGAGGATCAGCAGCCGGATGTCCGGGTCGCGCTCAAGCTCCGCGAGCGCTTCCGCGCCGTCGTAGACGAGGGTCACCGCGAAGGGCCCCTGCTCGAGCTTGGTCTTGATGATCCGGCCGATGTGCGGCTCGTCGTCGGCGACGAGCACGTGCAGCGGGGCGGGCGCGGCCGTCGGGCCGGTGGCGGCGAGGGAACCCACGGCCGTCGGCGGGGAATCAGGGAGGGTCAGGCCAGCGCCGCGATGTTCGCGCGGTGGCGCCGGAGATCGAAGAGCAGCGAGCCCAGGTCGGCCGTGGGGCCGAGGAGCACGAGCAGGACCGCCTCGTTCGACATCGCCGCGATCACCACCGCGCCGCCCTCGAACTCGTGGACGGCCGTGAGCAGCCGGCCCTGCCGGGCGGCCTGACCGAGCTCCTCGGCGTGGACGAGGATGGCGGGTACGTGGGCCGCCACGTTCTCGGCGTCGAGACCGGTGTCGGCCTGGTGGTCGATCAGGAGGCCGTCGCGTCCGAGCACGACGGCGGCCGCGATGCCGTCCCGTCGCCGGATCGCCGCGACGAGGTCGCGAATGGTGGGCATCGCCGCTCCGGGAAAGGTTGTCGAAGTGTACCCCGTGCCAGAGTGAAGTCAAGCAGGTTTCGCTTGTCGCCGCGCCCTCCGTCCCGTTACCTTCCCCGACTGTGAAGACCACGCCGATCCTCCTCCCGCGCGCCTGGCGCCGCGGCCTCCTCGCGGCCGTCCTCGCCCTCGTGGCCGGGGCCGCCGCGTGCGACGACCCCTTCCAGCTCACCGCCTCGCGTCAGAACATCGACGAGACCTTCGAGGTCTGGGGCATCACCGGCTCGTCGTCGGTCTACCCCGCCGGCATCATCGTGCCGCAGGCGACGGCCGTGCGCCTCGACGCCGCGGGCTCGTTCGACCTCGCGTTCGACATCGACGGCGACGGGCGGCTGATGGTGTACCCCGTGGGGTCGGTCGTCTCGCCGCTCACCGGCGCGCGCCTCGTCGAGTTCCAGCGCATCACCTCGACCTACTCGGAAGCCGTCGAGGCGCCGAAGACCGGCTGGACGAGCGACTCGCTCCTCCTGGTCAATCCCGGGCAGGCGTTCTTCGTCAAGGTCCGCACGCTCTACTGCCAGTACGACCTCCGGCAGGAGGTCTACGCGAAGTTCTACGTCGACTCGGTCATCCCGGCGGAGCACCGGATCAAGCTCGGCGCGCGGATCAATCCGAACTGCGGTTTCCGCTCGCTCCTCAGCGGCGTCCCGGAGTTCTGAGCGTGCACGACCTGCGCATGGTGCGGGACCAGGTCGCGGCGTTGCGGGAGGGAATGCGGCGTCGAGGCAAGCTGGACCTCTATGGCCCCATCATCGACGAGGCCGAGGCGCTCGACAGGTCGCGGCGCGCCGCCATCACCGCGGTCGAGGAGCAGAAGGCCCGCCGGAATCAGGTGACGCAGGAGGTCGCGCGCCTCAAGAAGGCGAAGCTGGATGCCGACGCGGCCATGGCCGAGGCGCGGGCCCTCGGGGAGGCGATCGCGGCCCGCGAGGCGGAGCTCGCACCGATGCAGGCGCGGCTCGACGAACTGCTCCTCGGCATCCCGAACGTGCCGCTCGCGGACGTGCCGGAGGGGGACGAGACGCAGAACCGCGTGGTGCGCACGTGGGGCGAGCCGCGCGCGGCGGAGGGCGTGAAGCCGCACTGGGAGGTGGGGAGCGCGCTCGGACTGCTCGACCTCGAGCGCGGCGCGAAGGTCGCGGGGTCGGGCTTCATCGTGTACCGCGGCCGCGGGGCCCGGATGATCCGCAGCTTCATGAACGCGATGCTCGACCTCCACACCGGCGCGTTCGGCTATGAGGAGGTATGGGTCCCGGTCGTCGTCAACCGCGCGGCGATGACCGGCACCGGCCAGTTGCCGAAGTTCGAGGACGACATGTACCGGCTGGCGGACGAGGACCTCTTCCTCATCCCCACGGCCGAGGTGCCGGTCACGAACCTCTATCGCGAGGAGATCCTCGCGGCCGAGGACCTGCCCAAGGCGCTGTGCGCGTACAGCCCGTGCTTCCGCCGTGAGGCGGGCTCGGCTGGCAAGGACACCCGCGGGGTGCTCCGCGTGCACGAGTTCGACAAGGTGGAGCTGGTGCGGTACTGCACCCCGGAGGATGGCGAGGCGCAGCTCGAACTGCTCCTCGGGCACGCCGAGGCGGTGCTGCAGCGGCTCGGCCTCCCGTATCGGGTGCTCCTCCTGGCGGCGGGCGACACCGGGTTCTCGAGCGCCAAGACGTACGACCTCGAGGTCTTCGCGCCCGGCGTGGGCAAGTGGCTCGAGGTGTCGAGCTGCTCGGTCTTCACCGACTTCCAGGCGCGCCGGGCGAACATCCGGTACCGGCCCGCCCCCGGCGAGAAGCCGCGCTTCGTCTACACCCTGAACGGATCCGGACTCGCGTTCCCCCGCGTGTTCGCGGCGATCCTGGAGCACTACCAGCAGCCGGACGGCAGCGTCGTCGTCCCCGAGGCGCTGCGCCCGTGGCTGGGCGTGGACCGCCTCGCGTGACGAGCCGGCTCAATCCCTCGCAGCTGGCGGCGGTCGAGCACCACGAGGGGCCGCTCCTCGTGGTGGCGGGCGCGGGCTCCGGCAAGACCCGCGTCCTGACCGCGCGCATCGCCCGCCTCATCGAGGTGCACGGGGTCCCGCCGCAGGCCATCCTCGCGGTGACCTTCACCAACAAGGCGGCCGGCGAGATGCGCGAGCGGGTCGGGCGCGCCCTCGGCAGTGCGCCCGCCGGGATGTGGATCGGCACCTTCCACGGCATCGGCGCGCGCCTGTTGCGGATGCACGCCGACCGCGTCGGTCGCACCCCCGAGTACACGATCTACGACGAGGACGACACGCTCGCGGTCGTGAAGCGCACGATGGAGCGGTTGCGCGTGAGCACGAAGGAGTTCGCCCCCAAGGCCGTCCTCGGGGAGATCTCCTCGGCGAAGAACGCGCTGGTCGAGCCGGTGGAGTTCGAGGCGCTCGCCCGCACCCCGCTCGCGAAGGCCGCCGCGCAGGTCTACCGCGACCTCGAGCCGCAGCTGCAGCAGGCGAATGCCGTCAGCTTCGATGACCTGCTCGTGCTGCCGGTGCGGATCCTGCGGGAGCACGCCGACCTGCGCGAACGACTCGCCCGCCGGTTCCAGCACGTGCTGGTGGACGAGTACCAGGACACCAACCGCGCGCAGTACGAGTTCGTGCGGCTCCTCGCCGGCGCGCACGGCAACCTCGCGGTGGTCGGCGACGACGACCAGGCGATCTACGGCTGGCGCGGCGCCGACATCCGCAACATCCTCGACTTCGAGCGCGATTTCCCGCGTGCGACCGTCGTCCGGCTGGAGGAGAACTACCGGTCCACCGCCCCCATCCTCGCCCTCGCCAACGACGTCATCGCGCGGAACGAGGACCGGCGCGGGAAGACCCTCCGGCCGACCCGAGCGGGCGGCGAGCTGCCGGTGCTCCTCGAATGCGCCGACGACCGCGACGAGGCCGATGCCGTCGTCGAGGCGGTGCAACGCTGGAAGGCCACCCGCGGGACGCTCCGGGACTGCGCCGTCCTGTACCGGACGAACGCCCAGAGCCGCGCGATGGAGGAAGCGATGCGTCGCGCCGCGCTGCCGTATCGCCTCGTCGGCGCCGTGCGGTTCTACGACCGCCGAGAGATCAAGGACCTCGTCGCGTGGCTGCGTCTCATCGCCAACCCGGCCGATGACGAGGCCTTCCGGCGCGCCCTCACCGCCCCGAAGCGCGGCGTCGGCGACACCACGGTCGAACTGCTGGACGGCGAGGCCCGCGCCCACGGGTGGTCGCTGCTCGAGCAGGCCCGGCGGATCGATGCGGTCGCGGGGGTCCGGCCGGCCACCCGACAGGCACTGCTCGACCTGGTGCGCACGGTGGACCGTTTCCGCGACCTTGCCGTCGACGCGGGGGTGGACCAGCTGTTGCTGCAGCTGATCGCCGCGGTCGGTTACGATACCGCGCTCCGGAATGAGGGGCCGGAGGGTCTCGAGCGGCTCGAGAACGTGCGCGAGCTCGTGACGTCCGCCGCCGAGGTCATCATCGAGGACGGGGGTGAGGTCGGGCTGCGGCCGCTCGACCACTTCCTCCAGCGTGCGACCCTGGTCACGGGGCTCGACCAACTCGGTCCCGAGGCGGAGGCGGTGACGATGATGACCGTCCACACCGCGAAGGGGCTCGAGTGGCCGATGGTCTGCGTCACGGGGATGGAGGACGGGCTCTTCCCGTTGGCGCGCGCCTACGATGACCCGGCGATGCTGGAGGAGGAACGGCGGCTGCTCTACGTCGCGATCACGCGGGCGGGGGAGCAACTGCTCGTCGCGTGGGCCCACCAGCGGCGGCGCAACGGCGAACTCCTGCCGGGCGTGATCTCCGGTTTCCTGCGCGGCCTTCCGGGCGGCCTGGTCGAGAAGCGCTCCACCATCCGGATGCGCGGGAGCGCGCGCCTCGCCTCCCCCTTCGGGGCCGCGCCCGACAGTCGCGGCCGCTGGCGTGACGACGAGGACGCGGCGTCGCCCTTCGCGGCGCGGCGGCGGGCCGCGCCGGCGTGGTCCCCGCGAGGCGGGGAGTCGGTCTCGAGCTTCGTACAGGATGAGGAGGCATCGCAGGACCTGCCGAACTTCGTCCGCGGCGAGCGCGTGGCGCACGCGAAGTTCGGGTCGGGCACGATCGCCGACGTCTCCGGGGCGGGGAAGGACGCGAAGGTCACCGTGGACTTCGACGACGAGGCGGTCGGCCGCAAGCGGCTCGTCATCGCGTTCGCCGGCCTCACGCGCGGCTTCGACTGACGGGCGGTCCGCCGCCCTAGGCGGGGCGCGCGTCCGCCGGCGACGCGGGGCTCTGCCCCGCGTGCAGTGGCGCCGGCAGCCGGGCGGCGAAGCCGAGCGCGGACTCCCCGAGCCCGAACCGCGTCGCCGCCTCGCGTCGGGCGACGCGTTCGCCGCCGACGGCGAGCGCCGCCTTCCGCAGCTGCTTCGCCTCGCGCAAGGCCGCCTCGCCGCTGGGGTCGAACCGGCGCGGGGTGCTCGCCTCCCCGTGCGCGAGCAGGTCCACGATGTAGTCGAAGGAGCGTTCGAGGTGCGCGGCCACGGTGGCATCTCGCAGCGGCACGCGGCTGCGGGCCGCCACGGCGGCGAGCACGCGCTGCCAGGAGGCCAGGTCGTTGACCGTCACCATCCCGCGGAAGATCCGGCGGTTGGTGCGCGTCGAGAAGATCGTCGGGCTGAGGATGCGGTCGAGGTGCTCGTCCGCCCGCTGGTGGTCGAGGAGGATCACTTCGCGTGCGCGCCGCGGCCACCGGTCGCCGGTCACCGACTCGAACCGGGCCTCCCAGTAGGAGTGGCCGGCGCCGGCGGTCGCCCCGCTGATCGCCAGCTGGTGCGGCACGAAGTGGTTGTGGGCCACCACGTCGGCGGCGAGATGGGCGAGGTACCCGTAACCGAACGCGCGCAGCGCATCGTCGCGGGCTCGGCCCAGGATGTCATCGGCGACGGGCCAGTGGTGGCAGTGCTGGCCGACGCGGGCGTACCGCTTCGCGAAGCTCGTGTCCGCGGCGATCGACCCGTAGAGGAAATCGTACGGGTACGCCTTCAGGAGCGACGCGAGGCCGGCCGGCAGCAGCACATCCGCGGCCCGCAGCAGTGACTCGCCGAGGAGGATGTGGGTCCCGGGCGTCCACGCCCAGGCGTCGGACGGCAGGAGCGCCAGGAGCAGCAGGGCCGCCGCGAGGAGGACCGCGGGGCGACGCATCCCGGGTCAGTCGCGGCGGCGGAGTCGCGGGCCCGCGGCCTTGCGGGCCTTCGCCTTCGCGGGGCGGGCGAGTCCGAGCGCGCGGGCGCCGACCTTGATCCCCGCCAGCGCGGTCGTGGCCACCCCGCTCACCCGCTCGGCCGACGCGTGCACACGCCCGAGCAGCGCACTGAGGTCGTCCACGCGGGCGGTGAGTTCCGTCACCGAATGGCGGACCTTCGTGTTCACCATCTGCACCGTCTCGCGCGAGTCGCTCACCATCGCGTTCACGTTCTGTGCCGCGAGCCGGACGTCCTCCGCCATCGCATTGGCGCTCCGCACCGCCGGTTGCAGTTCGTGGAGGACCGCATCGAGCTTGCGGCCGACCTCGTCCGCCTTGGCCTTCAGCACCAGCATCGCCACCACGACCATCGCGATGAGCACGAAGACGAAGATGCTCGTCAGGCCGGACGCGACGAAGACCACCTGCTCGAAGGCGGTCCGGACCGGTGGCACGCTCCGTACCAGGACGGTGTCGGCCGCGGCCGCAAGCTGGAGGAATGCGATCATGCCGTATGCTCGTCCGTCGCCGGAGTCGCGTCAAGCGTATATTCCCCGATATGTCGTCCTCACCCCAGTTCATCGTCGAGGGAGGCCGTCGCCTCCACGGCACGATCCGCCCGACGGGCAACAAGAACGCCGCGCTGCCGATCGTCTGCGCGGCGCTGCTCACCGACCGCCCCGTCACGCTGCACAACGTCCCGCGCATCCGCGACATCGAGAGCCTGCTCCAGCTCGTCCGGCAGACCGGGGCGACCGCGGAATGGACCGCGGCGAACACGCTCGTCATCACGGCCGCGACGGTCCGCGGGGACACGCTCGACGGGGAACTCTGCAAGCGGATCCGCGCGTCGATCCTCCTGGCGGCGCCGCTCCTCGCCCGGGCGGGTTCGGTCACGCTCGCGCCGCCCGGCGGCGACGTCATCGGGCGGCGGCGCCTCGACACGCATTTCCTCGCGCTCGAGGCGATGGGCGCCGAGCACGTCTTCGCCGACCGCATCGTGTTCCGCACGAAGGGGCTGGTCGGGGCCGACATCTTCCTCGACGAGCCGAGCGTCACGGGGACCGAGAACGCGATCATGGCGGCCGTGGCGGCGCACGGTACGACGGTGCTCCACAACGCCGCGTGCGAGCCGCACGTGCAGGACCTCTGCCGGATGCTCGTCGCGATGGGGGCGCACATCGAAGGCGTCGGGTCCAACGTCCTCACCGTCCAGGGCGGTCGCCCGCTCGGCGGGTGCGAGCACACCATCGGCCCGGACCACATCGAGGTCGGCTCCTTCATCGGGCTCGCGGCCGTCACCCGGTCCGAACTGGTCATCGCCGACGCCGGGGTCGAGCACCTGCGCTCCGTGCGGCTCGGCTTCCAGCGGCTCGGCGTCGAGACGGTGATCGAGGGGGGGAACCTCCGCGTCCCGGGGACCCAGGACCTGCGGATCCGCTCCGACCTCGGCGGCGCGGTGCCGAAGCTCGAGGACCAGCCCTGGCCCGCCTTCCCGGCCGACGTGATGTCGATCGCGATCGTGACCGCGACGCAGTGCGAGGGGATCATCCTGATGCACGAGAAGATGTTCGAGTCCCGGATGTTCTTCGTGGACAAGCTCGTGGGGATGGGCGCACGCATCGTGCTGTGCGACCCGCACCGGGCGCTCGTGAGCGGCCCCACGGAGCTGCGGGGGGCGACCGTCGAGAGCCCCGACATCCGCGCCGGGATGGCGATGCTGATCGCCGCGCTCTGCGCCAAGGGCACCAGCACGATCAACAACATCGGCCAGATCGAGCGCGGCTACGAGCGGATCGATGAGCGGCTGAACGCGCTCGGGGCGCGGATCACGCGGGTGGCGTGATAAGCGCGATGTCGGCCGGACTCCCGCCGCACCTGCCGGTGCCGTCGCTCGCGGACATCGGCATCGCGGCGTTCATCACCACGCGTGCGGCGGGGAGCTTCGGCTTCCCGGAGCAGGGCGACGACGCCGAGGCCACCGCACGATGGCATGCGTTGCAGCGGGCGCTCGCCGCGCAGGGGACCCCGCGCCTGGCCTCGGCGCGCCAGGTGCACGGCACGCGCGTGCTCGTGCATCGGGACCAGTGGGACGGGTGGGTCCGGATCGACGGCGCCGATGCGCACGTGCTCAGCGCCGGCGGCGCCGCGGCCGTGACGATCGCCGACTGCGTCCCGGTGCTCGTCGGCCACCCATCGGGCGTCGTGGCGGCCGTGCACGCGGGGTGGCGCGGCGTCGCGGGCGGCATTCTGCCCGAGGCGCTCCGCGCGATGATGGCGCTCGGCCTCGCCGCCGCGGAGATGGTCGTCCACCTCGGTCCGTCCATCTGCGGCCGTTGCTACGAGGTCGGGCCGGAGGTCTACGAGCGGCTCACGGGATGGCCGACGCGACACCCCCGGCACGTGGACCTGCGCGCGCTGCTGGCGGAGCAGGCGAAGGAACTGGGGGTCCGGCGCTGGACGGCGAGCGCCGAGTGCACGCGGTGCGACAACGACCAGCTCTTCTCGCATCGTGCGGGCGATGCCGGCCGGCAGGTCGCCGTCATCGTGGGGCGTGCGCCGACCGTCGGATGAGGGTGGCGGCAGGCCCGTGTCGGAGGGGCTCCGTCCTTGACGCCTCTAAGGTCGCACGGTAGCTTCCGTTCGCTGAGCCATTCCGGTCCGCAAACTGGAGTGTGGGGGAAGGTCTCCCCACACTTTTTTGTTCTCTACGAGTCCGTGGGAGTGTCGTGGATCAGGCGATCGAAGCCCTTGTCATCGCTGAACTTGCGCCGCTGGGTTTCGAACTCGTCGAGCTGCGGAAGGGTGGGTCGAAGGGGCGTCCGGTCCTGGACGTCCGGATCGACCGGCTCGACGGACAGAAGGTGCAGGTCGGGGATTGCGCGTCCGCCTCGCGGGCGATCGAGGCGCGGCTGGATGCCGAACCGGGGTTGATCAGCTCGCGCTATGTACTCGAGGTGTCGTCCCCGGGGATGGAGCGGCCGTTGCGGAAGGCGGCCGAGTGGCAGCGGTTCGTGGGACGGCGGGCGAGTGTGAACTCGCCGGCGCTCCAGGGCCGGCACGAGATGGAGATCGTCGCGGTGGAGGGGGCGGTGGGGCAGGAGCGCCTCCGGCTCCGCGACGCGAAGGGCACCGAGCACGAGATCGCGCTCTCGGACGTCACCGACGCCCGGCTCGCGTTCCACTGGAACCCGTAGGCAAACACTCGAAGGAGACCGGGATGGCCGGTTCAGCTGAGATCCTCGCCGCACTCCGTGAGCTCGCCAACTCGAAGCAGATCGAGCGCGGCGAGCTGCACGAGCTGCTCAAGGACGGCATCCTCGCCGCCCTCGCCAAGAAGCACGGCCCGACCGTGCAGGCCGAGGTCGAGATCGACGATGCGAAGGGCGACATCCGCATCGTGATCCTCAAGAAGGTCGTCGAGGAGGTCCAGGACCAGGTCGGCGAGATCTCCGTCGAGGAGGCCCGCTACGAGGATCCGGACTACCAGGTCGGCGACCTGATGGAGATCCCGGTCGCGTTCGAGGAGTTCGGGCGCTCGGCGGTGCAGGCCGCCAAGCAGCGCATCGTGCAGCGTGTCCGTGAGGGCGAGCGCACGAAGATCCGCGACGAGTTCTCGGGACGCGTCGGCGACCTCCTCTCCGGCGAGATCCAGCAGATCGAGCGCGGCAAGATCGTCGTCATGCTCAACAAGTTCCGCGAGGCCGAGGCCATCATCCCGTACCGCGAGCAGAATCACCGCGAGACGTACACGCAGGGCGAGCCGGTGCGCGCGGTGCTGAAGAAGATCGAGGAGACGCCGAAGGGCCCGCGCCTCATCCTGTCGCGGGCCGATGCGCTCTTCGTGCAGGCGCTCTTCCGCCTCGAGGTCCCCGAGATCCAGTCGGGCATCGTCGAGGTCCGCGCTGCGTCGCGCGAGGTCGGCAGCCGGACCAAGATCGCCGTCGTCTCCAAGGACGAGGGGATCGACCCGGTCGGGGCATGCGTCGGCCTCAAGGGCTCCCGCGTGCAGGCCGTCGTGCAGGAACTGGGCGGCGAGCGGATCGACATCGTGCCGTGGTCGGCCGATCCGGAGCGCTTCGCCAAGCTCGCGCTGGCGCCCGCGAAGGTCGCCCGCGTCTTCTCCGAGCCGGCGACCAAGACCATCCAGGCGGTGGTGGACGAGGACCAGCTCTCGTTGGCGATCGGCCGCAACGGCCAGAACGTGCGGCTCGCCTCCGAGCTGACGGGATGGAAGATCGACCTCTACTCGAGTCGCGAGTGGCTGGAGAAGGGCGGCGACATCCCGCTCTTCGCCCCGCTGCCCGAGGACGAGGCGGCGGATGTGCCGCTCTCCGACATCGAGGGCCTCGCGACCGCCACCGTCGCGGTCCTCGAGGCCGGCGGCTACCGCACGCTCAACGACATCATCGATCTGGAGCGTGAGGACCTGCTCAAGCTGCCGGGCATCGCGCCCGAGGAGGCCGACCGCATCATGGCCATCCTCGACGAGCTCACCGAGGAGGGCAGCGATGCCTCGGCGGGCGAGGGCGCGGGCGGGGCCTGAGTGGACGACGCCACCCGCAAGCGCGTGCTCGGCCTCCTCGGGCTCGGCGTGCGCGGCCGGTTGGCGGTGGTGGGCGTGGACCGCGTGCGCGAGGCGGCGCACCGGGGCGCGCTGCGGGTGGCGGTGATGGCGGCGGACGCATCGCCGCACAGCCGCGGGAAGGTGGAAGGGCTCCTCGCCGCGAAGGGCGTGCCGGTGGTGTCGGTGCCGTCGGCCGCCGAGCTGGGGGGAGTGGCAGGACGCGAGACCACCGCCGTGATCGGCGTGGTGGACGCGCCGATGGCGCAGGGAATCCTCGCGGCCGCCGGTCCGGCGGACGCGGTGCAGCACGGCTCACGGAGGAAGGGTTGACGAAGCTTCGGGTGGCAGAACTGGCGACGGAGTTCGGCGTGTCCGCCGAGGAAGTGATGGGCTTGCTTCGCTCGATGGAAATCGTCGCGCGGACCCCGGCGTCGCCCCTCACGGACGAGCAGGTCGCGCGCGCGCGGCTGCGGTGGGAGCGCGAGAAGCGCCACCGCGCCGCCCCCGCGGAGCCGGCCCCGGCCGCGAAGAAGAAGCGCGCCCCGGCCAAGGATGCCGAGGGCGAGGCCGCGCCTGCTGCGAGCAAGAAGCCCGCGGCGAAGAAGAAGGCCGTCGCGGCCCCGGCGCCCGAGCCGGAGCCCGTCGTCGAGGACGCCAAGCCGGCCACGCGCCGGCGCCGCGCCGCGGATGTCGCGCAGGCGGAGGCCGAGGCCGCCGCGGCGGCGGAGAAGGCAGCGCAGGAGGCGGCGGCGGCCGAGGCCGCCGCGCAGGCCGAGCGCGAGGTGCAGGCGCGCCTTGCCGAGGAGC
>JAIBBJ010000177.1 GCA_019694735.1 Gemmatimonadaceae bacterium | reverse complement strand
GGACGTCCCCGCGCGCCGGGGACGGGGTGCGCTTCCAGCGCTCGAATCCGCGCTTGGCGCTCTCGACGGCCTTCGCGACGTCCGCCGCGCCCGACTTGGGGAAGCGGCCGATCAGGTCACCCGTGTCAGCCGGGTTCGTATTGTCGAAGTAGTGCCCGGTCGAGGGGGCGACCCACTCGCCGTTGATGAAGTTCTGGAAAGTCGTCATCCCTGCAAGATAATTCCCGTCCGTGTCCACGCGAATGGACTACCGGGTCCGGCGCCGGCGGACGCCGGCGCGCCGCAGCTACGCGCCGCAGCTCCAGTTGGCGGGGTGGTCGGCGGTGGGGATGGCGTAGCCGGTTCTCGGCAGCACCTCGAGCGCGCCGAGCACGAGCCCCCAGAGCACGAGCAGCAGCGACAGCACGTGCGCACGCGCCGAGCGGTGGCGCCACGTCCAGATGCCCGACCACGCGCCGGCGACCACCAACGCCGCGACGGAACCGAGGTACCCGGCCAGTCCGAGGCCGCAACGGGCGGCGTACGGCCAGAAGACCATGCCCACGCCGAGCGCGACCGCGAGCGTGAGGCGCGCGAAGACGCCGAAGGTCGAGGTGGTCCGCTGCTGCTCCGCCACCTGGGCCTTCGCCTGCGGGGTGGGCGCCTGCCTGCTCGGGAAGAGCGCCTCGTCACTCACGCGCTCGAGCTGGCGGTCGATCTTCTTCATCTCGGCATCCCAGTCGCGGTCGGCCATCGTCGGGTCGGTCAGGGTGAAGGGTGAGGCGCGCGGGTGAGCAGGGCCGGCGGCGGGGCGCGGAGCGGGGCGTCCCCGTGTGCGCCGGCGGCCGGGGCGGGGGTCAGGCCGCTCGGGCGCGCCCCGAGGACCCTACGGCGGGCGGGCAGCCGTGGCTTCAGGGCCGCTCGGACCGCCGCCGCCGGGGCGTTCCCGACCCGGTCAGCCCGGCTCCCGGGTCAGGCCGTGGCGTTCGATCTTCTTGTAGAGGTTGGACCGCGGCATGTCGATCGCACGCGCCGTCTCCGCGACGTTCCAGTCGTACTGCCGGAGCTTCACCTGCAGGTAGGCACGCTCGGCCGCGAGCTTGAACCCCTCCCAGGTGTCGTACTGCTCGAGCCCCCCGAGTCCGGCGAGCCCGGCCGATGCCTCGGCGGCGCGCCCGCCGACGAGACGCGTGACGTCGGCGGCGGTGACCCGTGGCCCCTGCGCCAGGATCATCAGGCGCTCCACCGTGTTGCGCAGCTCCCGGACGTTGCCGGGCCACTCGTGCGCGGCCAGCGCGTCGAGCGCGGCGGGATCGAACGCCTTCGGCGGGACGCCACTCTCGGCGGCGAGCCGCGCCGCGAAGTGCTGCACGAGCATCGGAAGGTCCTCGCGCCGTTCGCGGAGCGGCGGCACGACGATCGGGACGACGTTGAGGCGGTAGTAGAGGTCCTCGCGGAACCGCCCGTCACGGATCTCGTCCTCGAGCCGCTTGTTCGTCGCGGCCACGATGCGGACGTCCACCTTGCGCACCTTGCTGCCGCCGATGCGCGTCACCTCACCCTCCTGCAGGACGCGCAGGACCTTCGCCTGCGCCGCCAGCGACATGTCGCCGATCTCGTCGAGGAAGAGCGTGCCGCCGTCGGCCTGCTCGAACTTCCCGGCGCGGTCGCCGACCGCGCCGGTGAACGAGCCCTTCATGTGGCCGAACAGCTCGCTCTCGATGAGCTCGCTCGGGATCGCGGCGCAATTCACCTCGACGAAAGGCCCCTTCGCCCGCGGCGACTGCGCATGCACCGCGCGCGCGACGAGTTCCTTGCCGGTGCCGTTCTCGCCGGTGATGAGCACGCGGGCGGCGGTGCCGGCCACGCGGGCGATCTGGTCCACGAGGCTGCGGAGGGGGGCGGAGCGCCCGACGATCTCACCGTGCCGCTCGACCCGGGCCCGCAGCCGTTCGTTCTCCTCGCGGAGGTCGAGGTGACCGATC
This sequence comes from Gemmatimonadaceae bacterium, assembly GCA_019694735.1. Taxonomy (GTDB): domain Bacteria; phylum Gemmatimonadota; class Gemmatimonadetes; order Gemmatimonadales; family Gemmatimonadaceae; genus Pseudogemmatithrix. The sequence goes on along the minus strand of JAIBBJ010000177.1, from coordinate 2,380 downwards.
GCGTTGCGCAGCGTGACGAGGATCCGGTCGGTGTCGAGCGGCTTCTCGAGGATGTCATAGGCGCCGAGCGTCGTCGCGGCCACCGCATCCTGGAGGCTCGCATGCCCCGAGATCATCACGACGACCGCGGCAGGGTCGCCGGCGCGGAGGCGCTTGAGCGTCTCCAGGCCGTCGATCCCCGCCATCTTGACGTCCAGGAAGGTGAGTTGCGGCCGGAACTGCTCGTAGGCCGCGAGCCCCTCCCTGCCGCTGGCCACGGCGCGGACCTCATAGCCCTCGTACTCGAGGAGCTGCCCGAGGGCCGCGCGGATGCCCGGCTCGTCGTCGACGATGAGGACGCGCCGGCTCATTCCGTCTTCTTGTAGAGCGTCACCTTGCCGTCGGCGAGCCGGAGGTCGACGACGTCGGGCGGCAGCGTGACCGGCAGGCCGTCGGTCGCGAGCGAGTCCGGCCGCGCCGACGGGCCCCAGCGCTTCACGAGGGTGCCGACCACCTTGCGCGGCACCTCGATGTTCCGGACCGCGACCTCCTTCAGCCTGAACTGCGCGAGCCCGGCGCGCACCGGCTCCAGGGTGCCGCCGACGAGCAGGGGCTCGCGGTCATTGAACAGCCGCGCCAGCGGACCGATGGCATCCTTGCCGCCGAGGTCGGCGAGGCGGATGCTCGTCCGGATGTAGAGCTTGCCGTCGCGCACGATCGCCTGCGTGGCCGAATCCTGGCGCGCGACCTCCGCGAGCGCGCTGCCGAGCACGTACGCCGCGAACTCGTTCGGCGTGAGCGTCACGTACGCGGGACCGTTCCGCCGAGCGAGCGCCGCGATGCGGTCCTGCGCCCGCTTGGCGCCTGCGGGCGTGATCGCGGCCCATCCGGCCGTGTCGGCCGGTGCCTCGACGGCGATCGCCTGCTTCGCCCGGGGCATCCAATAGCCCCGCGAGTACCACGCCGCCGCGCCGATCGCGGCGAGGAGCAGCAGGCATCCCACGCGGAACAGGAACTTGAACATCAGCCGCCTCCCGGGACGACCCCGGCCAGCACGTTGAGCGCGCCCGAGCGGTACGCGCGGAGATCGACGGTCTCGAAGCCCGCCGCGCGCACGGCGGCGTCGAGCCGGGCACGCGCCGCGCCCGTCTCCCATGCCGCGAGCAGCTCGCGCCCGACCTCGACCTGCGCCCGCACCCCGAAGTCGCGCACGCGCAGGTCGCCGGCGATGCCAAGGTCGCGCAGCGCGGCCTCCGCGCGCTCGATCCGCGCCAGTCGTTCCGGCGTCACCGCCGTTCCGTATGGCAGGCGCGAGCTGAGGCACGGCGAGGACGGCTGGTCCCAGGTCGGGAGGCCGCGCGCCGCGGAGAGCGCACGGATGTCCGCCTTGGTGAAGCCGAGTTCCGCGAGCGGCGAGGCGACGTCCCGTTCGCGGGCCGCCTGCGCGCCGGGCCGGTGGTCCCTGAGGTCGTCCGCATTCGTCCCGTCGACCACCACCGCGAAGCCGCGTGCCGCCGCCACCGGCTGCAGCCGGCCCCAGAGTTCACGCTTGCAGAAGTAGCACCGATCCGTCGGATTCGCCGCGTACTGCGGGTCGTTCAGCTCGTCGGTGTCGACTTCGAGCACCGGGACGCCGATCCGCTCCGCCACCGCGCGGGCGCGGGCCCACTGCACCGCCGGGTAGGACGCGCTCCGGCCGATGACCGCGAGGGTCCGGTCGGGCCCCAGCGTCTCGAGGGCGACCGCCGCGAGGTAAGTGGAGTCCACGCCACCCGAGTAGCCCACCAGCACGGACGTCCGGGCGCGGCACCACGCGGCGAGCGCGTGCTCCTTCGCTTGGGCGACGGCATCGGGGGCGGGGGGCGAGTCCATCAGGTGAAAGCTATTGCCCCCCTCGGAGCGTGTCAGGTCGCGGACGCCGGCACGCCGGCGCGCTACGCCTGGTCGACGGGTGGCCGGAACATCAGGGCCTCGGCGATCGCCCCCGGCTCGATCCGCGTCTCGCCCGCGAGGTCCGCCGCGGTGCGCGCGACGCGCAGCGCCCGGTGGAACGCCCGCGCCGAGAGTCGGAGTCGCTCCGCAGCGGTCGCCAACAGGTCACGGGCGCCCTCCGTGAGCCCGCCGTGCGCCTGCAACCAGCGACCCGGCGCGTGCGCATTCAGGTGGATCCCCGCGAGCACGCGGTAGCGGACCCGCTGTCGCTCCCGCGCCTCGACCACCCGCGCCCGGATCGCGTCGCTCGGCTCCTCGCGAGTCGCCGCGCCGAGGTCGGACAGGGCGACGGCGCCCACGCGCACGTGCAGGTCGATCCGGTCGGCGAGCGGTCCGCTCAGCCGCGACCGGTAGCGCGCGATGTCGGCCGCGGAGCAGCGGCATCTCCCCGTCACGTCGCCGTCGTGGC